>JAMCRJ010000109.1 GCA_023381645.1 Gammaproteobacteria bacterium
GGAACACTACAACAGGAGCAGTCATTATGGGTGAGAGGCGCGAGCAGTGATCCGGGTGCTGGTGCTCAACAGTAAAGGAGGTGCCGGAAAAACAACCGTCGCCACCAATCTCGCCAGCCTGCTGGCATTGCGCGGTTCGGTGCTCCTCGCCGATCTGGACCCACAGCGCTCGTCCAGCACCTGGGCCGGGCGACGATCGGAACACCTGCCCAAGCTGTCCGTCATTACCGATGCCGACCGGGATTTCCGCGATTATCCACCCACGGATTTCGTGGTCTTTGACGCCCCTGCCGGTCTCAAGAAAGGGCGTCTGGAAGACATGCTGGGCGAGGTGGAAGCGTTGCTGGTGCCCATCGGACCATCTTCCTTCGATATGGACGCCAGCCGCGTCTTCCTGGAACAACTGAAGGAAATAAAACGCTTTCGCAAGGGAAAGGTGCGCATGGGCGTGATTGCCAACCGGGTGAATGCGCGTACCAAGGGCGGACAGCATTTGCAGACCTTTCTTGCGGATTTGCAATTGCCGGTAGTGGCCACCCTGCGCGACAGCGAACTTTATGTGCGGGCGGCACAACTGGGTGCGGGAGTGGCAGACCTACGCGCCGCCGAAACCCGGGCCGATCTGCCGCAATGGGCGCAGATTCTGCGTTTCGTGATGGAAGGGAAATATGGAACAGGAGCTTAAACTGCAAATACTGGACCCATCCCCTGTCACCTGGGAAAGGATTTGCAAATTCCCTCTGCTCGCGCTGGGGAAAGCCCCTACCCTGAAACTGCATGCGGTCTATTATGACAGCCGGGACGGCGCCTTGCGGCGCGCGAAGCTCGCGTATCGGGTGCGTCGAGAAGGTAAGGAGTGGGTCGCCACCCTCAAGGCCGATGGACAGTCCGTGGGCGGATTGCATCAGCGCCCCGAATGGAATGTCACCGTTTCCTCCTCCGCAGCGGACCTCCGGGTGTTTACCGACCCGGACGCCGCGGTATTGCTGGCACCCTTTCTGGATTTGGCTCTGCAGGCCATCCTCGAAACCCGTTTTGAGCGGCTGGAAAGCCGGGTGGATTGTGCCGATGGCAGTCAGATAGTAGTCGCCCTGGATCGTGGAGAAATCCTTGCCGGCGGCCTGTGCGAACCGATTCTCGAAATCGAGTTGGAGTTGGCGACCGGGGAGCCTGCTGCGATATTGGAGATGGGCGCGGAGCTATGTGCCCATCTGCCGTTGCTGCCTGATGGGGAGAGCAAGATGTTCCGGGGGTTGCGTCTGGCCGGACTGATACCAGCCGATGCCGTTGCGCTGGGGGACAAAACACCACCGCTGCGCCGACACGAAAATGCCGGGAAGGCACTCAGCCGCCTGTTGATCGCACAATGTCAGCAGGCCCTCACCGCCGCCAGGCAGCATGCGGCCGGTAACAGCCCGGAGACCTTTCATCAGTTGCGCAAAGCGGTCCGCAGCCTGCGCGCAGTGCTGCGATTCTGCCGGGCACTGGATACCGACAAGCATCTGGAGGGTGTCCGTCAGGAATTGGCGGACTGGTTTCATCAGCAAAGTATACGGCGCGATCATGAAGTGCTGGCCACATACTGGGCGACTTTGGCTGCCGGGACAGGCACAGAGGTCGCGCCCCTGTACACCTGGTTGAGCGCGCAGGCCGAAACCACCCCTGCCGGACTGGGTCACCTCGCCGCTAGGATACTGCAGATCTGGGCGCTGCTGCTGCGTGCCGCATTGCACAGTGACGAAGACCTCCAGCACTACGCGGAAATGCATTTGCGGCGTCAGGACCGCAAATTGACGGCGGCGGGTGCTGCGGCCCAAACCCCCGCCGAGTTTCATGCCCTGCGCATTCGCATCAAGAATTGGCGCTATGTAATTCTCGCACTAGGAGATATGTGGCCCAGCAAAGACAGCAAGGCGCTGATCAAGGCCCTCTCCGCCCTGCAAAAAATCTCCGGCGCAATGCATGATGCAGATATGGCAGGGCAGCATCTTGCAGGACTGGCTACCAGCCGCAGGCACGGGCTCGCCTTCAATGCGGGGATGCTGATGGGCTATCTCCATGCCCGGGAGGTCCGGCAACACAAAAAATTCTCCCGGCACTGGAAACGGCTGGAGAGCATCCCCCGTCCGTGGAACTGATGCGTCGACATCCCTTCAGTCTCTTTGCATGATGCCGATGTCTACTCTGGATGGGAACGCTGTATGACTTCTGCCAGATCGCGGGAAAGCCCAGGCTTACCAGCCAATATTTTCAAGGCCGTCACCATCGCCTGCTGACGCGGGGCATCGTAACGCTGCCAACGACTGAGGGGTGTCGCCAGGCGCGCCGCCGTCTGCGGATTGATGTCATCCAGACGGCGGATCTGCTCGGCAAAGAACGTATAACCGGAGCCATCCGCCGCATGGAAAACCGTGGGATTGGCGGCAAACGCACCGAGTACCGCACGCACCCGATTGGGCACCCGCCAGTCGAAGGCGGGATGCACCAGCAGATGTTCCACCTGCCGCAAGGTTTTCGGGTAGGGCGCAGCCGCCTGTATGGCAAACCATTTGTCGATCACCAGCGGGTATTCGTGCCACCTTTGGTAAAAGTCGAGGATGACGTCTTCGGCATCGTGATGCCGGTGTTGCGCCAGCAACTGGAAAGCTGCCAGTCGGTCCGTCATGTTATCAGCCTGTATATATTGCTGACGGGCGTGCAGGATCGCGCCTTCGCGGCTGTTGCCCTCACCGGCGAGGAGATAAGCCAGAGCCAGGTTGCGCAGGCGCCGGCGACCGATGGACAGACCGTCGCGCTGATAGGCGGCAGCAAGATCGTGATACAGACCGGTCCATTCCTTTGCGAAATGTCTGCCGATGGCACGCATCATCCCGTCCCGGGCCCGGTGGATGGCCTCGACGGCGACTACAGGCATCTGTTCACCAATATAATCCTCGCCGGGGAGCGTCAACAGTTCGGCACAAAAGGCGGGGTCCAGCTGACGGTCCGCCAGCGTCGCTGCGACGGCGTTCCGTAATGTGACGGGCAATGGTGCGACCGATGAATCCGCCACAGCGGCGAGCAAGGCTTTTACAGCAAGGTCCTGCATGCTTTCCCAGCGATTGAAGGGATCATCATCGTGGCGTGCCAGAAAACCATGGGCGTCGTCATCCAGAGAGTCCTGCAGCCGCACCGGGGCGGAGAAGCCGCGCAGAAGGGAAGGAATCACCGGACCCGGCAAGTTCGCAAAGTTCCAGGATTGCTCCGACTGCTCCAGCAACAATACCGTTTCGGAGGCACCCCCGACAACCTCCAGAGGCACACGTTGCCCTTGGGTGTTGAGCAGCGCCATACGAACCGGGATCGGCACCGCCTCTTTCACGGGTTGACCGGGGGTTGCCGGGGTTTCCTGATGCAGGGTAAGGGTATAGCTGTGCCGGGCAGGATCGTAGCTGCCTGTAGCCCGTACCACGGGCGTCCCCGCCTGGCCATACCAGCGCCGAAATCCGGAGAGGTCACGCTGGTTGGCGTCTTCCATGGCGGCAATAAAGTCCTCGATGGTTACCGCATGGCCGTCGTGACGCTCGAAATACAGATCCATACCCTTCCGAAATGGCACCTTGCCAAGCAGGGTGTGCATCATTCGCACCAATTCGGCGCCTTTTTCATAAACCGTGGCGGTGTAGAAATTGTTGATCTCGGAATAGGCATCGGGCCGCACCGGGTGGGCGAGCGGACCAGCGTCTTCCGGGAACTGGGCGGCACGCAGGCGGCGTACATCGCCGATGCGCTGGACACCGCGGGAATTTTGATCGGCACTGAATTCCTGATCGCGAAACACCGTCAGGCCTTCTTTGAGACTGAGCTGAAACCAGTCGCGCAAGGTCACCCGATTGCCGGTCCAGTTGTGGAAATATTCGTGGGCGATAACCGACTCGATACCCTGATAGTCGCTGTCCGTAGCTGTTTCCGGGCTAGCGAGCACATACTTGGCATTAAAAATATTGAGGCCTTTGTTCTCCATCGCGCCCATATTGAAGCTGTCGGTAGCGACGATCATATAGCGGTTTAGATCGTATTCCCGGCCGTAGACCTCTTCGTCCCAGCGCATGGCGTGTTTGAGGCTGTCCATGGCCTGGGCGCAGGCGCCGGTATCGCGTTCGGCCACATAGATTTCCAGGGCTACTTCCCGGCCGGAAGCGGTACGATACCGGTCGCGGACTACCGCCAGATCCCCGGCCACCATGGCGAAGAGGTAGGCCGGCTTGGGATAGGGGTCTTCCCAGCGGGCCCAGTGCCAGCCACCCTCTTCAACACCCGTGGCCATACAGTTGCCATTGGCGAGCAATACCGGGCAACTGTCCTGCGGGGCGTGCAGGGTCACCGTGAAGCGGGCGAGGCAGTCGGGGCGATCCAGGTAATAGGTGATACGCCGGAATCCCTCCGCTTCACATTGGGTCAGGAACTGCCCGCCCGCATGATAGAGACCGGAAAGCGCGGTGTTGGCCCGAGGATGGATACGTACCCTGCTTTCCAGAATGAAGGCTTCCGGAGGATTCAGCAAGAGCAAACCACCCTCGGTCAGCCGATATGCGCTTTCTGCCAGCGCCTGGCCATCCCGCTGGAGACCCAACAGTTCCAGAGACTCGCCATCCAGATGCAGTTCCGCGACCGGCTCCGGTGCGATGCGATGCAACTGAAGGCGGGTGTGTACTTCGGTATTGTCTGGATCCAGGCGCACATCCAAGGCGATTTCGGAGACTTGATAGCTGGGAGCCTGGTAGTCTCCACGCCGGATTACCGTCGCTTTCGATCCCGAGATATTCACTTCCGGCACGCTCCATTTTGCAGATTACCGATATGCGCAGCAAAATCCATGAAGCTCTCTTTGCCCAGGCCATGTACCAAGGTCGGCTCACCCTTTGAATTACAGTAAATCAGGGTGGGGGTAGCCATTTCACCGCTTTCACCCAATAGCCTGGTATTGTTTTCTACCGCACTGAGGGTGGCGGCGGCGGGATTTTGCGCCGGTGCAATTCCCCCCTCTTCCGTCACCGTATCGAAGCCCTTTTCGTTCTTCGCCATGGCGGCAGCGGGGTCTGCGGCACCAAGAATGGCTGCGGCCTTCGGCATGCTGCTCGGCTTGAGAAAAGCCACCACCACATAACGCACCCTGAGCTTGCCGGCCTCGATCAGCGGTTTGGCCTCTTCATAAAACTTGTGGCAGAAAATGCAGTTTGGATCGACGAAAGCAGTGATTTCCGGTCCGCCTGTACCCAGCACAAAGCTATCGGCACCAGCCGCCTTCGCTGCCAAAGCCCCTGCGCTCGCCGGTTTGGGAATCAGGCCAAGCTTCACCATCGCCGTGTGCGCTTCATCCTCACCCTGCTTGTTCAGGACGGGGCCGGCAACCAGGTATCGGCCATCCGCGGTGGCAAAGGCGACCGTCGGATGGCCCTGCAGAGTCACCTCGATTCCGGTCAATCCGCCGGGACCGGGAAACACCTTCTCGGCCTTGGCTTCCCCATGGGTCACGGATTCCAGCAAGCTTGCCGCTGTGCCGAGACTGACTCCCGATCCTGTGCCGGGCATTACCGCAAAACGTTCCACGACGGCGCCGGTGAGGCCTCCGATAATAAAAAGGCCTACGGCCAACGCGATGGATTTTTTCTCCATGAGTGAATACGGTCCTTATGTTTTTGCGAGATGTAACGACGATACGCTTGGATTCTAAACCTGTGGCCGTGGTAAAAGCCAGACGGCCTCATCCTGGTAAAGCCGGACGGACCAGAGGAACCCGCTGTCTGGGCAGGGACTTCCTCGGTAGCGGGACTAATAAAAATCCCGGGAGCGTGTGCTCAGTGTACCCAGCCAGGGGCTGAGATCCTCCATGGCGTCGGCGATAAAATGAAGACTGACACCCTGGCGCTCCAGCCGACCGCCGATACCCAGCAGGCGGCCCTGCAGCAGTGCTCGGCGCCAGCCTTCGACCCTTTGCGGCCAGACGATGACATTGATCATACCGGACTCATCTTCCAGTGTCAGGAATACCGTACCATGGGCTGTACCAGGACGCTGCCGGTGGGTGACCAGACCGGCGAGACGATCCGGGCGGCCGTGGTACTGCAGGCGCACCTCGGCGATACGGCGATAGCCACTTTGGGCGATCCGCTTGCGCAGAAAATGCAGAGGATGGGGACCAAGGCTCAGGCCCAGTTGCTGATAATCGGCAATACAGGCGGCAGCGGACGTTTCGGCAGGAAGGGCGGGAGCCTGCTCTGGCACCACCGGCATGGGCAATGCGGTGGGCAGGGGCAGGCTGCCCTGCACCGCCCACAGGGCCTGATGTCGGTCCCCGTGCAGGCTGGACAGGGCCCCGGCATATGCCAGTTGGTGCAGCGCGGCAGCGGACAGACCAAGGCCATGGCGAAGCGCCTCGCTGTGCAGCGCACCGCCCTGCGCCCGCCAGTGCAGAAGCCTTTCCGCCTCTTTGGGAGACAGGCCCTTGATCAGGCAAAGCCCCAGACGCAGCGCCCCATCCTGTACCTTACAATCCCAGTCACTATGGCAGATGTCCACGGACAATACCTCAACGCCACAGCGGCGGGCCTCCTGCACGATCTGGGCGGGGGCATAAAAACCCATGGGCTGGCTGTTCAATAGCGCGGCGGCGAATATGGCCGGATGGTGGCACTTGATCCAGGCGGAGGCATAAACCAGCAGGGCGAAGCTTGCGGCATGGGATTCGGGAAAACCATATTCGGCGAAGCCCTGAATCTGCTGGCAAAGACGCTGGGCGAATGCTTCGGAATAGCCGCGCAGACGGAGACCGCGGATGAGGCGGTCGCTGTAAGGGCCGAGATGCCCCTTGCGCCGCCAGGCGGCCATGGCCCGGCGCAGACCATCAGCCTCGTCACCACTGAAACCCGCAGCATCGATGGCAATCTGCATCACCTGCTCCTGAAAAATCGGCACACCCAGGGTCCGTTCCAGCACCTTTTTGACTTCCGGCCCAGGATAGCGCACCGGCTCCAGCCCCTGGCGGCGACGCAGATAGGGATGCACCATATCGCCCTGGATAGGGCCGGGGCGGATGATGGCGACTTCGATCACCAGGTCGTAAAAACAACGGGGTTTGAGGCGCGGCAACATGCTCATCTGCGCCCGCGACTCCACCTGAAAGACGCCCAGGCTCTCACCGCGCTGGAGCATGGCGTAGGTGGCGGGGTCTTCGGCAGGGATGTCGGCGAGAGTCATGCCCAGATCATCGAGGGCACGGCGCAACACGCTCAGCATTCCCAGCGCGAGTATATCGACCTTGAGGATACCAAGGACGTCGAGATCGTCCTTGTCCCACTGAATCACCGCGCGCTCCGCCATGGCGGCGGGTTCGATGGGAACCAGGGCATTGAGGGGGGTCGCAGAGAGCACCATGCCACCGACATGCTGGGAGAGATGACGCGGGAAACCGACCAGTGCATTGACTACGGTGATCAGGCGTTGGATGGTCGGGCTGGTAGGGTCGAAGCCCTGCTCCTGCAAACGCTCCGGGCGAATTTGGCGGCCATCCCACCAAGCCAGGCCCTGGGTGAGGCGCTGAATCTCGACCGGCGCAAAACCAAGGGCACGGGCGGCATCGCGCATGGCACTGCGCGGCCGATAATGGATGATGGTAGCGGTCAGCGCGGCGTGGTCCCGCCCGTAATGCTGAAACACGTACTGAATGACTTCTTCGCGGCGCTCATGCTCGAAATCCACGTCAATATCCGGCGGCTCCCGACGATCGCGGGAAATGAATCGCGCGAAAAGCAGTTGCATTCGGCTGGGGTCTACTTCCGTAATGCCGAGGGCATAGCAAATGACCGAATTGGCCGCCGAGCCCCGGCCCTGGCAGAGGATACCGCGCCCCTTGGCAAATCGGACGATATCGTGGACGGTCAGGAAATAGCCGGCGTAATCCAGTTCCCGCACCAGTGCCAGTTCCGCCTCCAGTTGCGTGGCTACCACCGTGGCGACACCTTGGGGATAACGCCGTTGCAGACCTTGCCTGGCCAGTTCGGCGAGATAATCATCGCGCTGCTGGTCTGCGGGACAGTCCCCATCTGGGTAGCGATAAACGAGACTATCGAGAGAAAATTGACAGCGCTCTGCCACCCGCAGGGTTTCGGCCAGCAGCTCCGGAGGATAGAGTTCCGCCAGTACGGAGCGCGGGCGCAGGTGGCGCTCGCCATTACGGGCCAGTGCCCAGCCCAGATCTGCCAGCGGACGCCGCAGGCGGATGGCAGTGAGCACATCCTGCAAAAAACGACGGCTGCGCCGGTCCATGTGGACATCCCCGCAAGCCAGACAAGGAATATTCAGCGCCCTGCCCTGCTCCAACACCTCCCGAAGTTGCGCCGCGTCATCGCCGCCACGCAGGAGCTCCGCGCCCAGCCAGACATTTTCGGCGCCAAGACAATCCCTTACGGCGATGGCGCCGGCAACATCGAAGCGCAGGCTTTGCGAATCAGGGAGAATGATGGCCAGACAACCCACAAGTTCCGGCAAATCCGCCATGCGGGCCTGATAATGGCCTTTTCCCGCCCGCCCCCGGGCGCGGGTGATGAAGCGGGATAGCGCGACATAACCGTCATGCTCCTGCACCAGCAGGACGA
>JAMCRJ010000068.1 GCA_023381645.1 Gammaproteobacteria bacterium
CAGCAGCACCTCATCCTCACCGGGGTCCTCGTTGGCGATATACGCATTGGAAATGTGGGCGATCTTGATCCCCAACCGGGACTGATTCGCAAACTGATAAGCGAGACTCAACTCCAGACGAAACTGGCTCTGCGTGGGCGATTAATCTCCTGCCCAACCCCTCTGTCACGGATCGGCAATATGGAGCCAAATCGTAGTCGGCATAATAGCGCCACCTTGGGATCGGCGTAATGGCGCCACTTCCGGATCGGCATAAAGGCGCCACTTCGGAGTCGCCGTAATGGCGCCACCCACCTAGTGCTTCAGTAGGGTCTTGGACTTCCCTTGGATCGGTTACTCTCCCAGCTTTTGTGAGGTAACCATGAGCAACAGGAGGTTCCAGATGTTTACAATTCGCCAAATTCTGGTGCGTATGCGTCAGGGGGACCGGGATCGGGAGATCGCCCGTTCCGGACTCATGGGACGCAAGAAACTCAGTGTCCTGCGGAATCAGGCAGCACAGCACGGATGGCTGGATCCCCAGCAGCCTTTACCCGACGACCGCGATCTCGCCATCCTGCAGCAGCACCGCCAGCAGGTCGCACCCGCCCAGTGTGTATCCACTCTCAAAGATCACGAGGAGCAGATCGCCAGGTGGGCAGCAGAAGGCATACAGGGCACCACCATTCACGCTGCCCTGGTGCGCAATCATGGATACACCGGAAGCTACTCTGCAGTGCGTCGCGTACTGCTGCGTGTCGCACCGGTAAAACTGCCTGATGCCACCATGCGCCTCATCTTTGCACCCGGAGAGGCCGCACAGGTGGACTTCGGTGCTGGTCCCGCGCTGATCGATCCGGTGACCGGAGAGATCCGCAAGACCTGGTTCTTCGTCATGACCCTCTGCTGGTCCCGGCACCAGTATGCCGAGATCGTCTGGAACCAGACGACGATGACCTGGCTCGCCTGTCACCGCCATGCCTTCAATTGGTTTGGTGGTGTGCCAGGCCGGATCATCATTGATAACGCCAAATGTGCCATCACCAAGGCCTGCATCAATGACCCAACGGTTCAACGGGCCTATGCCGAGTACGCCGAAGGGTATCTGTTCAGGATTGATGCCTGTCCGCCTCATGACCCTGCAAAAAAAGGAATCGTGGAGTCGGGGGTCAAATATATCAAGAAGGCCTTTCTGCCCCTGCGCGATTTCCACGATCGTGATGATGCCAATCGCCAGCTTCAGGAGTGGATCAGGGCAGAAGCGGGCCATCGGATCCACGGCACCACCCGTCAGGCACCCCTCACCCAGTTCGTCGAGGTGGAGAAATCACTCTTACAGCGCCTGCCGGAGACCCCTCCCGAGATCTCCGAGTGGAAGCAACCCAAGGTACACCGGGATGCCCACGTCCAATATGCCTATTGTTTCTACTCTGTCCCCTTCCGTCTGATCGGACAACAGCTCTGGTTGCGGGCTACGGATACCACGATCCGGATTTATCGGGAACATGAATTAGTCGCCACCCATCCCCGGCTGTTCCAGCACGGCACCGCATCGACCGTGGCCGACCACATGCCGCCAGAAGCACAGGCCTGGCAGAGCCAGGATATACAGTGGTGTCTGCGGATGGCGGAGGCTATCGGACCGTATTGTTACGGCGTCGTGCACCAACTCTTTGCGGATCGCGTACTGGTCAATTTACGCACCGTGCAAAACATTCTGCGACTCCGGGACAAGTACACCCCTCAACGACTGGAGGCGGCCTGCGCGCGGGCTTTGCGCTTCAGCAATCCGCGTTATGGCGCGATCTCCCAGATTCTCAAGAAAGGGTTAGATCAAGAGCCGCTGTCACCCATCACCACCGAATCCGGAAGCACCTATACCAGTGGCGGTCGTTTCCTGCGCGACAGCGCCACGCTATTCCATTGAAAGGAATTCTCATGCAAACCCAAGAATTGAGCAGTAACCTCCGCGCACTGCGCCTGTCCGGCATCCTGGATTCCCTGGAATCTCGCAACCGGCAAGCTGTCGATGGCCAACTGGCCTATACCGAGTTCCTCGCCATGCTCCTGCAGGATGAAGTGGCTCGCCGTGATCAGCGTAAATTCGACACCCTCCTGCGCCAGGCCCACTTCCGTAACCACAAAACGCTGGAAGACTTCGCGTTTGACCGGTTACCGAATCTGAATCGTTCTCTGGTTCATGACCTGGCTACCGGCCGTTACCTGCAGGAGCGGGCCCCTGTCCTGATCGTCGGACCATGTGGCACCGGCAAGAGCCATCTCGCCCAGGCGCTGGGGCATTGTGCCATCCGCCAGGGAGTGGATGCGCTCTTTATCACCCAAGGCGATCTGGTGGGCTCTCTGCATGCGGTACGGGCTACCGGCGGTTTTGACCGGCGCTTCCGCCAACTCGCCAAAGTGACGCTCCTGATCATCGACGACTTCGGCCTCAAACCCATGCGCCCACCTCATGACGAGGATTTCCACGATCTGATCGCCGAACGCTACGAACGGGTCTCTACCATGCTGACCAGCAATCTCGACTTCGTCGAGTGGGGGGACGTCTTCCCGGCCAACCGCATGCTCGGAGTGGCCACACTGGATCGGTTACGCCACGGCGCCTATCGACTTATCCTGGATGGCGAGAGTTACCGCGCCCCCAGACCGCTCCCGGAATCCCCAAAAAACGCCATTGCGAAAGGAGCCAAAAACACCCATTCTTAACACCGTTCGAGACCCCATTTCAGGCACTTTGAAATGGCGCCATTACGCCGCACATCGCTGGCGCCATATTGCCGGTCAGTGACACCCTCTCCACGAAACTCTGGAGCGATATAGAACTCTTCAATAATTCCGAATTCTCCCCCAGCATAAAGGGCTTGGCTCCTTCCCAGACACAGGACGCCAGCCGGTTGCGCATCCGAGTAGGCGAGTATGGGGAAATAGCGCCCCTCGCCCATCATGGCAAGACACAGTTCCGTCGCGCCGTCTTCGTGCATCGGCAGAGGCGCCACAGCCACCTCCGCGAGCAAACGGGAAACTAGCCGA
This sequence comes from Gammaproteobacteria bacterium, assembly GCA_023381645.1. Next base: position 3,028 of record JAMCRJ010000068.1, read on the forward strand.
ACAATGATTGGTGCCTCATCAGCCGCTGCAGCGTGATCCTCCATTGATCATTCATTTTCGGGCAAGCAACCCGAGTATGTCATCAAGGGTCTCTGCCATGCGATCGATCTCATCTTTCGTTACCGTTAATGAAGGCATGAAGCGGAGCGTCGACGGGCGGGGTGCGTTGAGTATCAGGCGGCGATCGAGTGCAGCCCCGACAACACTCGGCGCGATCTCTGTAATAGTGTTGAGGGCAAGCAACATTCCGTAGCCCCGGATCTCGCCAAGTCCATGGCGCGTCGATATGGTTTCCAGCCGCTTGCGCAGATAGGCCGCCTTAGTGCGAACCCTATCGAGGAAGCCTGGTTGGATAAGGGTTTCGAGCACGGTACCAGCAGCAGCCGTCATCAATGGGTTGCCGTTGAAGGTTCCTCCCTGATCGCCATGTTCGAAAGCACATACAGACTCCTTGGCAAGCAGCGCCGAGATCGGCACGCCGCCACCCAGCCCTTTGCCAAGGGTCATGATGTCGGGTTCGATGCCGCTGTGTTGGTAAGCGAAAAGCAAACCGGTGCGGCCCATGCCGGTCTGAACCTCATCGAAAATCAATAGCAAGTTATGTTCGCGGGTGAGATCTCGCAGTCCCTGCAAAAAAGCGGGGTCGGCTGGATATACGCCGGCCTCGCCCTGAATCGGCTCGAGCATCACAGCAACCGTGCGCTCATTAATGGACGCCTTTACTGCTGCCAAATCATTCAAGGGGACCTTCGGAAAGCCAGGAACTTTCGGCTCGAACAGTTTCTCCCATTGCGGTTTGCCGGAGGCGGACATGGTTGCCAAGGTCCGGCCATGGAAACCGTGCTCCATGGTGATGATTTCGTAGGCGCCATCACAGTGGCGACTACCCCATTTGCGGGCAAGCTTGATCGCCCCCTCGTTGGCCTCGGCACCGCTGTTGCCGAAAAAAACCCGATCAAAGCAGCTATTTGAAGTGAGCATGTCGGCGAGACGGATCATCGGCTCGTTGTAAAAGGCAGGACTGGCATTGATCAGTCGACCCGCTTGCTCGGCGATAGCTTCGACTAAGACCCTAGGCGAGTGGCCTAAACAGTTGACCGCCCATCCCTGGATAAAATCGAGGTATTCCTCGCCGCCACGCTCCTTAAGCCAAGAGCCGTGCCCTGACATGAACACAAGGTTGGGGCGACTGGTTATTTCCATCAGAGATGAAGAAGATTCCATATTCGATTACCCGATTGCTGTTGCTGTTATGATGTGATTGGATTGGATTGGTAACAAAGATAACGGATCGCTAGCTGTTCGAAACATTCGCGGTTTTGCAATTTCTGCATCGTCCTAGCCATCGGCATTATTGGTCAAGCTGGGCGCAGGGCGATGGTGGTATCATCCACGATGACGTCGCCAGAGAGCTTTGGCCCGTTCTCCAGCAGCCGCTTTCCGAACTTGGTAAACAGGGCAGCGCCCAGATCATGCGCTCCCAGCAAATGACGGAAGTTCGGCAGGCCGGTCACATTCAGGCACGCACTCGCGCCTGAGATCGATCCGGGGGAAACTCGAAGAGCTAGATCAGCTTGCAGAACCCCGTCTGCGGGATGAGCCTATCCATGCGTACCAGAAATCTCCGCTTGCGGGTCGGCTTGCGATACACCTCGAATCTCGATGCTGCCAATATGCTCTATTTCATCTCGCGCCCGGTTGAATATCCCAATGCCCGCATCTTAAACGATGGCGGGCTTGCTCAGTGTTTCCACAATTTTATTAGCGGCAAATTATACAGGACGGGGCGGACGATGCCAACGCCCACTCCACTCAACACGTTCCCAACCAATCATGTCAGCCTTCCCCGGAAGGGCTACCGGCTCGGCCTGCTCATCGGCATTTTCGAAGATTGCTCAGCTTTCACTCGCGTTACGACCTGCACACTCGCGCCACCACCAATTCGTGGCGCAATCAGCCCATCTGCTTCAACCGTTTCGTTACCACCACAGTTGCTCCGGGTGCTCTCGACCTGGAACATTCGTCGGGTGGGTCTCTTACCCACTGGAAAGAGGCTTTGCACAGCGTACGCCCATATTGGACATATACAAACGGTCCAGATCAAGGCCCGCTACAGTTGCGCAATATGAATCTTACGTTGGGTGATGATCAATGACTTAGAACTCCGGCCAGTATTGCCTAATCAGGGGTATCGTTCCGCTGCGTTCCGCTATTGCGACCGCCATCCGGTAATCTGACAAGGGCGAGTAAAGTTTGAGGTGCCACATCTCGCCGGTGAATGTTTGGTCTTGGTGTACCAGTTCTATTGTCCCGTATTCATTTGCTGGAAGACGGAATCCGAATCTGTTGAGCGGTTGTCGCAGGCCACAGCCGTTGGCCTTGAGAAGCGACTCTTTCAAGGTCCACAGGGAGTAGAAATGCTCGAAACGCCTTTCGCCTGAGAGCATCTCCAATTGCTCGACCTCCTCAGCCGTAAACCAGTGGTCGGCGATGTTCAGAATTTCAGCCTTCTGCTGGACAAGTTCAAGATCGATTCCGCAAGGGCGCGTCCCGGCGACGATGCAGGCTGCTAATCCCTTAGTGTGCGTAAGATTAAATTGTGGTGTGTCGCCGGGTGATGTCGAAACCAGTGCCGGCTTTCCAAGAGGATCTCGCTGGAACCGGAGACTGGGGGAGGGTATTCCGGTATAGACAGAGAGCGCGTGGCGCAGCAGGGTATGGGCGCAGAGATAGAGATCCCGGTCTTCTTGAAAGTGGAAGGCATCGTGGCGAATGCGTTCGTCGGCAGACAATATCTGAAGCCGAACCTTTCGCCACTGATCGGTCGCCGGGTTCGGTGGAGCGGCGAGCCAGACACTAATCTCACCGGGATCCCCACCGATTTGTTCTAAGCTTGACGCGCTTCTAAACATGGCGACTTAATATTGCCGCATAGTATTCGCAACACAGCCTTGGGCTTTTGAGGCGTGGCGTGGCACGGCACGCCCCAATTGATGCAGCAGCTCGCTGACCTGAACGACCTTCGCATGTGAAACACACGCGGGATCGCCTATCAACCGAATTTCTAAAACAGGTGACCCAAATGCAACCAGAGTGAGCGGAAAGCCGGTAGAGCCGTACTCCTCCACACGGCATCCGAGGAGGAAAGGATGTGCGGTGTTAATCTGTGTTTCTAGTGATTGATGATCGTAGACGACAAGTGTCTCGAACAGGTGGTGCCCCGAGGTTATGCTGACCCAACGATGTATGTCGGCCAAGGATGTCTGTGCAAAAAGGCGTAGTGCAAGGTTCTGTCTGCGAAGGTCAACGACCGTTTCGGCGAAAGTGCGATTGCCATGGCCCGTCCAGCGCAGCGGTAGCATATTGATGTAGAGGCCGGGACCATCGAATACATGACCGTTGACATAACGACCGGCGAGCGTAACACCGAATATGATGTCGAGAGAGCCGGTGACTATGCTCAACATGGTGCACCAAAGGCCATGAAGGGTGCTGGCGAGGGTGACTCCATGCTGTTCCGACCATTGAACCAGCGCCTGGGTATCCGCAGCGCTCAGTCGCTTCACCACGGTGGCCTCAGTCTCTGTGTCGTTCGATCTCGGGAGATCCTTTTGGCACAACGAAGGCGGCGGTGTGTATTCGTTGAAAATGCGCTGCCAGTGACTTTTCGCGGCTTCCCGATCCAGGGTCTCCAACGACACGATGAACTCCCGGAACGGACGGTGTAGCGGTGCTTTGTGGATTTGGCCCGCGAGGATCTGTCGGTAGGCGCGGAACAGCGCGTCCAGCAACAGGACGTAGGAGCGGCCGTCGAACAGGATGTGATGCAACGTCCAGACCAGTATCGAGCAGCCGTCGCAGATAATGTGCACCAGCCGTGCCAGTGGCGCTACCTCGATGTCGAAAGGAGTGTTTCTGCTTTCGAGGGAGAGGCGTTTGATTTCCTGTTCGCTGTTATCCGGAAGCTCGATAAGCTTGACCCCCTGATTCACAGACTCCGCCACCTCTTGGAAAGGTCCGCCGACCGTCCGCCAATTCATATAGGTGCGCAAAATTGGCTCGTCTGCCACCAGATGCCCCCACGCTTTTTGCAACGTCGCGTGGTCGAGCTTCGTTCCGAGACGAAGAACGAGCTGTTCGACGTCGACGGGTTCATTGCGACGCATTAGTGTCCGCAAATGCATGCCGCTCTGTGTCGGAGAGAGGGGATACCGAACTACGGCATTCTTGTCGTCACTCCCGACCATGGTCCCCTCCCAGCCGTCGCGTCATGAGTACGCGGGCGCCTCCCAAGCCATCGTAATTCTCCACTACAGGTATTCCGTTTTCGTCAGGTTTTCCCGGATCAAAGCAGAATCCGAGGTGTCGATGGAAGGCGAGTGAGTTTATATTCGTCGGCGCGGTGACCGCATGTACGCTGGTGCCGCCAAGGGCCTTAACGACAGAAAAGAGATGGAGATAGAGATCCTGTCCGATTCCTTTGCGTCTAAATTCAGGATCAACGCCGATGAAGTGCGAATAAGCGCGATCAGGGAGGGTCTGGGACATGAATGCTGCGACAAAACCAACAATTTTGCCGTTTTCTTCCCAGACTGCACAGCAGAAATTGGTATCGATATTGAATCGATAAACAGGAAGTTCTCGCCAGAAATGAGCTATCGTCAATTTTGGTGTATGAGCGTGTTCTAACATATCTTAGGCGGCGTCCTGTTGGTCCCCCGGCAGGGTTTCATTGGCCGGCAATCCATCGGTGAATTTTACCCCCGCAAAGAGATCACGCACTTTCTCCGGATGGAAAATGGCGATCCAGCACTTTTCGGCCTGCTGCAGCATTTTGAAGCCCAATCCAATGAAACTGTTGCGCGATACGCAGTTTTTGGTGCGCGACGTCCGATGGCGCACAGTGGCAAAGGTCGACTCAATGGCATTGGTGGTGCGGATGTGTCGCCAATGTTCGGCCGGATAATCATAGCAATTCCACCCGATCCTTTTCCAGCTTGGCCACGGCCTTGGGATACTTCGCCTGGTAGTTGCGCACAAAGACCTCCAGGGCTTTCTCCGCAGCCTTCCGGCTCTCGGCCATCCAGATTTCCTGCAGTGCCGCCTTCGCCTTACCCTGCTTGGATTTGGGCAGTTCGTTGAGGATGTTGGCAGTCTTGTGCACCCAGCAGCGCTGCTGGCGGGTTTCGGGATACGCTTCATCCAATGCGGCCCAGAAGCCCATGGCGCCATCACCAATAGCCAGTAAGGGTGCGGCTTCCAGACCACGAGCCTGCAGGTCGCGCAGAATCTCCAGCCAGGAGGCCTTGGATTCTCGCAGGCCATCGCTGACACTGACCAGTTCCTTCTTCCCGTCCGCCGTCACGCCAATAATCACCAGCAGGCAGATGCGCGGATCCTCCTCCGCACGCAGATGGGTATAGACGCCATCCACCCACCAGTAGGCATATCGTTTGCCTTCCAGGGAACGGCGTTGCCAGGCGGCATGCTCTTCCGTCCACTGCGCCTTGAGGCGTCCCAATGCCGCCGGGGAAAGTCCCTTGGCCTCTTCGCCCAGGAGGATAGAAAGCGCCTCCTGCATGT
>JAMCRJ010000034.1 GCA_023381645.1 Gammaproteobacteria bacterium
GCCGGGGCACAGGCTCTCTCGGAGCGACGCTGTGCTGCCGCGACAGATCGGGAGAACGTACGCCCGGCAATAGCACCAAGCGGTCAAGCGTTCTGTGGTGGATGACATAACGTCTGTACATGGCGCATCTCTCTGAAATGGTGTACTCCATACTCCCTAACGCCGCAATATACCGGGAAATCATGATACGCTGCTGAGGTTATGTTCACTGAGGTCGCTCACACGAACAAGCCAAAAGGACTGGATTATGGCGATGGCCGAGTCTGCCGGCCCACCCGCAGCCGTAGGCGCTGCCTCAAAATCTGTCCGACCGCGTACCAAAACAAACGCGTCTGTTGGGGGAGTGTCACTTTTCGACCAAGAAAAGGACCCCGCCAGTGTGCCATAACCTTCTGCAGGACCCCAAAATATTTCAGTGGTTGTACCACGTGGATGAAGTCCTTGCCGAAGAAGCCAGGACCACCCGGTGTGCCTGTGGTGGGAAGTGGCATTACGCCGCTGGTGATCACCACGCTGACCACCCAATACCGGGAACATCCGGGCTGGACAGCCCAGTTGCACTACGACAATCTGCAGGCCGTCCTGCAGGGGCAGGGCGTGACGCTTCCGTCCTACCCGACGATCCGTCGCTATCTCCAGGCGCAGGGACTGTTCCGTCAGGCGCGACCGAAGCGCGCCACCGCCGGTGCGATCGCCGCCCGTGATCATCTGGAACGGCTGGAAGTGCGCAGCTATGAGGTAGAACAGACCGCCGCCCTCTGGCATCTGGATTTCCATCATGGCTCCCGCCAGGTGTTGACCCGTGCGGGCACCTGGGAGACGCCCATGCTGCTGGGGATCATCGACGATCACTCGCGGCTGCTCTGCCACCTGCAATGGTATCTGGACGAAACCGCCGAGAGTCTCATCCACGGCCTCTGCCAGGCCTTCATGAAGCGCGGCCTGCCACGGGCGCTGATGACGGACAATGGTGCCGCCATGGTGGCCGAGGAAACCACCAACGGGCTGGCCCTGCTGGGGGTGCTGCATCAGACGACACTGCCTTATAGGCCGTACCAGAATGGTGGCCAAAAAGCCGACCGGCTGGGTCCTCGGGTTCTGGACGCCTCGTCAATACGGCGAATCAGATTGCGCGGCAGGGTGATGTTGACCTTCTCCGTCTTGCCTTCCACGCGAGACACATCCACTTCCACGGCCGCCCAGGCGCCGTCCGCATAATCCGGGTCGGCTTGATACTCGACCAACGAACGCGGCTCCGGGAGGGGTGTGCCCTCTTCGGCCATGCCTTCCAGGTGTAGATCAATGGCTTCGCGGACGCTGTCCAGCGCCTCATCCAGCGTATCGCCTGCGGAAAAGCAGCCCGGCAATCCGGGTACGGTGACGCCATAGCGCACGCACACCGTCATCAGTATGGAGCACGACGGAGAATTTCATGATGACCGCCAACCAGGCTGCATTATTAGACACGAACTCCGTATCAAGGGTGATGTTGCCCGCCAAGCCCGCCCGCATGGGCCAATACCTGACGTTTCCGCCCTCTATTTAGCCGTGCCGGGCGGATTACGCGGCGCACTGTCGGACGACGAACTACCGGATGAAACCGTTGTGGTTGAACCGGGTGATAGATTGGGCGCGGGCGCGCTATGGGTCGTCGCACGAAAGGCCGGGCCGGCAGGCGGCGCACAGGTGGGTGGAAAACGGGACTTGCGCCCTGTCGAAATCCTGGCCTGAATACTGGACGAACCACGGGGTGGATTACCCGGCCCCGCATCACCGGCCCGGCAATCCGCCGAACTGGATACGGGCGGCGGAATATCGGGCGCATGGGTCCGCGATAAAACGGCCTGCCCCGGTACCTTGGGATCACTTGTGCCCGCCAGACCCGGTAATGGTCCAGGTCCATACGATGCCGAAACCACCATGCGGGATGGTTCACCTGATACCATGGCGCCACCCAGGCACGCCACCAGACGAAGTAGGGATGGTAGGGAACCATCGGCGGTGGCGGCCCGTATTCGAGCGGCAACGGCAAAACGCTGTACGGAGGCAACGGATACCATGGGCCAATGTAATCCGTACTGTACAGCCAGCCATTGCCGGCCCAGTCGTAATAAAACCCATCATAGGCATAAATAAAGCTGGAGGCCGTGGGCAGGTAGTAGGCGTTGACGCCATCGCCGACGGAAAACGCGAAGTTGATTTGCGCGGAGGCGGCGGGAGTGAAAAATGCCCAAGTTCCACAGAGCAGCAGAAACCAAAGCAATGGCGCCGGAGCGATCAGCGCCAGACGGCGCTTCATGGTGGGCAAGGCGGGCTTCATCGCCGCCATCCCCATCCCCGCCATGACCATCAGAAAACGCCGATAGCGTCTAACGAAACGCATCATGTACCTCTCAGCCTGATTGCGGGGATCAACCCTGTTGAGTTTGGACACGGGCTTCCAGCACATGTTCACACGCCCGCGACGACGATCTCTCTTGCTGAAAATCAATCCTGTATTCGCCCGTGCTGCCTATACGATGGCGAGGCCCTTGATTTGGTCATGGTCGCCGTGCTGTTGTCCAATCGCGTAGGGGCGGATATATCATGTCTTCATGACGCGCCAGCCTTTCTTATTTTACACAGGCAGGTGCGGATCACAGTCAACCAGAACCTGATTTGTGTGATGCTCCCGTTCAGCAGCAAGCCTGCCGGGTGCAAGCCCTTTGCAGGGTGCAAGCCCATCAGGATGCGAAATGGTCCCTTCTTTCATGAAAATGTTCAGGTTGTTCTTGGTGGCGAAGTGCAGCAACTCCGCATAGGCTTCTGGATGTGACTGCTCGAGTGCTTCATCAAAGATGATGGACACGCAACCTTCGATGGTTGCCAAAGTGACGCTACTGATCATAGACGACTTCGGACGCAAACCCATGCGCCCGCCCCATGATGAAGATTTACACGATCTGATCACCGAACGCTACGAGCGGGTCTCTACCATGCTGACCAGCAATCTCGACTTCGCCGAGTAGAGGGACGTCTTCCCGGCCAACCGCATGCTCGGAGTGGCCACCCTGGATCGGCTACGCCACGGCGCCTATCGACTGATCCTGGAAGGCGATAGTTTTCGCGCCCCCAGACCGCTCCCGGAATCTCCCAAAAACACCCATTCTTAACACCGTTCGAGACCCCATTTCAGGCACTTTGAAATGACGTCATTACGCCGCACATCGGTGGCGCTATATTGCCGGTCAGTGACAGAAGGTCCTGGTTTTTCAGCTTCATGAACAATGTTAAACTTTGCATGTCGATTATGTGACATTATTTATGTACTTTAGCGTCATTATAAAATTTCATAGTGGCAATTTATCAACGGGAATAAATGCCGCAGTATACCCATTCAATAGAGGTAATATCAAGCACACTTCACAGGAATATTTTTTAATGTTCCAACGTCTTTACACATATCATGACATTCCTTATCCAGGGAGCAACATAGGGAACATATTGGACCGTCATACGCAGGACAACATGCCATATCTTCTTTTTCATATTCGAATGCGCATTCCGGCGATCGTGGGCAGTGATTCCGCTGATCGTGGGCACCCCCGAAAAGCGTACATTCTGGTCACCGCCATTTTATCCCCAGGTGGTCACGATGCGTCAACTTTTGGGGTGTCGCGTCCATCACTGCGACGACGCAGGGAGTCCCCCTTCAGCTCCAGTCGGTGAGCACTCTGCAGCAGTCGGTCCAGTACCGCATCGGCCACGGTAGGCTCGCCCAGATATTCGTGCCAATGATTCACCGGGAGCTGGCTGGTAACCAGCGTGGCCCTTTGGTTCACCCGGTCATCGATGATTTCCAGCAGGTCTCGAACATCCTCGGCATTCATAGGGGCAAGCCCCCAATCGTCCAGTATGAGTAGATCGACCTTGGCCAACGTGGTGAGATAACGCCCGAAGCTGCCGTCACCGTGACGAATCCGGAGTTCTTCAAACAGGCGGGGCAAGCGCAGATACCGCACGCTCAATCCCTGACGGCAGGCCTGATGACCCAGGGCACAGCCCAGCCAGGTTTTGCCGGTGCCGGTGGCGCCAGTAATCAGCAGATTATGGCCTTGCCGAATCCAGGTGTTCTGGATCAGTGCCATCACCTTGGATCGGTCCAGTCCACGGGAGCCGCGATAGTCGATATCCTCCACACAGGCATTCTGCTTGAGATGGGCGAGCTTCAGCAGGCGCGTTAGACGGCGTTGATCCCGGGCACAGAGTTCTCGGTCCAGGAGCAGTCCCAGACGCTCATCGAAGGAGAGATCCTGGATCTGTGTGAGACGAGATTGTTCGTCCAGAGCCTCAGCCATGGCGTGGAGATTGAGCTGACGCAGCGCGTTCAGAGTGGGTTGTTGTAACATGCGATTTTTCTTCCTGTTCAATGGTAGTAGCGGGGTCCGCGGATATTGTCGTGGGCGGGTAGCGGGGCCGCCTTTTGCGGTGTCTCCGTGACCTGATCCAGTCCCTGCTGCAGGATGGATTTGACGCTGTTGGTGGTGGGAGACCCCACTTTAAATGCCCGGAGGCAGGCGGTATTCAGGCGATCTTTGCCATAGCTGCGGGAGAGGCTGAGCAAGCCCAGACAGGAGCGGTAACCTTGCTCGGGATGGGGTTTGCTCTCCAACTGCCAGCGCACCACATCCCGGGTCGCAGGGCCGATGGAGAGCGCCCAGTTCAGTAACCGTCCAGGAGTCCATTCGCTATGCCGCTGATGGGCCTTGGGCATGTGTTCCGTGAGCGTGCTGTAGCGGCCCTGGCTGTCCTCGCGCAGATGGCTGGCCACCCGTTGCTGCTGATGGAATATTTCTACGGTTCGGGCGCTGACCAGCAGATCGATCCGCTCATGGGCCAGACGGTAAGGGACCGAGTAACGATGCCGGTTATACTCCACGTGGTAGTCGATGCTGACCTTGGCGGTTTTCCAGACGGCAAAGACATAATCCTGCGCCGGCAGGGGTTTTAGGGCGGGTCTATCCAAAGCCTCGAAGGTGCTTTTACGGCTGCCGGGTAGCTGCTTGAAGGGGCGCTGATTCAGATCCTCCAGCAGGCGGCGGATCTCCCTGTTGAGTTCCATCAGCGAGAAGAACTGGAAGTGGCGTAGACGCGCCAGAATCCAGCGCTCCACCACTTGCACGCCGACCTCGACCTTCGCCTTGTCTTTGGGTTTATAGGGGCGTGTCGGAAGCACCACGGCCCCGTAATGGCTGGCCAGATCCTGATAACTGCGGTTGATTTCGGGTTCGTATCGGGAGGCCTTGGTGACCGCCGCCTTGAGGTTGTCGGGGACCAGCAGGACGGGTGCGCCGCCAAAGTACCGCAGGGCACGCACATGGGACCCCAGGAAGTCGCTGAGGCTCTGGCTCCAGGTGGCCTCGCAATAGGTATAGCTGGAAGCCCCCAGAACGGCTACAAAGATCTGGGACTGGCGAATCTCGCCGGTGCCAGGGTCAATGACCGGCACCATGGGGCCGGCGTAATCAATAAAGAGTTTGTCACCGGCCAAATGGTTCTGGCGCATGCTGCGTTTTAGGCGGCCTTTCCAGGCCCGATAGTGGGTGCAGAACTGGGAATACTGATAGACGCGCTGTTCGTCATGCGCTGCTACATACTCTTCCCATAAAAGTTGCAGAGTCATCCCCTTGCGCCGCATCTCCGTGTGGATGGCCGCAAAATCCGGCATCACTGGCGCCGTCACGGTGGCGGACCGATGGCTGGGAAAAAGCAGTGCTTCCAGTTTTGCCGGGTCCATTTCGGGAGGCAAAGGCCAAGAGATACTGGCCTGTTCGGCCTTCTGCAAATATTTGCCAACCGCTCCCTTAGAAAGACGGCAGGCCTGCGCAATTTGCCGCTGGCTGAGGCCTGCAGCATGTAAACGGATTACTTCTTGAATTGCCTTCATGGTCATCCTCGGTGTGGGCATCCTGGATCTCCTGTAAAAAGAGCCAAGGATGCTGTTTAACCCAATGAATGACCAGAATGTTTTCTTTTCGCCAAGGGGAAACCGGGACAACGTTCCGGCATCGTGGGCAGTGATTCCGCCATCGTGGGCACCGATTCCGGAAAATCCACAAAAGTGCCCACGATCAATCGTAATGGCTGCCCACGATCATTCAGAATCACTGCCCACGATCAAACGGAATGGGTGCCCACGATGCCCCGGAATACGCATTCGAAACCACAGCTCACGCAAGTAAGTACATCGTGGTGTGTGCCCGCGTGATAGTGCGGATCTCTCGCAATGTAGTATTTTCCCTTCGTCATGATGGCTATTATCGGTGAAAGCGTAAACGCAAGAAATAAGGCAATAAAAGCGCTGAATGACTCACCCCAGGGACCGAATGCCCCAAAGAAGGCAGCCACCGACACAATAGAGGCAATGACCATCGCACCGAAACCTACAGGATTAAAGTTGTAGAGATGAGCTCTCTTGAACTCAATATAAGATGGGCTCAACTTAAGAAGAGGTTTGTTAATCACCAAGTCTGCAACAATGGCTCCAATCCAGGCGACAGCAACGTTTGAATAAAATCCGAGGATGGTACCCAGAACCGAGAACATATTGCCTTCCATCAAGGCGAGGGCTATACCTACGTTGAGGAAAATGTAGATCACTCGTCCAGGATGGCGATGGGTCAGGCGCGAGAAAAAGTTAGACCACGAAAGTGATCCGGAGTAAGCGTTGGTCACATTGATTTTGATTTGTGACATAAAGATAAAAATAGCGGCTAGAATCAGTGCTGCTGCCGGGAATGCATATCCAAAACCTGTAATATACATATGAATTGGTTCATTGGCCTTGGCAAGGGGGGTTCCGTGTGTTGCGGCAATAGATGACAGAAAAGAGCCCATAAGCTGCTTCGTGGCACCAAGAACGACCCAACCAGGACCAGCGGCTAGGACGGCAAACCACCACTTCCACTTCTTTGCTGGTTTAATCTTCGGCATAAAACGAAGATAATCCGCTTGCTCGCCGATTTGCGCAATAAGTGAAAGGGCAATTCCGGCAGCGCTTCCCCAAAGCAATGGGTCGAACCCTGCGCCGCTAGGAGACTTGCCACCGAAATGAATCCACGTAGCGACAGTCTGAGGATCTTTGATCAGTATTGCCGCGATAGGGATAATGAACAGACTGATCCAAATCGGATTTGTCCATTTTTGAACTGCTGACAGCGCCGTCATGCCGAATACCACTAAAGGTATAATAATCAGTGATGAAATAATATAGGATATGGCGATTGGTATACCAAAGAAAAGCGTAAACGCCTGGGACATTACGGATCCCTCAAGCGCGAAGAATATGAAAGTAAACGAGGCATATATCACGGATGTTATCGTTGACCCAAGATACCCGAAGCCAGCACCGCGGGTCAGAAGATCAACATCCACATTATATTTTGACGAATAGTAGGCTATGGGAATGCCTGTTAGAAATATAATAATTGCAGCCGTAAAAATGCCAAAAAAAGCATTTGTAAAACCATACTGGATGGCAAGCGAACCACCAATGGCAAGATCTGCCATATAGGCAATACTACCCAGCGCCGCCATCGCGACTCCGTATTCTGACCACTTGCGAAATCCAGAAGGTGCGTAACGTAACGAATAATCTTCAAGAACTGGGTTATTTACAAACCCGCTAAATAGTCGCTTGGCTATTTTTTCAGTGCCCCTTCTTACTTCTGCAACCATGATATTTCTCCTTAAATGTCGCTGTTCATCCGGTTGACCACGACCAGCCACAAGACTGGTATATAGGCTCATTGAAATTTATGTATTATGCTTCACCTCATTTTCTTGATTTTTCGCAGGTGTAAAAATGTGATTTATATCCCGCACTTTTACCTATTGTTCGCGTCCGTTAGATGTTACTTTTTTCGAGGCGGGCTTCGTAAAGCATGCTCAGGGTGATCTTGCGCACTTCAAGGCGACTAGCATCGATGTGCGATCTCAGGAGTCGCTGCGCTTCACCGATGCGGCCGCGATGAATTTGTTCGAGAATCGCGGCATGTTCTTCATAGGTCGCGGAAACTCTTTGTGGCTTGGTGAAGTCCAGTCGGCGAATAATGCGCAACCGTTCCATGACGTCGTGATGAATACGCCATATTTCTGGATTTCCCCCTGCCGCCACCAACCCGGCATGGAAATCCTCATCCAGCATCCAGACGGTCTTCGCATTGCTTTCCCGCAAATCCGGCGGACAACACCAGGCCTGCATTAAAGCTCCGATACTTGGCACCTTGTCCTTACGCGACAGACGCTGTAGGGAAGATTCTTCCAGAAGGATTCGCACTTCGTAGATTTGATGGAATTTCTCGAAGTCCAGTGGTCGTACCTGCCAACCCATTCTGGGCAAGACGCTTACGTATCCTTCACGCTGTAGGCGGAAGAGCGCTTCACGTACCGGAGTGCGGCTCACCTCCATGCGTGCGGCAATCTCGTTTTCGCTGAAATGATCGCCCGGCAGCAGGCGGAAA
>JAMCRJ010000032.1 GCA_023381645.1 Gammaproteobacteria bacterium
CCCCTGCGAAGACCTGGTGGAGAAGATGGGCATCAGTTGGGACAAGGCCAAGGCCGACTTCCAGGATTATCTCAAGCAGGTGGAACAGGGCAATGTGGAATACCTCTACAACCCCGAACTGGCCACCCATCAAAACATCAATATGAAGATGGCTTCCGCCTGATTCAGTTTGATGCGCAAAATGACTCCGCCTTTGCGGCGGGGTTTTTTGCAAGGAATCTATCCGGGCATGGAATACTTCAATCGACAAAAAACTCCCCTCCGGGCATATTTTTCGGGTATGCTTAGGCACACCCGCCACGACAGGCGATGGCTTTATCCGTTTAAACAGGAGGATGACAGTGGACCCAAAGGCCCTCAATACCCGTTGCGTAGAACTTTTTCAGAGCCCAGACGTGCGCCTGCGTATGTGGAATGCGCGGATGTTCTGGCAAGTTGGCGATCAGATGAATGTCGCGCCGACCGCACTCACCGATCCCAAGGTGGATACCTGCGAACTGGAAGTCATGCTCAGCGCCGCCGCAATGACCGATTCCCAGTGTGCCGCTGAACTGGACAAACGCGAGCCCGGCCGCGCCGCCTTCATTCAGCGCCAGGTCCGGGAAGGCATGCGACCGCTTTTGCGTCCTGCGCAATAGTCAAGGTCGCAGGCATTACGTAATTGCGGGCCCCAGCAACAGGGGTGGTCGCCAGCGTAGCGGCCCCCCCATGCGGCATACGTTGACCGGCAACGTACGGCCGGCGAATGTCCCGGACCGGGGTGTTTGCCGCACCCCGCGCAAATCACGCCCCATGGCCATCCGCCCTTTGGCAAGACCGGTACAAGGCGCTATTCTTGCGCCATCAATGCCGTCATTCGTCAGGGAACCGTTCCATGTCCAAAAAGCCCGCCACGCCTCTGCAAACCCCCGATGGCAGCCGACATATCCTGCTGCACTCGTGCTGCGCCCCCTGTGCCGGGCCCATCATGGACGATATCCGCGCGGCCAACATCGATTTCACCGTACTCTTCTACAACCCCAACATCCATCCCCAAGCCGAGTACGAGCTGCGCAAACAAGAGAACATCCGCTATGCGGGACAACTGGGCGTCCCCTTCGTTGACCTCGACTATGATAAGGATAACTGGTTTGGACGGGTGCAGGGACTGGAGTGGGAGCCGGAGCGCGGCGAGCGTTGCACCACCTGTTTTGACATGCGCTTTGAGCGTTCCGCGCTCTATGCCGCCGAACATGGCTTCAGCGTCTTTTCCAGCACCCTCGGCATCTCCCGCTGGAAGGACATGGCCCAGATCAACGGCTGTGGACAACGGGCGGCAGCGCGCCATGTCGGGTTACAATACTGGGACTACAATTGGCGCAAGGATGGCGGCAGCGCACGAATGATCGACATCGCTAGGCGCGAGCAGTTTTATCAGCAGGAATACTGCGGCTGTGTCTATTCTCTGCGGGATAGCAACCTGCACCGGATCAGCCAGGGCCGCGGCAAAATCATCCGCGGCGTCAAGTTCTACGGCCGCAACGAGACCAGTCAGGGCGTCGGTGCAGAAACTGCTGGCGCTATGGGCATCAAGAGTTCGTAACGGTCTCCCGGCCCCAACAATTCCAGGACGGGGTAGCGCAGAGGGAGCCCACGCGCTTTGCCCCACGCCGACAGGGCGCCATAGGCCTTCCATGAGGCAAACGCCAGGTTGGCATTCACCCGTACCCGGGCAACGTGCTGTGCAGGCCATTGCCCGACCTGCCAGCCCGCCGGTGCCGGGGCACCCGCATTCACCAGATAACCCAGTCGGGCCACCACCCCGGCGTTGCCGCCACTGCCTCGCTCCCGTTCCAGCAGGGTGATCTCTGTATGACCACGCAGATCTGCGGGAGCATCCTTGCCCATCTTTTCCCGGATCTTGACCATCTCCTGGTAAGGACCCTGGAAAGGCCGATAGACATAGCTCCGCGCTATCCCCATCTCCTCGGTCACCGTCGGGCTGTTAAAGGCGCCCAGCCACCAGAGCGTTAGCAGCAGCATCGCCAGAAACACCAGGAAGGGCCATAACCAGCCCTTGCGCCAGTTGCGCCGAGATACCTGTTGCGCTGCCGGTTCATCGGCCATCTGCCCACTCCTCCCAAAGGGTTTTCCAGGAAAAACAGGGGCCTGGATCCCATTTCCGCCCGGGGGCGATATCCGCGTGCCCCACCACGCGCTCCCGCGACAGGGCCGGAAAGGCGGTTTGCAGATCCCGCCCCAACAGCCCCAGGGTCCGGTATTGGTCCGTCGTAAAAGGCTGCGTCGCCGTCCCTTCCAGCTCTACCCCGATACTATAGTCGTTGCAGGACGGGCGTCCCTCCCACTGGGATTGCCCCGCATGCCAGGCGCGCTGAAAAACGCCGACATGTTGCCATAATGCCCCATCCCGGGGAATGAAGAAATGGGCCGAGACGCGAAGATGGCGGATCCCGTCATAATAGGGGTGGCGGTCAAAATCCAGCTCACCCATGAAAAAACGCTGCACGTCCCCGCTGCCGAAGCTGTCCGGCGGCAGGCTGATGGCATGAACGACCAGCAGATCCACGGCGACGGGCGGCCGTTGGTCAAAAAACGGCGATGGCGCCCGCCGGGCCGCCCCATGCCAGCCCTGGGCGTCGAAAACGCTCACGGCTGCTCCTCGCCAGGCAGATCCTTCACCGACTCCACCAGACGATGCAGGGCCTGGGGCCGCGCCTCTACCTGCAGGGGCCGCAGGTAGCGGCCATCCTTGAAGAGAAAGAGCGCCGGCAGGTGATAAACCTCAAACTCCTGGGTCAGCCCCATATCGATACCGGCATCCACCTCCCAGACGCGCAGATCCTCGCGGGTCATCTCATACTCGCGCAGCAACCCCCGCCAGATGCGGCAGGAATGACAGCCCGCCGAACTGAAGAAGAGGATGATCAGGCCCCGCTCCGCCGCCATCCGCTGCCAGAAACCCAATTCGGATATTTTTTCCATTACCTTCCCACCCTCCCTCGACTCCCTCGTCCCATCACGCCGGTTCGCGGTCGACGATCGCCAAGGCCCGTCGCTAATAGGTATGGTGCAAAAACGCCAAGGCATCCAAGTCTGGGCGCTTGAATGTCCTCAGATCTGCGCCGGGCCGGCCGGGAAGGTCGGCCACGCCGCTTGGTCCTGGCACCACGGTCTATCCATTTGCTCCGCCGCTACCCGGAATCCCGAGGTCCACCAGGCTGCAACTTGTTTTCCTGCTCGCCAGACAGTCGGCGTCGCCCAGGACGTAATCAAAAGAACAGGATTTCTTTTGCAGCTCCAACCAATCCTCCCGAGGGTATTTTCCCTCGGGGAGATTCGGCGGGAAATATACGCACATGCTGCATAATGTTTGTGCTTTGCTTGCTTCGCCGCTCATGAAAAAGTCGCTCCTCGCCATATTGAGCAAAAAATTGGCAACATCCATTCGTCCAGTTCCACGATCTGCGGGGTGGGTGGGATGCACCGCCAGGGCGCGCTCCGCGGCGGCCGTCAACCGCATTTGAACGGGGTGGCGCCTGGCACCTTGCCCTCCCCCGGTTTGATTTTCCACGCCTTTCATGTCCTCAAGGGACGAACGCATGTTCTTTCCTCCGGGCGTTGGGAATCTTTGGGAAAAACAAACGGATGGCATCCGAACTCAGGAATCCTGGAGAAGCCCTTCCGCCTTCAGGGCCGATTGCACCGCCGGCCGCATGAATACCCGCTCCTGATACGCCTTGAGTACCGGCCATTGCTCCAGGTCAATGCCCACATGCCGACCCCAGCCCAACACCGTAAAGAGATAGGCGTCGGCCACCGTGAAATCCTCGCCCAGCAACCACGCCTTGCCCTCCAGCTGCCGGCTGACGGTGCCTAGGCGCCGCCCGAGCTGGGCAGCGGCCACCGCCTTCCATGCCTCGGGCGCCTGCGGATTGAACAAGGCGGAAAAACCCTTGTGCAGTTCCGTAGAGATGAAATTGAGCCATTGCATGAGCCGGTAGCGCTCCAGCGTGCCCATGGGCGCAACGAGCTTCTTTTCGGGTACGCGATCGGCAAGGTACTGAATAATGGCCGGCCCCTCGGTGAGCACCTGCCCGTCGTCGAGCAGCAGGGCGGGCACGTAGCCATCGGGGTTGATGGCGGCATAGTCGGCACCCGTTTCCGTTTTTTTGCTGACGAGGTCCACCCTTTCCTTGTGGAAGCTGAATCCGCCTTCGTTGAGGATGATATGGGGGGAAAGGGAACATGCACCGGGGCTGTAATACAATTTCATGGCAATCCACCTCCTGGCCGAGCGGTTGGCAGCAAAAGCACCGGGGTTGTCGCGCACGACTTCAGACCGGCACGGTTGACGCTTCGATAGGATATTAGTACTCCATACAGTTTGGCTTGTGAAGTATGCACTTTCTTGTTATATACATTCATATCTATTAGTAAGTATCTTTTTGGTAAGCATGGCAGGGAGCGGGAAACTCGCCCAATCGCTTGCCTTTGGTTACCGTTATTCAAATGAATGGGAGATTGGCAACCCCGTTCACAGAGGGAAGGGAGATGGCAGAAGAGGAGCCCTGCGCGGTGGATGTCACCCTCCGCGTCATTGGCGGAAGGTGGAAGGTACTGATTCTTCAGGATTTATTCGCGGGAACCAGGAGGTTCTCGGAAATCCACAGAGCCGTTCACGGCATCACCCAGAAGATGCTCGCTCAGCAATTACGGGAGATGGAAAGGCACGGCATCGTGAACCGGCTGGTATATGCCGAGGTGCCGCCCAAGGTGGAATATTCCCTTACCCCCCTGGGGAAGAGTCTTTGGCCCGTCCTCATGGCGATGCACAAGTGGGGGCTGGAGCAATTGGCGGCGACGGGGAACCAGGTGCCGGCCAACCGGGAAAGCGGGCCGCAAGCGGCGGATCCTCATGGGCGTTGATGAAGGCAGGGGCCCGCTTCGGCGAGAAAGGATACCCTGAAGAAGAATGCCCTCAGGGGATCGGGGAGAAAGGGCATGGCATCCTAGATCTGCGGATGTCGCCGCCCCTGGGGATGCTGCAAGCGGTTCAGGGCCGAGAGGTAGGCCCTGGCACTGGCAATAACGATGTCGGTATCCGCCCCCTGACCATTGACGATGCGGCCATCCTGCTGCAAACGCACGGTCACCTCCCCTTGGGCGTCAGTGCCCGTCGTGATGGCATTGACCGAATAGAGCAGCAACTGCGCGCCGCTCCCCGCCACCGCCTCGATGGCTTTGAAGGCGGCATCCACCGGCCCTCCGCCCACGGCCGCGGCGGTCTTGGCCACGCCTTCCACCAGGACCTCCACACGGGCTTCGGGATGGGTGCCCATCTCCGAGCAGACGCGCAGGTAGCCCAGGCGATAGCGTTCCGCCTGCTCCTCCTGGAGATCCTCGTTGACCAGGGCCTGCAAGTCCTCATCGAAGATTTCCGCCTTGCGGTCGGCCAGCTCCTTGAAGCGCGTGAAGACCATGTCGAGGGCATCCTTGTCCAGATGGATACCCAGGGCTTCCAGCCGCGCTCGTACGGCCGCCCTGCCCGAGAGCTTGCCCAGGGTCATGCGGTTGGCCGCCCAACCTACGTCCTCGGCGCGCATGATCTCGTAGGTCTCCCGGTGCTTGAGCACACCGTCCTGATGGATACCGGACTCGTGGGCAAAGGCATTGGCCCCAACGATCGCCTTGTTGGGCTGGATCGGGAAACCGGTGATGGTGGACACCAGCTTGCTGGTGGGCACGATCCGGGTGGCGTCGATGCGGGTGTCGCAGGAGAAGACATCGGCGCGAGTGCGCACCGCCATGACGATCTCCTCCAGGGCGGCATTGCCCGCCCGTTCGCCCAGACCGTTGATGGTGCATTCCACCTGGCGCGCCCCATGCTGTACCGCCGACAGGGAGTTGGCCACCGCCAACCCAAGGTCGTTGTGACAATGAACGGAGAAGACCGCCTCTCCGGCGTTTGGTATCCGCGCGCGCAGGTTGGCGATGAGTTGCCCGAAACGATCCGGAAGATTGTAACCCACGGTGTCCGGAATATTGATGGTGCGCGCCCCGGCGTCGATCACGGCCTCAATGACCCGGCACAGGAAATCTTCCTCCGACCGCCCGGCATCCTCCGGTGAAAACTCCACGTCGTCGCAATATTGCCGGGCGAGCTTCACCGCCGCCACCGCCCGCTCCAGGACTTCATCGGGGGACATGCGCAATTTGGCCTGCATGTGTACCGGGCTGGTGGCGATGAAGGTATGGATGCGCCCCGCCGCCGCCCCGGCGATGGCCTCCCCGGCGCGGCGGATGTCCTCGTCCCGGGCCCTGGCCAGGGCGCAGATGCGGCTATCCTTCACTGCCGCGGCGATGGCTTGCACGGCCGCGAAATCGCCGTTGCTGGCAGCGGGGAAGCCCGCCTCGATGACGTCCACGCGCAAGCGCTCCAGTGCCTTGGCGATGCGCAGTTTCTCGTCGCGCGTCATGGCTGCGCCCGGCGACTGCTCACCATCGCGCAACGTGGTGTCAAAAATGATCAAGTGTTCTTTCGCTGGACGCATGAATCCCCCCTTCCCGGATTGTTGGACGGATTGTACCGCGTCGGCGGGTTTTCACGAAGGGTACGCTGGCGTCCCTTATCCAGCAGTCTGGCGCTGCAACCAGCGGTACACCGTTCGCTCACAAACTCCCAGCACATCTGCCACCTGGCGCCTGTTACCATGATAACGACGCAACAATTCGTCAAGGTTATCAGGGTGCAGTCCAGTCTTCCCCTGTTCGGGGGGCGACGGTCGCTCTGCTGTCGGCAGCGCTGCTTTGCGCGATACTGCCCAATCCAGATGCCGGGGCTGAATGACTGGGCCGTCCGCCAGCGCCGCCGCCTTTTGTAGAATATTGCGCAACTCCCGCACGTTGCCCGGAAAATCGTAGGCACACAGACGAATTTCCGCCTCCTTGGACAGGCTCCAACCCCCGCCCCAGTTCCTGCCAATGCGATCCAGCAAAACTTTGGCGATACCCGCGATATCTTCGCGGCGCTCGCGCAACGGCGGCAAATCAATGGTAATGGCCGCCAAACGATAATAGAGATCTTCGCGAAAGGCCCGCTGCGTCGCCATCTCCAGCAGATTGCGATTGGTGGCGGCCACTACGCGCACGTCCGCATGCAGGGTTTCCCCTCCGCCCAGACGCCGAAAGCTACCCGTTTCCAGTACGCGCAACAGCTTGGCCTGCATGGCAAGCGGTAGTTCACCGACCTCATCCAGAAACAGAGTGCCGCCATGGGCCATTTCATACAGCCCGCATTTGCGCCCGAGACAACCGGTGAAGGCACCCCGCTCGTGACCCAGTATCTCGCTTTCGAAAAGGGTTTCCGGCAAGGAAGCGCAATCGACGGTGATGAAAGGACCACTCGCCCGCGCCGAGAACTGATGCAGAGCGTTGGCAGCCAACTCCTTACCTACCCCGCTCTCACCGGACAGCAGGATACTGGCATCCGTCCGCCCTGCCATTTCTATATGATGCAGACAGCGCATAAAGGCGGGTGAACGTCCTACCATACGCAACTCACCGCAGGTGATTTCCTCCTCCTGGCGCGGGAGACGGATGATTTCCTCCCCCAGATAAGCATTACCATCCTGATCCTTGATGGCATGGCCGCGAATCAGCACATGCTCGGCATGATTCTGGTGGTCATAATGAATGTGACGCACTTCATGCGCTTCCCCGGTGTTGAACACCGCCTGATGAGGACAATCTTCTCCACACATGTGACAAGGTACCGGGGAGTGATGGGAGATTTCATGGCAACACTTCCCGACCACCTCATCCGCACACACGCCGTAGGCATCCTGATAGGCGCGGTTGGCGGCTATAATCCGATAGTCCCGATTGATCAGCACCATGGGGTTCTGCTGAATATTGAGCACGCTGCCGACTTCCAACCCAATGGACATGTCATTCCGCCTGGCCGTGCCCTCCGATTTCCCAGATCGGGTTCTTTTCCGGTGGTTTATCATCTCCAAACCCTTCGATATTCCAGTACGACCATTCCATAATACGTATTTTCCAGGCCACCGGATGCAAGAATATTCTTATCACCTCTGAATAATTACTTTTGTCGATAAGTTAGAATGTTATGTTTGACTTATTTGTCATGACTGGATTGTCATGACCTGTCATGACTTGCCATGGCATGGCGACTATCAAAACCACGCAAAATTGCAGTACCATAATATTCAAGAAATGCTATTTACCAGAAATAACAATGCGGTTATATAACTTACCATGCAATAACCTGATCTGGCATGCTTTCTGCTTGCTGAGGTTATCCAGTCACAGAGGAGGTTTTCATGTCGGGATTATATATCATCTGTTTAAGTGGGGTGAGAGAGAAGTTGCAGTTTGCGGCGATGGCGGCATCGGTTGCGGCGGTTTCGGGGTCGGAGGTGCATGTTTTCCTGTCCA
>JAMCRJ010000015.1 GCA_023381645.1 Gammaproteobacteria bacterium
CTTTTTTTGGGGTTATGACTTTCCCATCCATCGAACTCCTACTGTGGCGCGACGCTCAGCATGCCCGCCGGCGATTTGTTGGAGCGCCTACTCCGGAAACCGTAATTCCACGACAGCCCCCCCGCCTTCCGCATCGCGGATCTGGATCGTCCCACCGTGCGCACCCATGATCGCGGCTGCAATCGCGAGCCCCATCCCGACGCCACCCGAATCGTCGCGCCGGATGTGGCTGAACCGCCGCGAAATCACCTCGCGCTTCTCAGCCGGTATGCCAGGCCCGTGATCGCGGACCGAGAGCATCGGGCCGGGCCCGCTCGCCACCATCACGGCGGTGCCGGGGGGTGTGTGAGCGATGGCGTTGTCGATGAGGTTTCGCAGGGCGCGGCCGATGGCGTCCGGGAGGCCGCGCACGGTCGCCGCACCGCGCGCATCATAGACGATAGGCCGGTTGTGCGAAACGGCGAGCGGCGTCATCGCGGCAGCAACGTCGCTCGCGATTTGGCCGAGATCCGCCCGCGCATCCGCCGGAATGTCGAGCGCCGCCGCGCGCGCCATGTCCAGCATCTGATCGACGAGCCGGCTCATGCGCTGGACGTCGCCAAGTAACGCAGCTCGCTCGGCCGAATGGGGCAGGCGCCGGATTCCGAGCGTCAGAATGGCAAGCGGCGTGCGCAATTCGTGTGCCGCATGGCCCGCAAAATCGCCGAGCATTTGCAGCGTGCCCTCGAGCCGCGCGAGCATGTGATTCACCGCCTGGGTGAGCGCCTGTGCCTCCCAGGATGACGACGTGGTCGCGATACGCGTGGATGTTTGCGCGGCGTCGATCCGGTTGACAGCGTCGATCGCGGCCTTCAGCGGCTTGAGGGCATGGCGCACAACGCTGAAGTTGAATATCAGCAGCAACAGCGACAGGGCAACAAGCGGGACGATCACATGAAAACGGATCTCGTCCAGGATTACCGGAATGAAAGGCCGCCAGCCGCTGCCCGCAATGGCGACCGTGATCCACAACGTGCGGCCTCCTACGTCCATCCGGCGTGTGCCGGTAATGAGGAACCGGTCACCCCACGTCTCCCGCTGGGTGCGGATGACGAGGAATGACCGCGGCGCGACATCTTCCATCAGCAGGTCGCCGTCATTGTAACGCGCGACGACACGTCCCCCGCGCTCATGGATGATGAACGAACGCAATGTGCCCGGTGCGATCGACGATCGGAGTGCCGATGGGATCGTCTGCGGCGTTGCCTTACTGTGCGCGTACTGGTCCGCGATGCGATTGGCTTCGGCGCTGATCAGGAGTTGATCGAGCTCGGGCGTGTTGGTCGCGTACATCCGGACGACGAGCAGCACCTGCAGGATCAGGAACGCTACGGCGACGAAGGCTAGTCGGATCGATATTTTGAAGAACAGCATGTCGCGCCAGCGTGGGCGTTGGCCACGCTCAGGCGGGGGCTGGGCGGGCGCGGCATTAGCGGCCGGCGCTTTTTTCATTTTGTAGAGGTGTGAGCATGTAGCCGATGCCATGCACCGTATGCAGCGTGACGGCGGCCTGCGCGGCGGCAAGCCTGCGCCTCAGGCGCGAGACCGCCGCTTCGAGTGCGTTGGGCGTAACTTCGGCAGACAACGCATACAGCGCGTCTTCCAGCGCCCGTTTGGTGACGACGTGGCCGACACGGCGCATCAACCGCTCGAGCAGATCAAGCTCGCGTGGCGGCACCGCGACCGGCGCGCCGTCGATACGCACCTCCCGCGCTGCGGTGTCGAGCTCCAGGTTCGCCACGGAGAGCGTCACCCCGAGACACGCACCTGGCCTGCGCAGGAGCGCCCGGCAGCGGGCAGCGAGTTCAGGCAAATCGACTGGCTTGACGACGTAGTCGTCAGCGCCCGAATCGAGCCCAAGCACGCGGTCGTTTGGACCGTCGCGCGCGGTGATGACGAGGATCGGGGTGGTGAGGCCCATGCACCGTGCCGCGCGGATGAACGCGACACCATCGCCGTCGGGCATCCCGAGGTCGAGCAGCACGAGATCGTGGCCACCCGTCGCGAGCGCCGCGCTCGCATTCGCCAGCGTGCCCGCCGTGTCGACGGTGAAGCCTTCGTCGCCCAACCCTGCTGCAATCAGCGAGGCGAGCCGGGCGTTATCTTCTGCGAGCAAGACGCGCATAATAGTGCATATCGGTTCCGATTGCCGGGCGTTTGCGCCCATTGATCATCCTGATCTTTGGATTATTCCGATACCATGCGCTTTCGGCAAGCGCCAATATCAAAATGTATCGCCGCTAGCGCGACGCCAGGTAGGTCGGGCTGGCGAACGCATGTGCAGACTGAATCCTGACCGCCTGCTTCGAATTTTTGGTCAGGTTTTCGTCAAGCCCGCAGCGCATCATGGCATCGTCGTCGATCCGGCGACGTCGACCCAAAACGGAGTACTACCGATGAAACACGTATCGATTGGCTTGTCCGCCATTGCGGTGGCTGTAATGGCATTTTCGGCGCCCGCCGCATTCGCGGAGCCGCAGCTCAAGCCGCAGACGAAGCAGAACCTTGAAGCCGCGATGCACGGCGAGGCGTATGCCCATCTCAAGTACAAGGCATACGCGGACGCAGCGCGCAAGAATGGTCATCCCGAGCTCGCGCGGGTGTTCGATGAAACGGCGAACGTCGAGGCGAACGAGCATTTCGCAAGCGAAGCGGCTGCGCTCGGGCTGGCGAAAAGCGAACGCGCGAATCTGCTCGACAGCATGGCCGGGGAGCATTACGAGAACACGAAGATGTACGTGAAGTTCGCAAAGCAGGCCGAAGCGGCAGGCGACACCAAGGTGGCGGGATTGTTCCGCGAGATCGCAACAGACGAAGGCGATCATTACGAAAAGTACAAGGCGGAACTCGACAAGCTGCAGACATCAGCGCAATGAGGTGGTGGCGTGCATGCATCGGCGGCCCACGGCACGAAGATGGACTGGACATGATGATGCACGCCGACCCGCGCAAGGGCGAAGCGGCGACGTCCGCTCCGTTGGCGAGCTAGGGCGCGCGTCAATCCTGCTCGCCTGAAACCCACCTGTACCGTCGGCTTTCAGAGATACCGTTCAGATCGAGGAAACGATGATGAACCATACTTCTGCCCCCCACGCCGGCAGTGAACCAAGCGCTTCCGGAAAAATCCGGATACTGGTTTGGGACGCGCCAGTGCGCGTGTTCCACTGGCTGATGGTAGCCTCGTTCGCGGGGGCCTGGCTTACCGCCGAAGCGGAGCAGTGGAGCTTCGCGCACGCGGCGCTTGGCTACACGATGGTAGGGCTGGTCGCGTTTCGGATCGTCTGGGGGCTGGGGGGGACGCGGTACGCGCGGTTTTCCGCATTCGTGCGCTCGCCGGCGGCGGTTTTACGCTATGTCGCAAGTCTGATTTGGCGACGCCCAGAGCGGTACCTCGGACACAACCCGGCGGGCGCGATCGCGATCATCGCGATGTTGCTCCTCACATTGGTTATTGGCGTGACCGGCTGGGCCCAGTATCACGGCGCGGGCGGGGAAGGGTTCGAGGAATGGCACGAGGGTGCGGCCAACGCGATGCTGGCGCTCGTGGCCATTCACGTCACGGCGGTGGTCGGCAGCAGCCTGCTGCACCGGGAGAACCTGATCGGTGCAATGCTAACAGGCTACAAGTGGGGCCACGCATCCGATGGCATCCGATCCGCGCGCTGGAGCTTGGCGGTCGCGCTGCTCGTGGCGGCGCTCGGGTGGTGGTGGATGCAGTGGCAGTCGACGCCGCAGCCGGGGCCGGCGGATTCACCCTCCACGGCGTCTGCCCCAATGCATGCAGACGAAGACGATTAACGGTCATCAAACGAGCGAAGGCAAATACGTCGGCTGGATGCGATAACTAGATGCCATGCGCTCCTCACAAGCTGAAATACAAAGCAAGCAATGGCACCAGATTGAGCAGGAGTATACCGATCTTATAGACGGCCATTCCGGCGTAATGGACGGCGTCAAAAGTTTCGGATGATAGCTTGAACCAACGGCTATGCAGCCTGTACATCCAGTCATGGGCCCAGATGAACGCACCAGCCCAAATAAGGAGTAACGCATAGTTAATGCCAAGGGACCAAAGCAGAACGGTCTCCATTTCCTTTGCGTGCATGACACACCTCGCGCCGCAGAAATTGCCGTTGTAACACTTTACACAGGCCATGGAACAGCTACACCTCCAACGCAATTTGGGCAGCATACTTACCGCACCATCCATATGCCCCAGTGCGTCAAGTGACCCCAAAAGCACCTGCTACTCATCCGCGTCGTTAGTACTCACTTCTGTCGTAGAATCTACTACGGCTCATAGCATTACACAATCCAACCCGTGATTCTGCAGTATCAAACGGCTTTTCTTGGAAGACCCCCACCACTGAGCTACCCACCCCCCCTTCCCCTATGGCAGAATGCACATAAAAGGAGCGCCCATGACCCACACCGATAGCCACAGCAGCACCTACCCCCTCCACATCAACGGGGTGCAGCGCCACCTCCCCCTTTTTAAAGTGCAACCGGACCTGGCCATCGCCGTCCTCAACATTCTCGGCGATACGGAACTGACTGAGGCTGCAGCCCACGCCCTGAACGGGCGCATGGCGGACATCTCCTATGATGTGATCGTCACTGCGGAGGCCAAGAGTATTCCCCTGGCCTACGCCCTGTCGGTGCACAGTGGGCGCCCGTATATCGTCCTGCGCAAGAACTACAAGTCCTACATGGGCGAGGCCTTGTCCACGGAGACCCTGTCCATCACCACCGGCAAGCCCCAGACCCTGTATCTGGATGCCAAAGATCGCACAACGATCAGCGGCAGGCGGGTGGTGCTGGTGGATGATGTGGTGAGCACCGGCTCGACCCTGGCGGCCATGCGCGCACTTATGGCGCAAGCCGAGGCGGAGATTGCCGCCGTCGCGGCCATCTGTACGGAAGGCGATATGGCCCAGTGGTCGGAAGTGATCGCCCTGGCGCACCTGCCGCTCTTTCCACTCTCCGCATAGGGACCCGCCCATGTCCACCCTACCGGTTCATGTACTGACGGCGCGCCAGCGCTGCGACCTAGAGCTGTTGCTGACCGGCGCTTTTGCCCCATTGGAGGGTTACCTGGACGCAGCGGACTGGCAGTCCGTGCTGCAACACATGCGTCTGGGTAACGGCGCGCTTTGGCCCATTCCCGTGGTGCTTGATGTCGGCGCGGCGCTCGGCCAATCTTTGGCGGCAGGGGATACTTTGCGACTGGAGCGCAGTGACGGTACCCCCATCGGCTCTGTTGCCGTCAGCGCCTGCTATCGTCCGGATAAACTGCTGGAGGCCGCAGCGGTTTATGGGACGACCGATTCCAGCCATCCGGGTGTGGCCGAGTTGCTGGCGCGTGGCCCTTACTATGTGGCAGGGCGCGTGTCGGCTTGGGATGCGGACACCCTGACTCGCGCTGCCGCCGTCGAATTTCCGCCCGAGTATCAGACCCCGGCCATGCTGCAAAGGCACTGGAGTAGAACGCATCCGGTTGTCGCCTTTCAGACCCGCAACCCGCTCCATCACGCCCACATTGCCGTGACTCAGGCGGGATTGGAACAGGCGGGTGCGGGCGCGCGCCTGCTGCTGCATCCGGCTATCGGCCCCACCAAGCCCGGTGATGTGGAGGCATCCTACCGCATGCGCGTGTATCGTGCGGTGCTGGGCCATTATCCGGAAACGACCGCCCTGCTCTCGCCCCTGCCCTTGGCCATGCGTATGGCCGGCCCACGGGAGGCGCTCTGGCACGCGCTGATTCGCCGCAATTATGGCGCCACCCATTTCATCATCGGTCGTGGTCACGCCGACCCTGGCACAGCGGCGGGCGGTCTGTTCTACCCGGCCTTTGCGGCACAGGAGCTTTTTGCCCGGCATGCCGACGAGATGGGCATTGCCGGCATTTTCCTGCCCGAGTATGCGTATTCCCGGACCCGGCGCCGTTATGTGCCGGTGGAAGAGGCCAACGGCGAGGCCCTGGCGGGCATTTCCGGTACGGAGTTGCGGCGGCGACTGGCCAGCCGGGAGGACATCCCCGAGTGGTTCTCCCCGCCGGAGGTCATTCAGATATTGCGCCAGGCCTACCGCGGCGCGGACCGGCGCGGACTGGTCATCTGGTTTACCGGACTGTCTGCCAGCGGCAAAAGCACTCTGGCGGGGATGCTGGCGCGCACTCTGGAAGCGGATGATGAGCGCGCCGTGACCCTGCTGGATGGCGATGTGGTGCGGCGTTTTCTGTCCAAAGGTTTGAATTTCAGCCGCGAAGACCGCGACGAGAATATCCGCCGCATCGGCTTCGTCGCCAGTCTGGTGGCACGCCACGGCGGCATTGCGGTGGTCGCCGCCATTTCGCCCTATCGTCAGGCCCGGGCCGATGCGCGTCGTCTGGTGGAAGAAGCCGGTGGTCTATTTATCGAAGTCCATGTGGCCACCCCGCTGGAGGTCTGTGCCGAGCGCGATCCCAAAGGCCTTTATGCCAAGGCCATGCGCGGCGAAATCACCGGCTTTACGGGTGTGGACGACCCCTACGAGGCGCCGGAGCATGCGGAGTGTGTACTGGACGCCAGCCTGCAAAAGCCGCCGACAGCGTTGGCAATGCTGATGGGAGTGCTGCGCAGCTTGGGCGCGGTGACAGACAAGCCGTTGGTGATCGAGGCGCGCAAAGAGGCATGAGCATGTTGCCAGTGCGCGTGGCTTAGCTTCGACAGATGGACACCTTGCAACTCGCCGCCACCGCCCAGTGTTTGGACCGCCAACTCGCGCGGCAGGCCATCCAGGGCGTCAGCGATGCGCCAGGTGGGATTTATCTGCACACCGCCAAAGCACATCTTGCGCTGATCGCGCAGCGCGCCCCTCTGGGGCTCTGGCAGGATACCGCATTCCATAAGTCGGACGCATTAACCACTTGGAGCAGTCCGCTCAATCAGCGTTTGGCGGGTTTTCGCATTCAGCGCATCAGCGTGCCCTGGGCGGATCGCATCGTGCGCATGGATTGCCGCCGCGTTCATATCAGCAAGCGGGTGGATGAGGTCAGTCTGATTGCCGAATGCTTTGGCGGACGCGGCAATATCGCCCTGCTCGACGCGACGCAGCATATTCGCTGGGCTTGGCGCTGGGACAGTCTCGACGGCAAGGCCACGCCGCGCTTCCTGCCCGGCGTGGTATATGTACCGCCGGAAGATAGTCTGCCCTTTGCCCAGCCCTTACCGAGTGCCGCCGCCTGGCTGCGCCGCGTCGCACCCCGTTATCGCCCGCAGCACACAGCCGAGCAGCAGGCCATGCAGGAGGCCTGGTCGCAGCGCGCAGATCCCTGCGCGCCCTGGTGGCGGTCTTCGGCGGAAGCCGATCAGCCCGTTCTTTACCCCGTGCCCCTACCCGACTGGGCACCGATGCAGGAGATTCCGGCTCAGGAAGCGCTGCGCTTTGTGCCCCCCGCCGCACACCCGGCGCCCTCAGCACAGGATCGGACCCTGGGCTTGCAGCGGGAGCGTCTGCAACACCGCATCCAGAAAATGCGCCAGGACATGGCGCGCTGGGATGACCCGGAGGTGTATCGTACCCAGGCCTTCGCCCTCTTCGCCCTGCCCGACACGATGGCGTCAGACACTCAGATCAGCGCCCCAGACCACACCAGCGCAGCAGGAGCGCTCCTGACTATTGCCGTAACGCCGGGCAAGTTTCTGCACCAGCAGGCGCAGTGGTATATGCAGCAGGCGCAACGCAGTCAGCGCGCACAGCGGGAAATCACCAGCCGCCTGCAAGAGGCAGAGAAGCTGCTGCAACGACTTGCGGGTAGCAAATTACAGCCACCGTCCGTGGACGGTTCGGCAACCCACACGTCGCCCACGTCAAGAAGCCCGGCAAAAAAAGGGAAACCGGAGGATGCCACATTCAGTCAAACCGTCATCGACGACTTCACGATCCTCTGGGGTAAAAATGCCAGGGAGAATGACCGCCTGACCTTCCGCACCGCCAAACCTTGGGACCTGTGGTTTCATATTCAGGATTTGGGCGGCAGCCATGTGGTGTTGCGCCGGGAGAATGGTCAGACGCCGGTGCCCGAGCCGGTGCTCGCCGCCACCGCACGCATTGCCCTGCAGCAAAGCCAGTCCCGCGCCATCAGCGGCGAGGTGGACTGGACGGAAATCCGCCATGTCCACCGTAAACCGAGCGGCGGCCCCGGACAGGTGACCTACCGCCACTTTCAGAGCATCCGGGTACGCCGCGACGGCTGACTGGCCATCGTGCCTGAGAAGAACCTTCAATAAATGGCGGACCTGCTCTGCGACCTCCGCAACGACAGGTAAGCAGCCAGCACCCCAAGCACCAGTCCCGCCAACACATCTACGGCCACATGCTGGCGTAGGGCCAGGGTGGAATATGCTATGCCCGCACACCAAATCCAATTGCAGAGGACTATCCACAGCGGCGCACCGAAGCGTCGCAGCAAATAATGTAGCCAGATACCCGAAAAAACCGCGGTAGCGACGTGTAGCGAAGGGCAGGCATTGCCAGAGGCGTCCATGTTTTTAAGGAGGTCCACATCTGGATACAGAGCCCAGTCAATATGGGCCACGGGCACCGCGGTGGGCCAGAAGTAGAAGATGATCAGCCCCACAAGGCAGGTTCCAGCTACGCTCATGGCATAGTCAACCAGTTCGCGCCGCGTGGCCAATAATGCCGGGGGAAGGGAAACATAAAACCACAGTGACAGGTAGAAAGGTAACGACAGTGGCTGAAAGCCGATCAGGTGATCCAGCCAGATTCTCGGCATCACCGTTACCGGGTATGCCGGATCTTTGAGCAAGTAGAAGTATGCAACGAAAAATATGCTGATAAACGTCGTCGTTCCGATAAATTTGAGATACGCATGCCTGGGGATCACCTCTGCAGCTTGACGGAACCAGGGCCTCTCCCGACTGTTTTCATTCAAGACTTCTTCTCCAGGGGCACCAATATATCCCTGCCATAACCAGCAATCCCGCGGCGGCTACAGCCACCACGGGATCATGGTTCAAAAGCCAGGAAACCTGTGCAGCCCTAAATAGTGAGATGCATATCTTCCAGCATCCGCTCGATACGCGGGCCGAGAATGAGTTCCATCGCGTAGCCCATCTTCGTCCCTGGGATCACCAGGGTATTGGAACGCGACATAAAACTGCCCGGCAACATCTGCAGGAGGGTGGGGAAATTCTCTTCCTTGGGATCCCGGAAGCGGATGACCACCATGCTTTCGTCCGGAGTCGGGATGTCGCGGGCAATGAAAGGATTGGAGGTATCCACCAGCGGTACACGCTGGAAATTGATGTGCGCACGGGAGAACTGCGGGGTGATGTAGTGGATATAGTCAGGCATGCGGCGCAGGATGGTATCCACAATCGCCTCGGCCGAGTAGCCGCGCTGGGCATTGTCACGGTGAATCTTCTGAATCCACTCCAAATTGACCACCGGCACCACACCCACCAGCAGATCGACGTAATTGGTTACATCCACAGCGTCCGTCTTCACGCCACCATGTAACCCTTCGTAAAACAGCAGGTCGGTCCCCAGAGGGATATCCTGCCAAGGGGTGAAGGTGCCCGGTGCGCTGCCCCGCAGTTCTGCCTCCGGTTCGTCGTGGACGTAGTAGCGCATCTGCCCATGGCCGCTCTCGCCATACTCGCGGAACAGGCGCTCCAACGCTTCAAAATCATTGCCTTCCGGGCCGAAATGACTGATGGTTTTACCATCGGCCGCAGCTTTGGCAATGGCTTCGCGCATCTCGTTGCGGTTGTAACGATGGAAGCTGTCGCCTTCAATGACGACCGGGTCAATTCTCAGGCGCCGGAAAATGTCATGGAAGGCATGTTTGACGGTGGTGGTACCCGCCCCTGAGGAACCAGTCACGGCAATGACGGGATGTTTTTTGGACATGGAAATATAACCTCTTTGGTGAAGAAAACCTGCAGCGACCCGTGCTGTGGATAAAAACATCCTTCGCGCCAGTTTAACAAAGGGTGCCGTCTCGTCAATATTGGCTAAAAACCGAGATTACGCCAGATCGCCGCCGTCGCCTCGGCCTGATTCAGGGTGTAAAAATGCAGGCTCGGTGCCCCCTCCCGCAGCAGCAATTGACACTGCCTGCTCAGCAACTCGATTCCCAACTGATATTGGGATTGCGGATCGGCGGCGTACGCATCCATCCGCCGCCGCAGGTATTGGGGAATATCGGCGCCGCACATGGCAGAAAAACGGGAGATCTGTTCAAAATTGGTGATGGGCATGACGCCGACCACCAAGGGCACTTCAACGCCCTCCCGCTGCAACTCGTCGCGCAACTGCAAGTAGGCGTCGGGATTGAAAAAGTACTGGGTGATAATCGCATCCGCCCCGGCCCGCACCTTGGCTGCCAAGTGCATCACGTCATTCCGGGCGGAGGTCGCGCGGGGATGAATGTCCGGATAGCCCGCCACATACACCTCGAAGCCCCCGAAGTGACGGATGAATGCAACCAGATCCGCAGCGTGCTGAAAGTGGCCAGGATTCTCCATGCCTTCTGGCAAATCACCGCGCAGGGCCACGATACGGCGTATGCCCTGCTTCCGGTAATCTTCGAGAATCTCCTGGATCCCGGCTTCCGTAGATCCAATGCACGAGAGGTGCGGCACCGCCTCCAGGCCATAATCCTGACGGATCATGGCCACCGTCGCAAAAGTACGTTCACGGGTGGACCCGCCCGCCCCGAAGGTCACCGAAGCATACTCGGGACCCAAGGGGAGAAGCGCGGTTATCGCCTCCCGCAGACGTTCCTCACCCGCTGCATTTTTGGGGGGAAAGAACTCGACGGAATGCGCCATCAGTAGCGGTACGCATCCGCTTTGAAGGGGCCATCGGCAGACACGCCGAGGTACCTGGACTGCGCGTCGGTCAGACGGGTCAACACCCCCGCGAAGCCTTCCACCATATAGCGGGCCACCTCTTCATCCAGCGCCTTGGGCAGGACGGTAACGGAGATATGACCGGCCTTCTCCGCCGCAGGCAGATCGGCAAAACGTTCGCCGTACAGATGAATCTGCGCCAGCACCTGGTTGGCGAAAGAACCATCCATGATTCTGCTGGGGTGCCCCGTCGCGTTGCCCAGGTTCACCAGACGCCCCTCAGAAAGCAGGATCAGGTAATCATCACTATCGGGATCAAAGGACTTGCCGGCACCCATATCCCGATAGACCTTGTGAACCTGCGCCTTCACTTCGTCCCAGGCCCAGGTTTTACGCATGAAAGCGGTATCGATTTCGTTATCGAAATGGCCGATGTTACAGACCACTGCGCCCTTTTTGAGCGCCTTGAGCATGCCGGCGTCACAGACGTTGAAGTTGCCGGTCGCAGTCACCAGCAAATCTATCTGGCCGAGCAGGCCGCGATCGATGCAGGCATCCGTGCCATCGTTGATGCCGTTCTTATAGGGCGACACGACTTCATAACCATCCATGCAGGCCTGCATGGCACAGATGGGGTCCACCTCGGTGACG
Source organism: Gammaproteobacteria bacterium (assembly GCA_023381645.1). Next base: position 11,550 of record JAMCRJ010000015.1, read on the forward strand.
CGAACAATCATCCCTTCCTGACGCAGGGAGGCCGCCGAACCCTTGCCCACGTCGCCATAACCCAGCACCAACGCGCGCTTACCGGAGAGCAGATGATCGGTGGCCCGCTTGATGGCATCACTCAAAGAATGGCGGCAACCATACTTGTTGTCGTTCTTGCTCTTGGTCACAGAGTCGTTGACGTTGATGGCGGGGATTTTCAGGCTGCCTTCCCGTGCCATTTCCCAGAGGCGATGTACACCAGTAGTGGTTTCCTCGGAGACGCCGTGGACGACGGCCAGCAATTCCGGATATTTCTGGTGCAGCAGGCCGGTGAGGTCACCGCCGTCATCCAGCAACATGTTCGGGCGCCAGCCGTCAGGCCCGGCAATGGTCTGTTCGACGCACCACCAATATTCATCTTCGGTCTCACCTTTCCAGGCAAAAACCGGGATGCCCGCCGCCGCGATCGCCGCCGCCGCCTGATCCTGGGTGGAGAAAATGTTGCAGGAGGACCAACGCACTTCCGCGCCGAGCGCCACCAGCGTTTCGATGAGCACCGCAGTCTGGATGGTCATGTGGATGCAGCCAGCGATACGCGCACCCTTGAGGGGTTGTTGCGCCTGGTATTTGCGGCGAATGGCCATCAGTGCCGGCATTTCCGTTTCGGCAATGCGGGTTTCTTTACGTCCCCAGTCGGCAAGGGAAATATCGGCGACTTTGTAATCAGCGGAACTTTTGAGCACAGCATTCATGTAAGTCATTCCTTGAGCATGAAAGCGAGCGCGGTTTTACAGATGGGAAGCATAGGTCGAGCCTGATCGTCGCCCCCGCCGCCTTTCCGGCCGGGAAAGCATCCAGCCGGGACGGCAAAGCGAGGTATGACGACTGCAGCGCCCCTCGACCCGATCTTCCAGCGGGGAAAACCCCCGCCAAGGCATTTTTACCGTAGTCCGGCAGCGTCACGCAAGACGGCGGCCTTGTCGGTCCGCTCCCAGGTAAACTCGGGCTCTTCGCGACCAAAGTGACCATAGGCAGCCGTTTTGGCATAGATGGGCCGCAACAGGTCGAGCATCTGGATGATGCCTTTGGGGCGCAGGTCAAAGTGCTCGTGTACCAGAGCGGCGATCCCGTCGTCATCGATCACGCCAGTACCGAAAGTGTCCACCATCAGGCTCACCGGCTGCGAGACGCCGATCGCATAGGCCACCTGCACTTCGCAACGCCTGGCGAGGCCTGCGGCCACGATGTTCTTCGCCACATAGCGTCCAGCGTAGGAGGAAGAACGGTCCACCTTGGAGGGGTCCTTGCCGGAGAACGCACCGCCGCCATGGCTACCCTGACCGCCGTAAGTGTCCACAATGATTTTGCGCCCGGTCAAACCGCAGTCACCCACGGGCCCGCCGATCACGAAACGGCCGGTGGGATTGATGAGGTACTTGGTATCCTTATGGATCATCTCACGAGGCAGGACGGGCTTGATGATTTCCTCGCGCACAGCTTCGACGAGATCTGCATGGCTGATATCCGGGCTATGCTGGGTAGAAAGCACCACGGTATCAATGGCGACTGGGCGACCATCCTCGTAGCGTACCGTCACTTGACTCTTGGCATCGGGACGCAGCCAAGGCAGGCGACCATCTTTGCGCACCATCGCCTGCCGCTCGGTCAGACGGTGGGCAAAGTAGATGGGCGTCGGCATCAGCACATCCGTCTCATCACAGGCAAAGCCGAACATCAGGCCTTGGTCACCGGCGCCCTGATCGAGGTCAAGGCCGGCGCCTTCGTCCACGCCTTGAGCGATGTCAGGAGATTGCTTGTCCAAGGTCTGCACCACCGCGCAGGAGGCCCAGTCAAAACCCATGTCCGAGGAGTTATAACCGATCCGGCGCACGGTCTGGCGCGCCACATCCGCATAATCCACCACCGCTGAGGTGGTAATTTCACCCGCGAGCACGATCAGGCCGGTAGTAATCAGCGTCTCGGCCGCCACGCGACCACGGGGGTCCTGAGCCAGAATTGCGTCGAGGATGGCATCGGAAATCTGATCCGCCACTTTATCGGGGTGACCTTCGGAAACAGATTCAGAGGTGAAAAGATGACTTTTGGACATGCACTGGGCTCCTCAATAGCTAGGCCGACCTGTCGCAGCGCGACAGGGACAGCGCGCACTATATCAAAGGAAAGCGCCACAAGCGAAGTGAAACCCGCTCACCGCAAAGGCAAAATTGGCTCAAGCGGGGCGGATGTGCGGCCTCAAGAGCGCGCCGGACCAACTACCGGAAAGGAGGACTTCTTGCTGCCACCCCAAAAATAGGAAATACCACCCGTTACCTGGACATCGTTGAGGTTGGAAGCATTCGGCGTAGGGGTATTGAAGAGCAGTTGATCCCGCACATCCAGGCGCAGCCCCAGGTGATCATTTACGAGATACTGATAGCCTACACCGAAGACGCCCATCAACGAAGTTCCCCGGCCGAGTCGGCTGTTAAACAGGTCGCTGGACGCCCCCAAACCCAAGGAGACATAGGGGGTGTCAGGGCTGCCAAGCGCGTAAAGATTACCTAGGATCGCGCCACTGTACTGATTGGCACCGACGGCATGTGCAGGGCCCTGCAGATGGGCAAAGGCTGCCGCCACCTGCGCCTCCACTCCCACGTGCGCATCTATCCGACGCCCCAAGCGCAAGCCGACGACTCCGGCATTGCCACCGTTGTCCAGACCGCTTGAGGCATCAAAAAAGGTATTCCCCCCAAAAAGGTTGATGTAGGTCTCGTCATGCACGGGCCGCTCGGCCGCCCACACCGGAACGGCGAGGACGAGACCGGCGAACACCAGCACCACGCGCAACCCCCACTCCATGACCCTGCACCTCGTATATGGCAGCACTGCCCAATAAAACCTGTTATGATCATAGCTCGGTTTAGATACATTTACCACAATTCTCTGTCCGTTTTGCCGAAAAACCAACAAGGAGCTTTCATGTCCACTCTCGTCTGCGGTTCTCTGGCCTTTGATACCATCATGGTCTTTCAGGACCGTTTCAAGGCGCACATTCTGCCCGATCAGGTACATATGCTGAACGTGTCCTTTACCGTCCCGCAAATGCGGCGCGACTTCGGCGGCTGTGCCGGCAACATCGCATACAACCTCAAATTGCTGGGCGCCAACCCGCTGATCGTCGGCACAGCAGGTCAGGACTTCACGCCTTATCTCGATCACCTAAAGGCACAGGGATTGGACACCGGGCTGCTGCGGATTCTCCCGGACCACTACACCGCACAAGCCTTCATCACTACCGATCTGGACGACAACCAGATCACCGCCTTTCACCCCGGCGCGATGTTTCAGGCCCAGGAAAACCATCTGGCGGGGCGCATCCCCGAGAATGTGCGTTGGGCCATTGTCGCACCGGATGGACTCGGCGCCATGGTGCAGCATCTGGAAGACCTTACGAATGCCGGCATCCCCACGCTGTTTGATCCGGGTCAGGGTCTGCCGCTCTTCGATGCGAAAACCCTGACCCGCCTGATTGACCGGGCGGACTACCTTACGGTCAACGATTATGAATGCCAGATGGTACAGGCGCGCACCGGCCTCGGCCTCAACGAACTTCGCCAGCGCCTCAAGGCGCTGATCGTCACCCGCGGCGAGCATGGCTCGGTGATCTATCATGACGGCCGGGAGACGACCATTCCGGCGGCCAGGCCCAAAGCGGTTACAGACCCCACCGGATGCGGGGACGCCTATCGCGCGGGGCTGCTGTACGGCCTGGAACACGAACTCGGCTGGGAAACCAGCGGCAGGGTCGCCTCACTGATGGGCGCCTACAAAATTGAACAAGCAGGCACCCAGAATCACCACTTTACCTGGCCGGAATTCCAGGCCCGCTATCGCGAGAACTTCGGCGAGACGATCGGCTAGGCCTCGGCTGGCTCAGGAAACGACGGGCTTGTCCTCGGCATCCCAGACATTGATACCGCCACCCAGGTTATAGACTTCGGTGAAGCCCATCTCCTGCAGGGTTACCGCTGCCAGCGCCGAACGTGTTCCGCCGTCGCAGTACAGGACAACGACTCGATCGCGCGCAGCGGCCAACTCCGGATGGCAATGGCCGTAATCGGGGTCCGCCAGTGCCTCCAGATAACCGCGAGGCACATGGATGGCGCCCGGCAGATGCCCCTCCACATAGGCACTGGACTCCCGGACATCCACCACCAGCACATCGTCCCGGCTCCGCAGCCAATCCTCCAACGTATCGCAGTCTATTTCGCGAATCTGACTGCGCGCCGCCCGTATAAAGTCTGCAAGAGATTTCCCCATGACCTTCCCCATTGCATTAAAAGCGGCCCACCCTCATGGACACATGACCTGGGCGAGATGCTTACTGAGCTCCTCGATACCGACATAGGTATAATCCTTGCTCAAAGTGCCTGAAATCATTGCGCTGGTAGGTGCATCCAGTTTTTCGCGCAGCAAACCCAGAATATGCGGAGAAGCGACCAGCACCAGGTGTTGGAAAGCATTCTGCTTTCGCGCCGCGCCCAAATAGGTCGCCAGCTCATTGGCGAAGTTCAGCATTTCCGCCTCCTTGGGACTGGTTTGCCATTCGATACCAGGCCGTGCTCCCGCAGCGAAGCTCTGCTGAACGCGCCCTCCCGCATCCGTCACCAGTTCGTCCTGGTGCTTGCGGCTGTCGGGATGCTGCCAATCCTGTACCAGATGCAGTCCGGTATTGCAGCCTTCATTTTTAAAGAGACGCGCCTCTGCGGCGTTACTCACCAGTACCCAAGTCACGTTAGCCATCTCACATCCTCCTTTTTCGACTGATCCCTGACATAGATGGATACGGCAATGACGAAAAACAAGCAACGGTTTTTCCTTCCCTGATTTGTAGAATCATTCTATGATGGCCTGGCCTGCTACCTGCCCTTGAGGAATTTCTGACAGTGCCCTCCCAACACCTCAGCAAAACCGCATGCCCCCTACCGCCCTTGGGCATGGATGCCCTCAGTCTGCGCATGGACACCTGCCATTATCTGCTGCGCACATTGGGTGCCGAAGAAACAGCGGAGTCTGTCAACAGCGTTTATACGGCGCTGGCCATGAGCCTGCGTGACCGTCTGGTCGAACGCTGGAAAAACACCCAGAAAAAGGTGGCAGCCGAAAGCGGCAGGCGCACCTTTTATCTTTCTCTGGAGTTCCTGCTCGGGCGAGCGATGGGCAACGCCCTGCTGAACCTGGGTCTGGAAGACGCGGCGCGCGAGGCGTTGACCTGGGAGCATCGCGAACTGGTGGACATCATGGAACTTGAGCCCGACGCTGGTCTGGGTAACGGTGGGCTGGGCCGTCTTGCAGCCTGCTTTCTCGATAGCTGCGCCTCTCTCGGTCTGCCGGTCACGGGTTATGGCATTCGCTACAGCTATGGCATGTTCCGTCAGGAAATTCGCGGGGGCGAGCAGGTGGAGGAACCTGACCACTGGCTGAGGAATGGTTGCCCCTGGGAACTAAAACGACCGGAACGGGTACGCCGCGTTCACTTTTTCGGGCGCAGCGACGGATATTACGATGCCCAGGGAAGGTTCCATCAGCGTTGGGTCGACACCCACGACGTGCTTGCCGTACCTTACGATATTCCCATCCCCGGTTATCGCAACGAGGTGGTCAATACCCTGCGTCTCTGGCGGGCGGCGGCCACCGACATCTTTGATCTCGGCGAATTCAACGCCGGCGCCTACCCGGAAGCCGTCGCAGCCAAAAACAACGCCGAGCACATCAGCATGGTGCTCTATCCTAACGACAGCAGTGAAAACGGTAAGGAACTGCGCCTGCGCCAGCAGTATTTCCTGGCTTCCGCGAGCCTTCAGGATGTGGTCGCGGACTGGGTTGCCATCCACGGTGAAGATTTCCGCAATTTTGCCGAACATCACTGCTTCCAGCTCAATGATACCCATCCCAGTTGTGCCGTGCCGGAACTGATGCGCCTGCTGATGGACGAGCACGGCCTGGGCTGGGAGGAAGCCTGGGACATCACTAGCCATACCATGGCGTACACCAACCACACCCTGCTGCCCGAGGCACTGGAACGGTGGTCGGTGCGTTTGTTCCGGCAGCTCCTCCCGCGTCTGCTGGAAATCGTCATGGAAATCAACGCACGTTTTCTGCAGGAAGTGGCACGGCGCGCACCGGGCAACACCGGCCTGCTGCAACGATTGTCCATCATCGAGGAAGGCGAAGAGCAGATGGTGCGCATGGCGCACCTCGCCGTGGTCGGCAGTTTTTCGGTAAACGGGGTCGCGGCCCTGCACACCAGACTCCTCCGTGAGGACCTTTTTGCCGACTTCCACCACCTCTGGCCGAAGAAATTCAACAACAAAACCAATGGGGTGACACCGCGACGATGGTTGCAATGGGCGAACCCCGGGCTGCATGACCTTGTTACCGAGCGTATCGGCCCGGACTGGAAGCACGACCTGGAACGGCTGCGGGATCTGGAGCCGGCAGCGGACGATGCGAAGTTCCGCAAGCGCTGGGCGGAGGTGCGTCGCGCCAACAAGGAACGGCTGGCGGCACTGGTGCATCAGCATACCGGCGTCACTTTCATCCGCGATGCCCTAGTGGACGTGCAGGTAAAGCGGATCCATGAATATAAAAGGCAACTGCTCAATGCCCTGCATGTCATCCATCTCTACGACCGCATCAAGCGCGGCGAAGCGGACCAGGTGACCCCCCGCAACGTCCTGTTTGCGGGCAAAGCGGCACCCGGTTACTTCATGGCCAAGCGCACCATCAAATTCATCAACAATATCGCCAATGTCATCAATCACGATCCGGATACGGAAGGCTTGTTGCGCGTGAGCTTTCTACCGGATTACCGGGTCTCCCTCATGGAGCAGATCTGCGCGGCGACCGACCTCTCGGAGCAGATATCCACGGCAGGCAAGGAGGCCTCCGGCACCGGCAACATGAAGTTTATGATGAACGGGGCCCTGACCATCGGCACCCTGGATGGCGCCAACATCGAGATCCGCGACGCGGTAGGTGCTGAGCACTTTTTCCTTTTCGGGTTGAATGCCGAGGAGGTCAGCCAATTGCGCAGGCATTACAATCCGGAGTTATATATCCAGGCGGACCATGATTTGTCACGGGTCATGGACCTGTTGCAGAGCGGCTATTTCAACGCGTTCGAACCGGGCATTTTCGACCCCATCGTCCATGCCGTCACCCATCCCCATGACCCGTGGATGGTGCTCGCCGATTTCACCAGCTATAAAGTCAAGCAACGGGAAGCGGCAGAGGTCTGGCATGATCAAACCGAATGGCAACGGCTGAGCATTCTCAACACCGCGGCCAGCGGGATCTTTTCCAGCGATCGGACCATTGCTCAGTACAACACGGACATCTGGCACCTGAAACCTCTGGTCATGACCCCATGACAGCATTCGCCTGATCTGTTCTAATGCGCATCATTAACGGAGTGCGTACGCTGCGCAGAGGAAGCTGATGACTCAAAAACCACGTCCGGTATTGCTCCTGATCCTCGATGGATGGGGCTACCGGGAGGATTCCGAAGATAACGCCATTGCCCAGGCGCGCACCCCAAACTGGGATGGCTGGTGGCAAAATTGTCCCCATGGTCTCATCAACGCTTCCGGGGCTTCTGTGGGGCTTCCCGGCGGACAGATGGGCAACAGCGAAGTCGGGCATATCAATATCGGCGCGGGTCGCGTGGTGTACCAAGAGTACGAGCGCGTGAATCTTGCCATCGCCGATGGCAGTTTCTACTCCAACGGCACCCTCTGTGCAGCGGTGGATGCCGCCGGGGCACAGGGCGGTGCCGTCCATATCCTGGGCCTGCTTTCAGCGGGTGGGGTGCATTCTCACGAAGAACATATCCTCGCCGCGCTACGTCTGGCGCGGGGCCGGGGCGCTGAACGGGTCTATGTGCATGCCTTTCTGGATGGCCGCGATACCCTGCCGCGCTGCGCGGAGTCATCCCTGAAACGGCTGGATGCCGAGATAAGCACCTACGGTGGCGCTCTGGCCTCGGTGATCGGCCGTTTTTACGCCATGGATCGTGACCACCGCTGGGATCGGGTCCAGCAGGCCTATGATCTGCTTACCCTCGGCAAGGGAGAGCACTATGCCACAGGTTTAGAGGCGCTTGGCGCTGCCTACCTCCGTGGCGAAAGCGACGAGTTTGTCGCTCCATCGCGGATTGGTGCCAATCCCGCCTGCATCGGCGATCACGATGCAGTGTTATTCATGAACTTTCGCTCCGATCGCGCCCGCCAGATCACCCGACCGTTTGTCGAGGCGGACTTCGATGGCTTCACCCGACAGGTCAAACCCCGACTTGCAGACTTCGTCACCCTCACAGAATACAGTGAGTATTTTGATGCACATGTCGCTTACCCCCCCACTCGTCTGAAAAACACCTTTGGCGAATGGGTATCCCAATTCGGCCTGCATCAGTTGCGCATTGCCGAAACCGAAAAGTACGCTCATGTCACCTTTTTCCTGAGTGGCGGTGACGAACAGATATTCCCCGGCGAAGATCGCGTATTGATCCCGTCTCCCAAGGTCACCACCTACGATCTGCAACCGGAAATGAGCGTGAATGAGCTGACCGATGCCCTGGTCGCCCGCGTTGAAAGCCGCCGGTACGATACCATCATCTGCAATATCGCCAATCCCGATATGGTCGGCCACAGTGGTAAACTGGCTGCCGCCATTGCCGCTGTCGAAGCGGTAGACCGCAGCCTCGGGCGTATCGTCAGCGCCGTGCGCGCCGTAGGCGGCGAAGCGCTGATCACAGCAGATCATGGCAATGTCGAGCAGATGCGGGATGTCGGGAGCGGTCAGGCGCACACCTCCCACACCTGTAACCCGGTGCCTCTGCTCTACATCGGGCGCCCTGCAGAGATTATATCCGGGGGGGCGCTGGAGGACCTCGCGCCCACCTTGCTCCGGCTCATGGGCTTGCCGGTGCCTCCTGAAATGGGCGGCAAAAACCTGGTGCAGTTCCTCTGACCCATGTCCCTTCTGTCCCGTCCCCGCGTCGGCGCGCTGCTTGCCTTGATCTTTCTCCTTCCGGCCGGTGCGGGAGCGGCAACACTTCAGGAAAAAATAGAAAATAGTCAGAAGAAACTAGAACATATACACGAGAACCTAGGGCAGGTACAGGCGCATCTCGCGGCTGGGCAGAAAACCCAGGCGCAACTGCGCGTAGAAATCAGCGCACTCGATCAGCGGGTTGTTGCGACACAAAAGAAGCTGGTCGGAATCCAGCAGCAGCAACACTCGGCACAGGCGCAACTGGCCGAACTGCGGGTAAAAATCAACGCACTGCAGGCGGAACTGGGTCAACAGAAAGGTATCCTCGCCCGGCAGCTTCGCGGCGCATACATGCTCGGCGGAGTTACCCCACTGGCCGTCTGGCTGCAAACGGAACGCCCGGGAGAACTGGGGCGCATGAGCGTCTTTTACAAGTCCCTGGCAAGGGCGCGCAGCGCACTGATCGTCAAAACCCAAGGCACCGCGCAACAGATAGGGCAGACCCGGCACGAGGTGCAAATCCACGAAACCCATCTCGCTCAGTTGGCACAACAGGTGAGAGCGCAGGAACAAACGCTCCGGCAACAGCGTGCGGTTCACGCCGCTCTGGAAAACCAGCTCGCAACCCGCATTGCCGCCGACAAGACGAAGATCGCAGAATTACAGGCGAATGCCAATATTCTCAATGGATTGGTAAGCCGTCTGACCGTTCAGTTCCGCCATCAGGAAGAAGTCGCCCGCACCAAAGCTGCCGCCGAAGCACGACGCAAGGCCGCTGCTGCGGCCGCGGCCCGTCGTGCAGCGGCAATCTCAGCACAGCGGGTGCAGGAAACGGAGCGGGCGCAACAGGTTCAACGTGCGGTACATGCACAAAGGCAGCCACCCACCACCGTAGTTCGTCCGCCAGTGATAGTCGCCGCTCCCGCATCGCCCGCAACCCCCATCGTTGGGCACGGCAACTACCCCGCGCCGGTAAGCGGTCCGATTACCGCACGTTTCGGCGCACCCCGGGTGACCGGCGGACTCGATTGGCAGGGCATCACCTTTCAGGCCCCGGTAGGGACAGCGGTTCGCGCCATCGCGCCGGGCATGGTACTTTATGCGGGGCCTTTGCGCGGCTATGGACAGATTGTCATCGTGCAGATCGCACATAGTTTATTGTCTATATTCGGGCACCTGGGCGCCACCGATGTCCACGTTGGAGAGCAGGTTTCTACCGGACGCCAAGTCGGCAGCGTGGGCAGCGGCGGCGAACTGGGGAATGATGGTCTCTATTTCGAGATGCGGAATGCTGGCCACCCGGTCAATCCGTTGGATTACATCCACAACTGAGAATCACGCTGCCGGTTCTGCCAAGCGCCCTGTGCTGGACCCACACATTTGGAGATTTTATCTATGTCCGTTCCCCGCTTCCCCAAGCCGCGCTCCGGTACCCTGCTGGGCGTCAGCGTCGGGCTCGTTCTGGGTGTCAGCGCCAGTTTTGCCGTCACCGTTCACGCGGCAAAGGATCAGAATAGTATCCCTCTGGAACAGATCCAGACCTTTAGTCAGGTCTTCGGGGTCGTCAAATCTCATTATGTCGACCCCACTTCCGACAAAAAACTGATGGATGGCGCCATCAACGGCATGGTCAGCGCCCTGGACCCCCACTCTGCCTATCTGACGCCTAAAGAATTCAAAGAAATGCAAGTGTTCACCAACGGCAAATTTGGCGGGCTGGGCATTGAAGTGACTGGCGAGCACGGCGTACTCAAGGTCATCAGCGCCATTGACGGTACGCCGGCCGCCAAGGCTGGCATCGAATCAGGCGATATCATTGTCAAAATTGACCATAAGGCCCTGCAGGGCATCCCCCTGCAGAAAACCGTGGACATGATGCGTGGCAAGCCCGGAACACAGGTAACCCTGACTATTTTGCGGCCGCATCAGACGCAACCCCTGACCCTGACCCTGACCCGCGCCATCATCAAGGTGCAGAGCGTGCGCTCTGCCATGCTGGCGCCCGGTTATGGCTACATCCGCGTCAGTCAGTTTCAGGAAAATACCGGCAGCGCAACCCGCAAGGCGGTGGAGCATCTGGAGCAGGAAGCCAACGGGCACCTCAAAGGTCTGATCCTCGACCTCCGCAACAATCCAGGGGGAGTGCTCGGAGCAGGGGTCGAGACGGCGGACACCTTCCTCAACAAAGGGCTGATCGTCTATACCAAAGGGCGCACCGACGACAGCGACATGCGTTTCTCCGCCCACGGACCCGATTACCTCCACGGCGCCCCCATGATCGTACTCGTCAATGGCGGATCGGCTTCGGCAGCGGAAATCGTTACCGGCGCGCTCAAGGATGACCACCGCGCCCTGATCATGGGTCAGCGCACCTTTGGCAAGGGATCGGTACAGACGGTAATACCGCTGAGCAACGGCGGCGCCCTCAAACTGACGACGGCACTTTATTACACCCCGGCAGGCTGCTCCATCCAGAGCGAGGGCATCGTCCCCAACATCGAGGTGCAGCCATCCAATGCGCGGCTGCGCGCACTGGATGCGGATCTCCTGAAGGAATCGGAACTACACGGCGTGCTGAAAGCGCCGGACGAGTGCCGCAAGGCCACACCCCGGTACACCATCGCCCTGCCGGCTTCCGCCACAGTCTCGACACCGACCGCCACCGAATCCACGGCGGCAGACGAGGCCATAGCCGCCAGCAGCATCCTGAAACCGGATCTGGTGAGGGATTACCCCCTGCGCGAGGCGCTCGCCATTCTGCAAAACCAGGCGGTCCCGGTGCAGGAAAATGGGCATAGCGTCACCGTGGTGATCCCCCTTCCGAAGGCAGTGGGACAATGATCCGGCCAGAGCTGTTTTGTTCTGATATGCGTTGATCATGGATAAATTCTGCATCATCATGGTCCAACCCAACGTGATTTCCCAATTTGTCAGCGGGGAAGCGGTCGTGCATTTTTTCTCAATAGGAGCAAGGCGCCAGTGACTTCTGCCATACAGGTGCTGATCCCCGTAGCGGATGGTTTTGAGGATATGGAGGTAGTGATCTCCTGCGATATTCTGCGACGGGCGGGTTTGCAAGTGGTCCTCGCCGGACTGGAAACCGGTTTGGTCACCGGTGGACGGGGGCTGCGCCTGCAACCAGATGCGCTGTTCGCCGATGTGGCCAGCGCAGATATCGATGTGATCCTGCTTCCCGGCGGGATCGGGGGTGTGGAACGCATGGCAAAGCATCGGCCGCTCATCGGGCTCCTGCAGGAAAGAACCCGGCAGGGGCAGATCATAGCCGCCATCTGTGCCGCACCCGGCATGCTGGCAGCCCATCACCTGCTCGATGGCCGTCAGGTCACCGCTTATCCCGGCACCCTCGATCCCCAGAGCCGGGATTATACCTACCAGGAAAATGCCGTGGTGGTCGACGGTCCCCTGATCACATCCCGCGGACCGGGTACAGCCATGGATTTTGCCCTTACCCTGGTGGAATTCCTCCTCGGCCCTGAAAAACGTCAGGAAACGGAGGCACCACTACAACGTAGCACCCCTGAGACTTCCCCTTTGTCCGCCACTATGGATAATAGGGCCAGCATCACTTAACCTGAAGGAAAATTTATGAAACTTCGCGTGGTCATTCTTGCTGCCACTGTCAGCGCTTTTGCTATACCTGCTTTTGCTGCCCCCGTCGCCACCGTCAATGGCGCCACCATTGATAACAGCGAGGTGCAGGCCATCATGTCCATGAGCCCGGCGCTTGCCAAGGAGCCCAATGCCCGCGAGCAGGTGGTGCAGAATCTGGTCAACATGGAAGTGCTTTCGCAGTACGCCGTCAATCACAAGCTGGGCCAGACCGCTGACGTGAAAGAGCGCCTGGCCATGGCCAAGCGTCAGATCCTGGCCGATGCGGCGGTCGAACAGTACGTGAAAGAGCACCCCATTCCGGAAACTGACATTCAAAACGCCTACAACAAATTCGTTCAGGCCATGGGCAAGAAGGAATTTGAAGTGCGGCACATCCTGGTGAAGACAAAGTCCGAGGCCGACAAGGTCATGGGCGATCTCAAGGCCGGTCAGAAGTTCTCCGCTCTGGCCGAAAAATACTCCATCGACAAGGCCAGCGCCGCTCATGGTGGCGAGCTGGGGTGGATTGTCCCCGGTATGGTCGTTCCGCCCTTCGCCCAGGCCATCGAGACAGCGCCTATCGACAAGCCCGTTGGCCCGGTGCAGACCCAGTTCGGCTACCATGTGATCGAGGTGCAGGCGACGCGTGCCCTGACCCCCCCGCCACTGAGCGCCATGAAGGATCGCATCAAGATGCAACTGCAGCAGCAGGAGGCCGCCAAGTTCGTCTCCGACCTGCGCAGCCAGGCGAAGATCAATATCACCAAGTAATTTGGATATCGCCCAAACCAAAAGCGCCGGGAATTTCCCCGGCGCTTTTTTTTCACCGCCCGCGCGCCCACCTTCGAAGGACGTGGCTGATGCGGAGTTGGCTCATGGGACACCTTGCCAGCGCAGAAGGCAGGCGCCACAATGACAGCGAATAGTAAACATTATGGAGTGCAGGTCATGGGTAGAACGCAACATCGTCGCAGTACCATCCTGGAGCGCGAACCGCAGGCACAGGAGCCCCGTATGTACCGGGTACTACTGGTAAATGATGATTTCACTCCCATGGACTATGTCGTGCATATTCTTGAAGCGTATTTTCACAAGCCCCATGACGAGGCAGTGGCAGTGATGATGGCCGTCCATCAACAGGGCAAGGGATTGTGCGGGATTTTTCCTTATGATCTCGCAGAAACCAAGGTGGCCCTGGTCACTGCCGACGCACGGCAACACCAGCATCCACTGCGCTGTATCATGGAAAAGGAGTAAACCATGATCGACAAACCCCTGGAACAGTCCATCAATCAGGCCTTCCAGATTGCCCGCCAGTACGGACATGAATATGCCTCCGTGGAACATCTCCTACTGGCCCTGCTGGACAACCCCGACGGTATGGACGTGCTCAGCGCCTGCGGCGCCGACCGCACCCATCTGTCTGTGGAACTACGGCAATTTCTGGAACGCAAAGTGCCCGCCATGGGTCCGGCGGGCACCGTCAATACCCAACCGTCCGTGGGTTTTCAGCGGGTCATTCAGCGCGCGCTCTACCATGTGCAGTCGGCGGGTAAGGATGCGGTTTCGGGGGCGAACGTCATTGTCGCCATCTTCGCCGAAAGGGAATCCCACGCTGTTTATTTCCTACAGAAAGAACATGTGACAAGACTCGATGTGGTCAATTTTCTGGCGCACGGCATGCGCAAGGATGACGTCATGGATGAGGAAGAAGAGGAAGTCGAGGGTACCACGGAAAAGAAAGGGGATAGCAAGGACCCGCTCACAGCTTATGCGCGCAACCTCAACGCCATGGCGCGGGCAGGACGGCTGGACCCACTGATCGGACGCCAGGATGAGTTGATCCGGGCCCTGCAGGTGCTGGCACGGCGCCGGAAAAACAATCCCCTCTTCGTCGGTGAACCAGGCGTCGGGAAAACCGCTATCGTCGAGGGCCTTGCGCGTGCCGTTGTCGCCCGCAAGGTGCCGGAGATGCTGGAAAATGCGACGATTTATGCCCTGGATTTGGGGGCGTTGATCGCCGGATCCCGCTACCGGGGTGACTTTGAAGAACGCCTGAAAGGGGTGCTGAAGGCGCTGCGCAAAAAACCCAACAGCATCCTGTTCATCGACGAGATTCACACCCTGATCGGCGCCGGAGCCGCTTCGGGTGGCGCCATGGATGCCTCCAATCTGCTGAAGCCGGCTCTCGCCTCCGGTGAACTGAAATGTATCGGGGCGACCACTTATCAGGAGTTCCGCCAGTATTTTGAAAAGGATCGCGCGCTAACCCGCCGCTTCCAGAAAATTGACGTGCCGGAGCCCTCTCAGGAAGAGTCCGTGCAGATTTTGCGCGGACTGAAGGGGCAATTTGAACAGCATCATGGCCTACGTTATACCGACACGGCGTTGCGTGCGGCGGTGGAGCTGTCCGTCAAGCACATCCACGATCGTCATCTACCCGACAAGGCCATTGATCTCATCGACGAGGTGGGTGCCGCGCAAGCGCTTTTGCCAGCCTCCCGACGCAAGAAGAGCATCGGTGTGCATGACATCGAAGAAATGGTCGCCCGGGTGGCCCGTATTCCGGGCAAGAGCGTCTCTACCGATGATCGGCAGGCCCTGAAGAATCTGGAGCGGGATCTGGGATTCGTCATCTATGGTCAGGAAAAGGCCATCCACGAACTCTCCGCGGCCATCAAAATGGCGCGGGCAGGCCTGCGCCACCATGAAAAGCCGGTGGGGAGTTTTCTCTTCTCCGGCCCGACCGGCGTGGGTAAGACCGAACTCAGCCGGCAGTTGGCCAGCCTGCTCGGCATTCCGTTACTGCGCTTCGACATGAGTGAATACATGGAACGGCATACGGTGTCACGGCTCATCGGTGCACCGCCAGGATATGTCGGGCATGACCAGGCCGGACAACTGACAGAGGCAGTGAGCCGCAATCCACATGCGGTGCTGTTGTTGGATGAAATTGAGAAGGCGCACCCGGATATCTTTAATGTGCTCCTGCAAGTGATGGATCACGGCAAGCTGACGGATGCCGGCGGGCGCACGGTGGACTTCCGCAATGTGGTGCTCATTATGACCACCAATGCGGGCGCCGAGTCGCGCGGCAAGGCGAATATTGGTTTCATGAACACCCCCCAGAGTGATGGCGGACAGGAAATGGAGACCATCCGCCGGGTCTTCGCGCCGGAGTTCCGCAATCGCCTGGATGCCGTCGTACCCTTCACACCGCTTTCCAAGGAGACGGTGCTGCACGTGGTGGACAAGTTCGTCATGGAGCTGGACGAGCAGTTGCTGCAAAAGGGCTATAGCCTGGAAATCAGCGCTGAACTGCGGCAATGGCTGGCGGACAAGGGCTACGACCCGCAGATGGGCGCACGGCC
The DNA here is from genome assembly GCA_023381645.1 of Gammaproteobacteria bacterium. The sequence continues at coordinate 27,569 of JAMCRJ010000015.1, forward strand.
GATGACGCGGATTATTCAGGAGCACCTGAAGAAGCCGCTGGCGGAGCATATTCTCTTTAGCGACCTGCCCAAGGGCACACGAATCACTGCACGTCTGGAAGGCGGTGAGGTGAAGCTGGAGATACCCGTGCCCGCACATCAAGACTGACGGATGGATAAGGCATTATTGCATTTTGACAATACCTATGCGCGCGATCTGGAGGGTTTTTTCGCCCCCTGGCAGGCCGCCGCTGCTCCGGCGCCCCGATTGCTGCTATTGAACTACGCGCTAGCCGAAGAACTGGGGCTCGATAGCGCGGCGCTGGATAGCGATCTCGGCGCCGCCATTTTCTCGGGAAACGAAGTGCCGGAAGGGTCGCATCCGCTCGCCCAGGCTTATGCAGGGCATCAATTCGGTCATTTTTCCCCGCAGTTGGGCGATGGACGGGCCCTTTTGCTCGGCGAACTGATCGATCGCCACGGTCGGCGCCGGGATATGCAACTGAAAGGCTCCGGTCGCACGCCCTTTTCGCGGGGCGGCGATGGCAAGGCGGCACTGGGGCCGGTGCTGCGCGAATATGTCATCGGCGAAGCCATGCATGCGCTGGGTATTCCCACGACCCGCGCGCTGGCCGCCGTCACGACAGGGGAAACCATCCGTCGGGAAACAGCGCTCCCCGGCGCCATCCTCACCCGCATCGCCGCCAGCCATATTCGCGTGGGCACCTTTCAGTTCTTTGCCGCACGCAACGAAAGTGCCAGGGTCAAACAGTTGGCCGACTACACTATTGCTCGCCACTACCCCGCCTTGAAAGAGGCCGATAATCCCTATCTCAGCCTCTTTGCTGCGGTATCCGCCGCACAGTCCGCGCTCATCGCACGCTGGATGCTGGTCGGTTTCGTTCACGGTGTGATGAATACGGACAACATGAGCATCGCCGGCGAAACCATCGACTACGGCCCCTGCGCCTTCATGGACGCCTATGATCCGGAGACCGTTTTCAGCTCCATCGACACCCAGGGCCGCTATGCCTACGCCCACCAGCCGTTGATTGCACAGTGGAATCTCACGCGCCTCGCCGAAACCCTGATTGATCTGGTTCACCCCGACCCCGATGAGGCCGTGCGCCTGCTGACCGGACAAATCAACGAATTTCCCAAGCTCTACACCCGCCACTGGCTCGATGGCATGCGCGCCAAGATGGGCCTGGCCACGGCGGAGGACGGCGATCTCGCGCTGGCGCAAGCTCTTCTGTCCGCCATGGAAGGCCAGAATGCCGATTACACCCAGGTCTTCCGCGGTTTATCAACGGCAGTGCGCGGTGATCCGGCGCAGGTTCGCGCCCACTTTGCCAACCCGGCGCCGTTTGATCTTTGGTTGGCGCAATGGCAGGCCCGGCTGGCGCACGAAAGCACCACCGCGGAAGCGCGCGCCGAGGCTATGGATCAGGTCAACCCGCTCTACATACCCCGCAACCACAAAGTCGAGGAAGCCTTGGCCGCCGCTACGCAGGACCAGGACCTCACCCCGTTCAAAGCGCTGCTGGCGGTGCTGGAACAACCCTTCGCGGAACGTCCGGGGCTGGAGAGCTATGCCCAGCCCGCCCCCGAGAGTTTTGGTCCTTTCAAGACCTTTTGCGGGACGTAACGCATTACCATAACGCCGTTCCTGAACGCCACGTTAACGGTCCTGCGCAAGCACCTCGGCCACGCGCGCCTGAAGCACCGGAATGAGTTCTTCCTCGAACCACGGATTGCGCTTCAGCCACAGATTATTACGCGGGCTGGGATGCGGCAGCGGTATCCGGTTGGGCCAGTTTTCGCGCCACGCATGAACCACCTCCGTCAGCGTTCCGACCTCGGCGGGAAGGTGATAAGCCCGGGCATACTGGCCGATGACCAGGGTGAGTTGCAGATGCTGCAAATGCGGCAGTAATTCCCCATGCCAGGCACGAGCGCACTCTGGCCGCGGCGGCAAGTCTCCGGATGTTCCGGTGCCTGGGTAGCAGAATCCCATGGGCACGAGCGCCACCCGTCGGGCGTCGTAGAATACCTCTCTGGAGATCCCCAGCCACGCACGAAGCCTATCGCCGCTGGCATCGTTGAAGGGAATACCTGTTTCATGCACCTTCCTGCCCGGTGCTTGCGCAGCGATCAAAATACGGGCGCGCGAATCCATCTGCAGCACCGGACGCGCACCAAACGGCAGGTGCCCGGCACAAAGTTCGCAATGGCGAACTCGGGTGAGTAGCGCGGCGAGAGGATCACCGTACGTTGCGGGGTCAGGCATCCAAACATTAACCGGGATGGGGGAGGTTCTCACAATCCTACGCCCCCTGGCAAACTGGATTTGGAAACGGCCTGAGCCCAAATTCTCGATTATTTATTGTCAGAACCCGTTTCACGCTTGTAGTTTTCGTACGTCGTGTTGGTATTGCTCAAGCATTTTTCACGCTCGCCTTGACCGGGCACATGTAGGCATTGGTTGCGTTGGTAGGACTGACCAGCAGCATAGAGCTGCTGGGAGGTGCAACCGGAACAAAGGCTAAGGGAAACGGAGGCCAGAACAAATCCAAAAAATCTCTGTGTCAAAACGACCCCCTATATAAAAGTTGCGTTCTCGTGCCGCGCGATATGGACCAGTATAACTTAAAAAATCGCGTAGGCATCGTCTGCTAGCCCTGCTGGCTAGTTCACAATAATCACGTCGTCAATGGGGCGACGTAAGCTGAAGGGCGCCGTGGGCCCATGGCCGAAACGCACCATGAGCAGCGCGTGTTCTTCACTGAGGTTCAGCCACGATTCGAACTGCGTCCGCAACGGACGCACTTCGATCGGCTGGTTGATGAAGGCGGTGCGGACATTAAGCGCGGTCGCTTGCAAGGCGAAGCGCTCGTACGCGCGGCCGGCTTCGACCCACGCGGCCTTATCGTCTTGGCGTGACACGAAAACCGCCACGCCGGCTGAACTTCTGATGTTCGTGGCATCGGTCTCGGCTTGCCCTTTGGGGGTGAGCACCAGCCCGATGATCCATTTCGCCAACCAGGTCGGCAACGCCGGTTGGCCACTGGTTCGCCCGGACAGGCCATCGCCCGTGCGTATTGCCTCACCAGGATTGAAGCGAATCCAGGAAACGAGTTCGTCTCGAAAGGCTCGATCAGTCAGTTGGGCGACATTTCCCCGAGTGACGTGGTCGATGACCGCGCCCTTCTGCGCCGCCGACAACAACATGATTACACGGACGTTCCGCCCTTCACCCGCTTTCTCCAGCATTTCGAGCTCCGGCGCCTCAAGTGGCGTGCCGTCATAGGCCGTCCTCACGCACTGGCGCTTGGTAATGGCCCGATAGAGATCCGTTGCATGAGCCGAGGCGTCACGGGTCAGAAGAACGATAACGCCGTCTTCGCCGGGGTCGAATCGTACATCAGCCGAGAAACCTTGCGCTGCAGCTGCATGAACGAGATTCTCGGCTGCGCAGCCCAGGCTCTTGAAGAGGTGACTGTCATCTGGATCGACCGCCGGGCAACGCCGTGAGAAGTCGGGCAGGATGGTGATCGAGTCTTGCTGAATGCGGAACCTCCAAGGCTGGGTGTTGTGACTGGAGGCCGCGAGCGTGGCATGCCGAATCAGCTCTCTGGTATCCAGCACCCCGTCTGCCTGCGCAGTTCCCGGCCGCCGAATGTCGCTTGCTGCTTTGTCGTAATCGTCGGTCGACGACATTGTTCCTCCGCTAAGAGCCGTCGGAATCAGCGTTCCTTGACGCCGAACGTCTGAATTAACCGGCTGGCGCGGCTTTATGCGCAAGGCCCGGTGGAATGACGGGTTAGGGCTTGGTCGGCCAAGCAATTTGCACTTGGCGATGCTGCGTAACGCAGTCACGAAGATATAGGTTGATAAGGCTCTGGTATGGAACCCCAGCCTCTACAGCCATATCTTTAAAATAGGTAACCACATCTTCAGAAAGACGCATGGTGACGGGTTTCTTGAGCTTCGATGCGTAAGGATTCCTGCGCGATTTCATGGTGGAAAGATCGTATTCAGCTTTCATGGCATTTCACTTCCGTAAAAAGTGCTTTCAGTTTTGGTGGCCTTGCGGGCAGAGATGATGCGGATGATGTTGCCTGCTTCACGCTCGCAATGGCAGACAAGAAGCAAACGCCCTCCTGTGCTCATGCCCAACAACAGAAAACGTTCCTCGCTCGTCGAATGCTCCTCGTCGAAAAATTGGACAGCAAACTCGTCATAGAAAACAGACTGGGCTTCCTCGAAGGAAACCCCGTGCTTCTTGATGTTTACCGTAGCCTTGGCCGAATCCCACTCGAACTCAATCATACATACAGTGTATTGAAATGCTATCGGATGTCAAGAAAGCCCTAACGCTTGAGCTAAGCGGCGGCCGCCGCGATGCCTGACATTCTACCGCAACCGACCCGCAGCCATCCGCTTGCGCGAATAGTTATACGTTGCCACCACAGTTGGTTGAAAGCACTTAGGGCAGGACCCTGGCCAGCGCCAAGAATGGAACCTTGATGAGTAGCTCCGGCGTGAGCGCACCCAAGACAAAGCATGTCCAACCCAATCCTACCAAGGCGGCCTGTTTCAAGCCGGGTTCTTTTGCACTGTTTTTCACAACTTGCGCACAAGTGTCAACCCATCCGCAAGGGGTAGCATAGTTGCGTCAACACGGGGATCGTTCTTGACCTTCTCGTTTAGGTTCCGCATTGCGTCGATGTCCGCATCGCTGATCCTCGACCTGAGATCAGCATCAAGTACGCTTGGATCAACCACTGACCCGAACAGAAGAACATTGTCGATCGCAATGACTCCACCGGGCCGAAGCAATGAAATGGATTTTTCATAATAGTGGTCGTAGTTTCCTTTGTCTGACCCAGTATAAGTGCCTATCTCCAGCGCCATATTGGCGCCTAAGACCTTCACAAGAAATGACATGAACTGCCCTTGCTCGGGCGGTATCTGCATTATGGCGTTCGGGTCTCTATCTGTTTCTTCTCTCAGACACTTCAGTACCTCCGATTCTCGGAGCGATGACAAAACGTAGTCACGAAGCCCTTGAGAAAATTGGATTTCCGACTTCTCCATAACCTTCTCTCCGAAACCTAACGTGAAAGCTCAGGGGCGGCGCGCTTTTTGCGGCGTCCCTTGGAGCGCCTTGTTAGGCAGTAGACGCCAAAAAGTAAAGTCCGGGTGTTTTTCAATCCATGCTTTCACTTGAACCCGTGACCGCCGTATCTCTCGAACCGCCGGAAGAAATGGAACATATGCCAATTCCCAACGGATGCCGCTAATGTCTTCAAAAAACACCGCATAGTAGCCAGGGCTATATTGCGGATATTCTGCCGGTGGATCTGTGACTTCTACGCCTTGACTTCGCAGAAACTCATAGAATCTTCCCACTTCTTTACGACTCTTGGCCCACAAAGCCAAGTGATGAATCCCGGCTCCGCCTTTACTTACTGGCACTGCTTCAGGAGCGGCACGGTGTACTCCAATTGCGCTGTGAGGAAAGGCTAAGTAATAAACTGCTTCGAACCCGCCTGCATCCGCCTTGAAACTCCAATAACCAAGCCAACCGAATATTGCGTCATAGACTTTGATTGACCTGTCATAATTAAGGACGGTGATATCGACATGGTTTATTCCTCGTAGCCGCAATTTGTTGCCCCTTTATTTTTAACGCCTAACACGTTCAAGGTAACCGGCGCTCCGCCGGCTTTTCGGCAGAGCGCCCGGTTGACCGCAGGGTTGGGCGTCTCGGCTCATGAGTGAGAGACGGTGGTTGAAAACAGGTTGAGGACGACAACACCGGCGACAATGAGCGATATCCCTATGATTGCCGGAAGATCGAGAGCTTGCCCATAGAGAACCCACGCGATTAACGCAATTAGGGCAACACCCGCGCCCGACCAGATTGCGTAGGCCACCCCAATCGGAATTGTCTTGAGTGTGAGTGAAAGGAAATAGAACGCCGACGCGTAGCCAATGACAACGATCGCCGAAGGCCATAAGCGCGAGAACCCTTCCGATGCCTTCAAGGCGGACGTGCCGATAACCTCACTAATAATTGCTACGGCGAGAAATATCCATTTCATTCGTGTGATCCTCAGTATGGAGCCGCCCAATCGGGATAGGAAGAAGCCTCACGGCCCCTCCCTCCCACACCACCGAACGTACGGATCACGTATCCGGCGGTTCGATGGATTGAATTCTTACCGGGCCGCAAGGCTCGGCACCCCCAGGTTCTTGAAGTAGCACAATGGTAACGCCAACGCCGTGGCGGCTGTCTTCGACAGCCGCCACGGCCCATGCGCCAACTTGCTGGTGTTCCACGCGGGAGGAATGACGGGTTGGGCCTACAGGTCACCGGGTTTTAACCCCGTATGTTTGGAAATGCGGGCAAGCATACG
>JAMCRJ010000045.1 GCA_023381645.1 Gammaproteobacteria bacterium
AGATCGACCGCCGTTGACGTCAAGCCCCCGACCACATTGCTCAGGTTGCTGATGTTGCTGGTATTGCTGGCGATGTTGCTGACGTCGGTGGCCTGTTGTTTCTGCAGGTTGCTGATGTTGGTGACGTCGGTGCCCTGCTGACTCTTGAGGTTGCTGATGTCGGAAGTGTTGACGGCAATATTGGAGGTATTGCTGGCGATGTTGCTGACGTCGGTGGCCTGCTGTTTCTGCAGGTTGCTGATGTTGGACGTATTGCCGGCAATATTGCTCATGTCGGTCTGCTGCTGCTGCTTGATGGCAGTAAGGTCAGTGGCCACCGAGGTCAGATTGCTGATATTGCTGACCGTCGATTGCAACCCGGCGATATTGGTTTGGTCGATCTTCTGCTGTTTCTGGAGGTTGCTGATATTGCTGGTATTGGTCAGTTGCTGCTGGTCTGTGGCATACAACTGGCTGCCGTTGACCGCATCGGTGCTGGTCTGGCTCAGGGTGCCCGGCGCCACGTTGATGATTTTGCGCTGTTGGGTGGCGCTGCCCACGGCTACGACGTTGCTTTGGCCACCATCGCTGCTGTTGTAGCCGAGGGCCACGGAGTTGGTGCCGGTTGAGGTCGCATTCACTCCCACGGCAGTATCATTGGTGCCGGCGGCACTGCCGGGTCCCGATGCGATATTGTTGCTGTCACCGTACTGGGTGACTGCCGAGCCGAGCCCCAGAGTTTGGGTGAGGGCCGCCACCAGCCCGACACCACCTTGGACCGTGCTTGCATCCGCCGTGCCCCCCCCCGCCAGGGATATTGCAAAGGTGCCGGATACGGCCACGAATAGGATTTTTTTTCTGAAAGTCGACATGTTTTACTCCTTTTATACGGTGGGTTGCGCAGAGTTCATTGTTCGTGGAAACGCATTACTCCGACGGGCACCGGATCGGCACCGCGTACCGATCCGCCTTCACGTTAGCGAGTTGAGCACTAGCACGATCTATGCCATGATGTAAAAGACCTTGTAATCCGATATCAAAAACGATGTTACCGCTTTGTTTATATTATCCAGCCCGATAAACCGGATGGCGATCCTGGTGCCCGTTGTGTGGATTGTCGTGATATGGAGGGGGTTTATTCGTGTCAAACAGAGTATCAGCATGTTACGACATCAGGAACGTCGTAAACGATGCCTTTCTCCTGCCTGTCGCCGCCACAGGTGTTTCTCCTTGTGGGCAGAGCGCACATACTGTAACGTTTTCCCATGCCGTTGGCGGAACCGGCATGGGTGCGGAACCGGTACCGGTGGCGGTTTTGCACATCAGGGATTTTCTGATAATAATAAGGCGACGTATGGCATCAATACAGTGAAAACGCCGAACGAACTGTTATAATTCGAACAGGCTCTGGAGGAATAATATTGAATCGGTTTATGCTTAAAGGCGCGCTGCGTACGCTTGTCATGCAATTGCTGAGAATGTACGTTGACGCCCGTTTCGATGCCCCTGAAACCATTGCCGCCATCCAGGCGGAGCGGCGGAAGATTCACGACCTCCAGGAAATGGCACCGGAATTACGGGGTGATACCCCGGCGCTTCTGTCCGACGTCTGGAGTGACGCAGTAACGGATTTCCTGCTGGAACACGATAATGGCATATCCCTGGATATGAACCGCTGTCCGTGGAGTCCGGAGCAGATATTATCCAACTGGCTGCCGCGCTGGTCGGTGGTTCAGCGCGTGATCGGCGTGCGGGACATGAACAGTACGGATGGGGACTATCCGGAGGACGAGCAGGTATTGCGTAACCTGTTGGCGTCCGATCCGCGCCACGCCCAGGCGTGGTGCAATCTCGCGGTGATGTATATGGGCAGACAACGCAATGCGGAAGCAGAGCGCCTGTTCAAGCAATCTCTTGCGATAGACCCGGATTATCCGGAGGGGTTGCTGAATTACGCCGTACTCCTGGAGAATCTCGAACGCCGGGACGAGGCCGAAAAGGCACTGCGCCGCGCCGTGGAAATCCGCGCGGATTACTACAAGGCATTTACCAATCTCGGTTATGTGCTCAGCCAGATGGAGCGTTATGAAGAAGCCGAGGCGATGCTGCGGCACGCCCTGGAGATCAACCCGAATTATCTGGTGGCGCTGCTGAATATTTCGCTACCGCTGCACAAACGCAAAAACTTTGCGGAATCCGAGCAGTTTTTGCGAAGGGCGATGAGCATAGATCCCCATTATGAAGAAGCAGCGCTTAATCTGTTTGTTTGTTTATACGGGTTGGGAAAACATGTCGAGGCGGAGGCGTTCCTGCGCCAATTCATCACGGATAACCCGGGATCTTCGGAGGCGATGAGCAAACTTGGGACATTTTTATTTCATCAGGACCGACCTGCGGAATCCGAGGTCTGGTTACGGCGCGCTTATGAAGTCTCCGGCGGCGCACCAGAAGCGGCCTTCGATCTATCATCCTATCTGCTTTTATATGGCCATTATCCGGAGGGATTTGCATTATATGAGAGCCGTTTCGATGTGCGGTCCAATAATAATGTGCGGCGTTTTTCGGAGGCGCCGTGGGACGGCTCGCCGCTGGACGGGAAGCGTATCCTGATATACACCGAGCAGGGCTTCGGCGATCTGTTTCAGTGTGTGCGCTATATCCCCCTGATAAAAGCCCGTGGCGGAAGAGTCATCCTGGAGGCAAGACCAGAAGTGCTGCGGCTTTTCCAGCAAGTGGACGGCGCGGATGAGGTGTTCGTGCGGGGCGAACCGTATCCGGCCCATGATACCTACTGCCCCATCATGAGCTTGCCCCACGTCATGGGTACCCGCCTGGACACGGTACCCGGCCGGGTGCCCTATATCCGCGTGCCGGAGGATCTGCAGGAGTCGTGGCGCCGGAAGCTTGCGCATATCGGTGGCCTGCGGGTCGGCATCGTCTGGGCAGGTAATCCTTTGCACAAAAATGACGAAAGCCGGTCACTGCCGTTGGCGGCGCTGGCGCCCTTGGCGGAGATTCCGGGAGTCAGTCTGCTGTCGCTGCAAAAGGGCCATGGTGAACGGCAACTGCAGGAGATTTCTTTTGCCGTCACCCCGTTCGGCGACCAGGTTCAGGACTTTGCCGATAGCGGCGCCATCCTCCAGCAACTCGATGTACTGATTTCAGTGGATACCTCGGTGGCGCATCTGGCCGGCGCCCTGGGCGTCAGCACCTATCTGCTGTTGCCGAATTCTCCGGACTGGCGCTGGTTGCTGGACCGGGACGACACGCCCTGGTATCCGGGTATGCGTCTGTTCCGGCAGGCCAAGGCGGGCGTCTGGGAGGATGTGCTCGCCTCGGTGGCGGAGTCTGTCCGGTCTTTAAGCGCCGCCAGGAGATGACTTCGCTACCCACTGATGCTTGTCCGGCCATTCGCAGCACTGAAAAATCGGGCAGTGGCCACAGCGCGGTCGCCTGGCCGTGCAGGTATAGCGACCATGGAGGATCAGGAGATGGTGGGCGTCCTGTAGGTATTCGGCGGGCACCGCCGCGAGCAGGGCCTGTTCTACGGCCAGGGGCGTCTTGCCGGGGGCGATGCCCGTCCGGTTGCCGACCCGGAAGATGTGGGTATCCACCGCAATGGTGGGTTGCCCGAACTCGGTATTGAGGACGACATTGGCGGTTTTACGGCCGACACCGGGGAGCGCTTCCAGCGCCTTCCGGTCTGCGGGCACCTCGCCACCATGCAGGGCCAGCAGTTGACGGGCGAGGGCATGTACATGCCGGGCCTTGGCGTTGAACAGTCCCAGACGACGGATATGGGCCTTGATGCCGTCTTCACCGAGGATGACCATCGCCCCGGGGGTCGGCGCCACCGCAAAGAGCGTCCGGGTGCAGGCGTTGACGGCCTTGTCCGTACTTTGCGCGGAGAGCACTACGGCGACCAGAAGCTGAAAGGGGGAGTGGTAGTTCAGCTCGGTTTTGGGTTCGGGAATGGCGGCGCGCAGGGCTGCAAAACAGTGACGAATATTCTGTGGGTCCACGCTGCGTCATCCACCACGTCGATGGAGGATGCCGGGAAACAGGGCTACGGTGTCGGAGATCGGGTATGCGACCCGTTCCGGCACCATTGCCGGGCATTCAGACGTGACGATAACGGCCGATCTCCGGTGCCTGGGGGCGGGGATGCTCTGTCGCAACGGCGTTGGCCGACGCAATCCATTCTTCATGGTCATGTTCCAGGGCGTGGAGCATGTCGTGGTTCAGTCTGGGCAGGATACTGCCCTTGATGAGTTCCCCGAGATCCAGCATGCGAGTGGCAACCGCGTAACCGTGCAGATGGAAGTCATGGTCGGCGTGCGTTCCAAAATGGTCGCCGCTGAAGAGTACGCCTTTGGCCGCTTTCAGGTCGGCGTCATTCATGACGTAGTCTTTCGTCCACTGGTACCATGCCTCAAAATATTTCTCTTGCGCTTCAAGGCTCCAGTCGTGGGACTCGAAAAAGGCGTAGACCGAAACGCGGTTGGCCTTGCCGGAAAAAGGAAAGTGACCTGACATCGTACGACTCCTCCTGCATGCGGGTGTAAAAACCTTCGGGGCATTGTAGCCGTTTATGGTTCCGGCGCAACGCAAAAGCTTTTTTAGAGGGAATAACGATCGCCAATGACCGGACAATCCACCTGCAAACCCCGAGCCCGCAGCACCTTGGCGATGCCTTCCCGGCCATTGTCCTCACCATGGACGAGAACGGTGCGCGTCGGTTTTTGGTCGCCATACCAGGCGAGAAGTTCGTCGTGATCGGCATGGGCCGAGAAGCCGCCGATGGTGTAAATGCTGGCGGCGACATGCACTTCTTCACCAAATATCCGCACCGTTTTGGCCCCGTCGATGATGCGCCGCGCCAGCGTCCCCTGGGCGGCATAACCGACGAAGATCACGCTGCTGTCCTGACGCCAGATGTTATGCCGGAGATGGTGGGTGACCCGCCCTCCGGTCGCCATGCCCGATCCCGCCATGATCAGGGCGCCGCCCTTGATCAGGTTGATGCCCATGGATTCGCTGGTTTCGCGGGTGAAATGGAGATTGCGCAGGGCGAAGGGGTCGGCGCCGTGCTGCAGGTTTTCGCGGGTGCCGGGATTGAAGCACTCCGGGTGACGGCGAAAAATCTCGGTGGCCGAAATGGCCATGGGCGAATCAAGAAAGACCGGCAGGTTGGCGGGGAGCTGGTTGTCATCCATCATCTCTCGCAGGTAATAGAGCAAATCCTGAGCGCGCTCCAGGGCGAAGGTGGGGATGATGGTATTGCCGCCACGTTTCAGGGTGTCGAGGATGGCATCGCGCAACTCGTCCACCGAGGGTCCGATGGCCTTGTGCAGGCGGTCGCCGTAGGTGGTTTCCATGACGATGACGTCCGCCTGTGGGGCAGGGGTGGGCGGATTGAGGATCGGCTTGCCGCGGTTGCCCAGATCGCCGGAGTAGATGATGCGCTGCCGCCTGCCCGCTTCGCTGGCCTCTATCCATATCCAGGCGGAGCCAAGGATATGGCCGGCGTCTCCGAAAGTCGCGCTGACGCCGGAGCAGACTTCCATTTTTTGTCCGTAATCCGCCCTGCGCCCGAAGCGGTCCATGGTATCGAGGACGTCGGTGATGTCATAGATGGGCGCGGATTCGGCCCCGCCCTGACGTTGGTGGCGTCGGTTGGAGCGTCGCGCCTCTTCCGCCGCCAGCCCTGCCGCATCCATGAGCACCAGCCGAGCCAGTTCGCGGGTGGCAGACGTGGTGATGATCTCGCCGCGAAAGCCGCGTTTGACCAGCAAGGGAATGCGCCCGCAGTGATCGAGATGGGCATGGGTCAGCAGCAGATAATCGATATCCTTGGCGTCAAAGCCGAATTCGGTGCGATTTTCTTCTTCCAGGTCATGCCCGCCCTGAAACATGCCGCAGTCGATGAGCAGCTTTTTGTCGCCCACGCGGAGAAAATGACAGGACCCGGTAACCCCTCCCGCCGCGCCATAAAATTGCATTTCCATGTTGTTCTCCTTTTTGGTGAAGCCAATCGATGGCGGGCGGAAGACTCAGTGGCCGCCACTGCGCCGCGCCAGCACCTCGTAATATAGCTGGAGATAGGCGCGTGCCGAGTGCTGCCAGCTATAGTCGCCCGCCATGGCCTGGTCCTGCAGGTGCGACCAGAGCGCGGGCTGGCGGAACAGCGTCTCTGCGCGCAGCACGGCATGGTGCAGGGCGTCGCTTTGCGGGCTGTCGAACACAAAGCCGTTGCGTTGCAGCGGGTGGCGGAAGTCGTCGGCATCGGTGACCGTGTCGGCCAGTCCGCCCGTGCGGTGGACGATAGGAATGGTACCGTAGCGCAAGCTATACATCTGGTTCAGGCCGCAGGGTTCGAAACGGGAAGGCATGAGAAAGGCATCTGCGCCTGCCTCTATACGATGGGACAGTCCCTCGTCGAAGGCAATGCGCGTCGCCATTTGCGCGGGGTGCGCCGCCGCCATCTCCAGCAGTTGCCGCTCGAAAGACTTGTCACCACTGCCCAGCACCACCACCTGTATGCCGCGGCGTAACAGGTCCGGGAGAATGTCGAGCACCATATCCGTCCCCTTTTGCTCCACCAGACGGCTGATCATGCCGAGGAGGAATACGCCGGGATCGGGATAGAGGCCGAGGCTGCTCTGCAGTTGCGATTTGCACTGGGCCTTGCCCAGCCGGTCCTGCGGCGAATAATGGGCGGCCAGATAGGGGTCCGCCCCAGGGTTCCAGTGGATGGTATCGATCCCGTTGAGAATGCCCGACAGATGCTCAGACCGGGACTGGAGCAGACCATCCAGTCCCATACCGAAGGCGCTGGTCTGAATCTCCGCGGCATAGGTGGGGCTGACGGTGGTGATGTGGTCGCTGAACGCCAGGCCCGCCTTCATGAAGGAAAAGGCTCCGTAGTGTTCGGTCCCGAGCCAGTGAAAATCCGCCGCGGGCAGGTGCAGCCGCGCCATGGCGCGGGGCGGGAAGCGGCCCTGATAGGCCAGATTGTGAATGGTGAAAAGGACCGGCGGCCGCGCGGCGCCGATGCGCGCCTCCAGATCGAGGAGGTAAGGTATCAGCCCGGCCTGCCAGTCGTTGGCATGAACGATATCCGGACGCCAGTCGAGCCCCGATACGCGCCCCTGGGCAATTTCCACGGCTACCCGGTTGAGCAGGGCAAAGCGCCGGTCGTTGTCCGCCCAGTCTTCGCCCTGCGCAGACTGGTAGGGGCCGCCGTCGCGTTCATAGTAGGGAGGATAGCGTAGGAAAAGAATCTGCGGCCGCTCCGTCAGCGACCATAACTCGGCCGTTTCATCGGTATAGGGCACGCTGACCGCGCAACGCCAGTTCAGCTCGTCCATGACGGGACATCCGTAGTAGGGCACCAGCACGCGAGTATCGACGCCCAACTGTCCCAACGCCACGGGTAGGGCGCCGCCGACATCCGCGAGGCCGCCTGTCTTGGAATAAGGTGCCATCTCCGAAAATACGAAAAGTGTTCGCAACATGGATATATTCTTCTTGGGCAAACGATGTTGCTCATATAACACATGAGCGCAGCGTGATTTACAAGCGCCGGCCCACCGCAAATTTTGAATGATGTCCCGGCGTCGCCTATCATCGGCGGATGGAAAAAACCCACAACTACTGCCACGGAGTGAGATGCATGGATTGGTGTGAACGTTTCAAGGAGTTCCGGGACCGGAACCGTTGCATAGTGTACTTTCCCAACCTGCACGAGGGCGAAGATGCAGAGGCCTATGGGATTTTTCTCTCCCTGATGCGGGTGAAGATGGGGATCATGGTGCTGGCGCCCGATCGGGAAGAACGCTACGAACCCGTTTATCGGGATGCGCTGAAATACCATCTGCAGACCATCCGCCACAGCCGACTGTTCACCAGTTTCGTGCCCATCAAGACGCGCGTCTACTTTGTGGAAACGGCGGAGCAGCGCGATGCCTTCTACGGTTGCGCGGATTTTTGTGTGCCCGGCGGCACCCTGACGGGTGGCACGGTGGATCTCGCCAAAGCCATCGCCGGCGGCTGTCCCCTCATCCTCGGTCCGAAAATGCCGGATGACGCGGTACGTCAGGGCTTGTTGGCCGCTGGCGCTGCGGTATGGGCACAGGATAACGCGGAGATGATCGATCTGGCGAAGGCCTGGCTGAACGATCCGGCAGCGGCCAGGGCGGCAGCGGAGAAGGCGAAGACATGGTGGGGACAGCGTGGGGCTTAGTACTTTCCGACGACGCAAAGGCCCCGGACCACAAGGTCCGGGGCTTTTTTACGGGGCGCTGGAAAATCAGCCCTGCTTCAGCGCCTTCAGGAAGATGGAGGCGAAACGCACCACAAACTTCAGCACGAACTGGGTGTCTTTGGCGAAGAAAATCTTCATGAGACCGAAGATGCCGCCACCCTTGTTGTTCTCGTCCTTCATTCCGGCCCGTGTCTGCTCCAGCGCCTGCATGGCCTTGTTCACGCCGCTGGCAAAGTGCTCGTCGGAGGGGATCATGGGGACTACCTGGGCCATAACCATGTTTACCTTGCTGATCAGGCCGGCCTTTTGCAGGTTGCCGAGCAGTGCGAAGACGTCGGGCAGCATCTCCATGAGATGGGCATCGCGCAGGCCCTGGACGATTTCCTTGATCCGGGCGTTGATGCTTTCCGCGTCGCCTTTTACGGTGGCGGTCGCAATTTGCGCGATTTCCAGCCACGCCATGGCGCCCTGACTGACGGTGATGATGATGTGGCGGATGGTACCGTCCTGCCAGAATTCGCCCATCATATCCGCAACCGTGCCAAACGCGACACTGAGGTCGCCGTGCGGAGTGATCAGTTCCTGAAGATGGATGCCCCTGTCCTCCAGGGCCCTCGCCGCGGCCTGTAATGAGCCGCTGACGGTTTCCGCCATGCCCAGCAGGCTGCCGACACGGTCAGCCAGACTTCCCGCATCACCTTGCGCCAGCAGCTTGGCACGCTTCGCGATTTTCAGCCACTTTTCGGCTTCTTCCGCGAGGTCATCCAGCTTTTCCGGGAGGTCGATATCCGTAAGCATGTTGCGGACCGCACCCACGCCATCCTTGCCCGCCCGAATGAAGAAGCCCGCGCTCGCGGCATAGCCCGCTAGGTGGTCGATCTGATCCAGCAGACCTTCCACCCGCTCGGCGAGGTTTTCGGAGTTACCCTGTGCCAAGGCCTTGACCCGCAATGCGATGTGCATCCAGCGGCTGCCACCGGCACCGATCGTGGCGAGCGCGCCGCTCATGTCAGCGCTTTCCAGCACTTCCGGCATGGTGTCGCGCAGGGTGCCAATGGCAATGTTCATTTGCCCGCCAAGGATCTCCGCCATATCGAGCATGGCGCTCAGACGCGCCTGCAGGCTGGGCGCGTCGCCCTGCATCAGGCGCTGCGCCCGTCGGGCCATCTGCATCCACTGGTCAGCCATTTCCTGAATTTCGTCGAGGCGATCGGGCAGGTCGAGCTGGCCGACCATGTTGCCGATGACCCCAACACCTTGCCGTGCGCTCTCCATCCAGTATTGCAGGCTTGCGGTGGCAGCGTGCATTTTCTGGACCATGTCTTCGGGATTTTCGCCGATGACCGGGCATTTCAGTTCCGCACTGAGGGCGGTGGCGGAGCTGAAGAAACCGGCGCGTTGCAGGTTGCCGAGCAGTTGCAGAACTTCTTTCAGGGTTTTGTCGAGTTCGGCGTTCTGGACCTCGGTCAGCATGGTGCGCAGGCGATCCAGCGGTTCCTCATCGGAATCCCCTTTGATGAAGGCCTGCAGTGATTCTGAAACGCGCTGCAGTTGTTCCAGATAGGGCTTCATGGTTTCCATGAGCTTGTCGGTATCGATGGCCTGGGGCAGTTCATTGAGGATGTCGCGCAGCATCTGCAGCAGGTTCTGCACCTGCAGGGCGGCATCGCCGACTTTGCCGAGCCCCTCCCATTGGCGCTCATTGAGGGTGATCACTGCTGCTGTCGATACTGCATTTGCATTAGCCATGTTGCGCTGCTCTCCCGCCGAAATTAATGTCGCGATAAATGCTTTTGGTTAAGCCGGGTCAGGCTTCCGAAATCCGGACCTGTTTACCACAAAAGACCCCTCTTTCCTACCCGTGCCGGAGTGCCCTATGATCTTCCGGTATGTTCTGACAGGCTAATCATTATGCTTTATGGCACTAAACGAGAAACATATCGACAGGTCTTTCTGGACAGTTGGCGGGCCTACCGGGAGGGCCGACCGCTGGAAGGGGTGCAGACGCGGATTGTCGCCGTCATCATCCGCCATCCGGAATATCATGCCCTGCTCGGCGATGCGCAGCAGGGACTGGAACAGGATTTCCCGCCCGAGCAGGGACGGACCAACCCCTATATGCACATGTCCCTGCATGTAGGGCTGGAGGAGATGTTGGCATTGGGACAGCCTGCGGGTATCGTGGACCTCTTCGACAGCGCGCGCCGCAAGCTGGGTGAAACCGGCGCCGAACATCTTTTCGTGGACTGTCTGGGAGAAATGATGTGGCAGGCTCAGAGTGCCGGGCGGGCCCCTGAACCGGCAGCACTGTTGCCTTGCGTGCGCCGTGGGCTGGGTTTTCCGGAGACGGCGGGCTGAGCGGCGACACCAATCGAACATTACTCGGATGGAGAACAACAGCATGGTGGAGGGCGTAAATCAGGCAGCGACGGGCGCGGAGCAGGTACATTGGCGTCTGGAAGATCTCTATGCCGGGGTGGATGATCCGCGGCTGGCGGAAGACATGCGCTGGGCGGATAGCGCCGCGACGCGCTTCGCCGAAGCCTATCGTCCCGGCCTGGGCGGGCTGGACGCCGCGCAGTTGGCGGCGGCTGTGGGCCAGTTGGAGGCTATCCGCCAACGCATGGCCAGGGTGGGTACCTTCCGCTATCTCAGTTACGTCACCCACGCCGATCAACCCGCCTATGGCGCCGCCATGCAGGCCTACGAGGAGGCGGCCACGGCCATTCAGAATCAACTGATCTTCTTCGATATCGCCTGGAACGCGGTGGACGATGCAAGGGCCTGTGCCCTGCTGGCAGATCCTGCACTGGCGCACTGGGCGCACCTGCTGCGCAACTGGCGCAAGTACCGTGATCACCTGCGCAGTGAAAGTGAAGAGCGGATCTTGTCGGAAAAGCGGGTGACCGGGCGGGCGCTCTGGGAGCGGCTTTTTGATGAGACATTGACGGAAATGCGCTTTCCTCTGCGCGGCGAGCAGAGGAGCGAGCAGGAGGTGTTGACACTATTGTCCAATCCCGACCGGGAGTTGCGCCGGGATGCGGCGGAATCCCTCGGCAAAGGGCTGGAAGGGCGTTTGCATACCCTCACCACCTGTTTCAATGCCGTCCTTGCCGACAAGTCCCTGGATGACCGTCTGCGCCGCTATCCCCACTGGCTGAGCGAACGCAATCTGAGCAATGAAATCTCCGACAGCATGGTGGAGGCACTGGAACAGGCCGTGGTCGGACGCTACGGGCTGGTGGCCCGCTATTACCGGCTCAAGGCCAAATTGCTGAACCTCTCGCCCTTGATGGATTATGACCGCTATGCGCCGTTGCCCGGCGGTGACCGGCGCTACGACTGGGCGGAGTGCCGACGCATCGTGCTGGCGGCGGTGACGGATTTTTCGCCGGAACTGGGGGCCATCGGCCAGCGCTTCTTCGATGCGGGCTGGATTGACGCCGCGCTGGCGCCAGGCAAGCGGGGCGGGGCCTTCGCCCATCCAGCGACGCCGGATGTCCATCCCTATCTCATGGTCAACTATACTGGCACAGTGCGCGATGTGATGACGGTGGCCCACGAACTGGGACACGGTATCCACCAGTACCTCGCCCGCGAGCAGGGCCACATGAACGCGGATACCCCCCTGACCACGGCGGAGACGGCTTCTGTCTTTGGCGAGATGCTGACCTTCGAGCGGCTGATGCGCGAGGAGCAGGATCCCCGACGGCGTCTCGGCCTGCTCTGCGGCAAAATCGAGGATACCTTTGCCACGGTGTTCCGGCAGATGGCCATGCACCGCTTTGAGGTGGTGATGCATGGCGCGCGCCGTGCCGAGGGCGAGCTGAGCAAGGATCGCCTGGCAGAGTTGTGGATGCAAACCCAGACGGAGCAGTTTGCCGACAGTATCCAGTTCAGCCCCGGTTATCGCTGGTGGTGGAGTTATATTCCCCACTTCATCGGCTCGCCGGGCTATGTGTATGCCTATGCCTTCGGGGAACTGCTGACGCTGGCGCTGATTCAGCGCTATCGGGCAGCGCCCGCCGACTTTGTACCCCGCTATACCGCCATGTTGAAACTCGGTGGGAGCAAGACGCCCGCCGAGGTGGTGGCGACAACGGGCATCGATCTGGAAGATCCGGAAATCTGGTCGCGAGCGCTGGATTACATGGCCGGGATGGTGGATGAGGCCGAAAAGCTGGCGGGAGTACACTGATATGCGTCAGGAAAAGGACAGCATGGGCGTTATCGAGGTGGAAGATGCCGCCCTCTGGGGCGCCCAGACCCAGCGCTCCTTGCGCTATTTCGCCATCGGTACGGAGCAGATGCCCCTGCCGGTGATCCACGCCCTGGCGCGGATCAAGCGGGCGGCGGCTTCGGTGAATGCCGGACTGGGTCTGCTGGATGCGACGCTGGCCGAAAGGATCAGTGATGCTGCGGCGGAAGTCGTCGCGGGGCGCTGGGATATGCAGTTTCCCCTGCGGGTCTGGCAGACGGGTAGCGGCACTCAGAGCAACATGAACGTCAATGAGGTTATTGCCAACCGGGCCAATGAAATGGCGGGGCAGCCCCGCGGCAGTAAAGCGCCGGTACACCCCAATGA
This sequence comes from Gammaproteobacteria bacterium, assembly GCA_023381645.1. The sequence goes on from JAMCRJ010000045.1 coordinate 12,831, forward strand.
TCACGTCAATCTGGGTCAGTCTTCCAACGACGTTTTTCCGTCGGCCATGCACATTGCGGCGGCTCTGGCGGTGCATCAGGGACTTTTACCCGCCTTGGCACACCTGGAGGGGACACTGGAGCGCAAGACGGAGGAGTTTGCCCACCTCATCAAGGTCGGTCGTACCCATCTGATGGATGCGGTGCCACTCACTTTGGGGCAGGAGTTCTCCGGCTATGTGGCGCAACTGCGGCAAGGCCTACACGCACTGGAGCAGACCCTGCCCGGTCTCTATGCCCTGGCGCTGGGTGGGACGGCCGTTGGCACAGGTCTCAACTGCCACCCGGATTTTGCGGCTGCTGTCTGCGCCCGTTTGCACGCCGAACTCGGATTGCCCTTTCATCCGGCGGGTAACCCCTTTGCGGCGCTGGCCGGGCACGAAGCCTTGCAACAACTGAGTGCCGCTTTGCGCGGTCTGGCCATGTCCCTGATAAAGATTGCCAACGATATTCGCTGGATGGCCTCCGGCCCGCGGACTGGTCTGGGCGAGCTGCATCTCCCGGAAAACGAACCCGGATCCTCCATCATGCCCGGCAAGGTGAACCCCACTCAGGCCGAGGCCCTGACCATGGTCTGCGTGCAGATTTACGGCAATGATGCGGCCATCGCTTTTGGCGCTTCGCAGGGCAATTTCGAGCTGAACGTGTACAAGCCACTGATTGCCTATAATATTCTGCAGTCCATTGCGCTGCTGGGTGATGCTGCCCGCTCCTTCGACGATCACTGTCTGCGCGATTTGCGGCCGGCAGAAGACCAGCTTCGCCAAAATATGGAAGAGTCGCTGATGCTGGTCACGGCACTGACGCCGATCATCGGCTACGAGCGCGCCGCCGCCGCCGCCCAGCATGCCCACCGTGAGGGCTGTACCCTGCGTGAGGCCATCTTGGCGCTGGGTTACCTTTCCGGCGAAGATGTCGACCGCCATCTGCGGCCGGAAGCGATGCTTTAGTGTTTGTGTCTCTGGATTGCCCGAGTAAACTGCCACCAGAATGCCGGAATCCATACAGACACCAGAGGAGGATGAATCATGATTTTGATTTTAGAAGCCGACCTCGGCGAGCAATCGCCGATCTTCCAGCAACTGCTGACCCATCTGCGTGGCTTCTCCGGTATTCACTTTCGGGTCCATCAGGAGCAGGGTGCGGAGCAGGTACTCAGTGAAATCTACCTGATCGGTGATACCAAGCCGTTGCGGATAGAAGACATGGAAGCCCTGCCCGGCGTCGAGCGGGCCGTTCGCGTGTCCCGGGAGTATCGGTTGCTGGGCCGCCATACCGGCGATCAGCGTACCCATGGTTTTGATTACAACGGCGTGCGTTTCAGCCAGGATAATCTCAACGTGTTTGCCGGGCTCTGCGCCGTGGATACCCCGGCGCACGTCGAGCAGATGCTGCGCGCCCTGCAGGAAAACGGCCAGGTCTGCACCCGCATGGGCGCCTATAAGCCGCGCACCAGCCCCTATGCCTTTCAGGGGCACGGCAAGGACTGTCTGCCCTGGGTTTTTGAACTGGCGGGCAAGTACGGCATGCGCGTCATCGCCATGGAGATCCTCCACGAGTCGCATATGGATGAGATCCGTGAGGCGCTGGAGAAGACCGGCCATCCGACCGGGGTCATGCTGCAGATCGGCACCCGCAATACCCAGAACTTCGAGTTGCTGAAGGCGGTGGGGCGGCAGCAGGAACTCCCCGTGCTGCTCAAGCGTGGTTTCGGCATTACCCTGGAAGAATCCCTCAATGCCGCCGAGTATCTGGCCTCAGAGGGGAACACGAAAGTGGTCTTCGGGCTGCGCGGCATGAAGACGAATCTGGGTGACCCACACCGCAACTTCGTGGATTTCGCCCAGGTGCCGGTCGTGAAGCGCCTGACGCGGATGCCCGTCTGCATCGATCCGTCCCACTCCGTGGGCAGCCGCGATGCGGGGCCGGATGGCATCATGGATGTCTTCCATGTGACCGCGCAGGGCGTGGTGGCGGGTGCCAACATGATCCTGGTGGACTTCCATCCGGACCCGGCGACGGCGCTGGTGGATGGCCCACAGGCCCTGCTGCTGGAAGAACTGCCGTGGTTCCTGGAAGACGTGCGTCTGGCCCGGGAAGCCTATGAAGAACGCAGGTTGCTGGCGGCCGCGCAGACCGCTATTTAACCCGCATGCCCGGTTGGGCTCCGCTGTCGGGAGAGAGCAGGAAAGGGCCGCCCTCCGGCCCGCTGGCGGCAAGCACCATGCCCTCGGACAGGCCGAAACGCATCTTTCTGGGCGCCAGATTGGCGACCATCACGGTCAGCCTGCCGACCAGACTGGCCGGATCGTAAGCGCTCTTGATGCCGGCGAAGACCGAGCGGGTGCCCTCGCCAATATCCAGGGTGAGGTGCAGTAGCTTGTCCGCGCCTTCCACGCTGTCTGCGGCAACAATCCGCGCAATGCGCAAATCCACCTTGCTGAAGTCATCCATGCCGATAAAGGAGTTCTCCTCCCCGGCCTCGGCAGCTACGGGCGCTGGCGCCGTCGCCATGCCGGGGGCTGTTGCGGGGCTTTCTGCAGGATTCTGGATCAAGGCGTCCACCTGGGTTTTTTCCATACGTTGTAAAAGATGGGTGTAGGGCTGGATCTGGTGATCGAGAAGCGGCCTGGTCAGGTCCGTCCAGTCCAGTTCGCACTGCAGGAACTCCAGCGCTTTGCGCGAGAGCTCCGGCAGCACGGGGCTGAGCAGGGTGATCAGCACCCGGAAGCCGTTCAGGGTGACGCTAGCGACACGGTGCAGCGCCTCGCGTTGGGCCGGGTCTTTGGCCAAAGTCCAGGGGGCGTTCTGGTCCACATAGGCGTTGATCTGATCGGCCAGCGCCATGATGTCACGCATGGCCTTGCCATACTCCCGCCCGGCGTAGGCCTCACCGATGGCCTCCTGGGTCTGCAGCAGTCCATCATAAAAAGCCTGATCCTTGCCCAGGGAAGCGGCCAGTCGGCCCGCAAAGCTGCGATGGATGAAACCCGCCGCGCGCGAGGCCAGATTGACTACCTTGCCGACCAGGTCGCCATTGCCCCTGAGCAGAAAATCTTCGAGATTGAGGTCGATGTCTTCCACATGGCTGTTGAGCTTGGTAGCGATGTAATAACGCAGGAACTCGGGATTCAGATGCTGGAGATACTGCCCCGCGGTAATGGAGGTGCCACGCGACTTGCTCATTTTGGCGCCATTTACCGTCAGGTGTCCGTGGGCGAATATACCCGTCGGCAGGCGGTGTCCGGAGCCCTTGAGCATGGCCGGCCAGAACAGGCCGTGAAAATAAATGATGTCCTTGCCGATAAAATGATAGATCTCGGCAGTGGAATCCGGACCCCAGTAATCGGCCAAACTGCGGCCGTGGGTCGCGCACCAGTGCTGGGTGGCGGCCATGTAGCCGGGCAACGCATCCAGCCAGACATAAAAGAACTTGCCGGGGGCATCGGGGATGGGAATGCCGAAGTAGGGGGCGTCGCGGCTGATGTCCCAGTCGGACAGGCCGATGCTGAACCATTCATCGAGCTTGTGGGCGACTTCTTCCTGCAGGGTGCCACTGTGAATCCACCGCCGGAGGAAGTCGCTGAAGTCCCCGAGCTGAAAAAAGTAGTGCTCCGAGTTGCGGCGCTCGGGTACGGCGCCGGAGACTGCGGAAACAGGGTTGATAAGGTCGGGGGGGCTGTAGGTGGCGCCGCAGACCTCGCAGCTATCCCCATACTGATCCGCTGCGCCGCAGCGCGGGCAGGTGCCGCGAATGAAGCGGTCGGGCAGGAAAATGCCGGCGACGGGATCGTAGGCCTGTTCGATTTCGCGGACGTTGATGTAATCCGCCGCCCGCAGGGCACGATAGATACTCTGAGAAATTTCAAAGTTTTCCGGTGAGTGGGTGCTGTGATACAGATCGAACCGAATACCGAAACCGGTGAAGTCGCGCAGATGATCGCCATGCATACGGGTGATGAGTTCTTCTGGCGTGATGCCCTCGCTCTGAGCGCGGAGCATGATCGGCGTGCCATGGGCATCATCGGCGCAGACATAGACGCAGTCGTGGCCCCGCAGGCGCTGATAGCGGGCCCAGATGTCGGTTTGGGTGTACTCCACCAGATGCCCGAGATGGATGGGGCCGTTGGCATAGGGGAGGGCGCTGGTGATCAGTATGCGTCTTTTCATGGTGCGGATAAGTTACAGGGGATGAGGTTTGCAGGCAATGCCACCACAACTACTGGCAGACGGCTTTCATCTGTGGTATAAAGAGCGCCTTTTTTCAGGGAGATTAACCGATGTCCAGAGTATGCAAGGTGACGGGCAAGAAGCCCATGGCGGGGAATAATGTCTCTCACGCCCACAACAAGACCCGCCGCCGTTTTCTGCCCAATTTGCAGTACCACCGTTTCTGGGTGGAGAGCGAGAACCGCTGGGTGCGTATGCGGGTGAGCACCAAGGGTATCCGTACCATTGACAAGAAAGGAATTGACGTCGTTCTGGCTGACCTGCGCGCCGCCGGCGAAAAGATCTGAGGAATGAATCATGCGTGACAAGATCAAGCTCGTTTCCACGGCCGGTACCGGTCATTTCTACACCACCACCAAGAACAAGAAGACCACGCCCGATAAGCTGGAAATGAAGAAATTCGATCCCAAGGTCCGGAAGCATGTCATGTATCGGGAAGACAAGATCAAGTAACACCTTTTTTCGGTCTGCCTCCCGGTGGTCTGCCCTGAATCTCCGGGAGAGGTCAGACTATTCCTTTGCCCCGCCATCATTTTTTGCTAAATTACTAGCACTCATGATGGTTGAGTGCCAAGGATGATTTCTCCCGCCATGTTTTATCCCTTTATCTGCGCCATGCAGCCGCTGTCTTCGCCCATTGCACGGGGTGAAGACGGTCTGCGCCTGTTGGCAGAGGTTGTAGACGGCCATGGATGAACGTGCCCGTTACCTGCTCAAATCCCTCATCGAACAGCATATCGCCAAAGGCGTGCCGGTCGGCAGTCGCCAGTTGGCCCGTGATGCCGGCCTCAACATCAGTCCCGCCACGGTGCGTAATGTCATGGCGGACCTGGAGGACGAGGGCTACCTGATCTCCCCCCACACTTCTGCCGGGCGCATTCCCACCCATGTCGGCTATCGGTTTTTTGTCGATGCACTGCTGCGGGTGGTGCCGCTGTCGGCGGAATCCAACCGCCTGCTCATTCATCGCATCGGTTTTCGCGCTCCGGATGCGGAGCAGGTGCTGCACGCCGCCACGGGCATTCTCTCTGAACTGACGCACATGGCGGGCTTTGTGCGGGTGCCGCGGCGGGCAACACGCATTTTGCGGCATGTAGATTTTATCGCCCTGCGCGAGCGTGAGGTGTTGGCCATCTTCGTTACCGACAAGGGGGATGTGGAGAACCGCCTGATCCGTACCGAGCTACCCTTCGGCGCGGCGGAGCTGGCTCAGGCGGCCAATTGCTTCAATGCCACATACGGCGGACGCCCGCTGCAGGATGTCATCCATAACCTGCAGCGGGATCTGCAGCAGTCCCGCCACGAGATGGACCGCATACTGCGCAGCGCCATGGAGCTGGGTGAGGAAATGCTGGAGGAAGATCAGCAGCGCATGCTCATCGAGGGCGAATTCCAATGGCTGGACCTGCCGGAGCTGGCGGGGAGCGAACGCCTGCGTGAACTCCTGGCCGCTGTGCGGCAGAAGCGGGACCTGGTGCATTTGCTGGATGAGAGTATGCGCGGTAGTGAAGTGCGCCTCTTTATCGGTGAGGAGTCAGGCTACGCACCGCTCAGTGATTGCAGCGTAGTGTCGGCGCCCTACAGCGTCGATGGGGAGGTGGTGGGAGTGCTGGGGGTGATCGGGCCGATGCGGATGCCTTATCAGCAAATTATCCCGTTGGTTGACGGCACGGCGCAACTGCTCGGTCGCGCCCTGTCGCAATCGGGCTAGCGCCCGGTCTTGAAATACCCCAGTCCTTTCCCCATATGGTCTTGGACTCAAACTTTCAGGGGTTGATTGCACATGAATGAAGAAAAAGAGGAATCGCCGTCCACCGAAGCGGAAGGTGCCGGTGCAGAGGTGGTGAACTGGGAAGAGAGGGCGGAAGGCTACCGCAACGATTATTTGCGCGCCCTGGCGGATATCGAAAATCTGCGCAAGCGTCATGAAAAACAGGTGGAAGATGCCCGCAATTATGCGGTGGACCGCTTTGCCCGCGAACTGCTGCCGGTGGTCGACAGTCTGGAACTGGCGCTGGCCAGCCCGGTGGAGGGGGCGGAGAGCATCGCACTATTGCGGCAGGGTTTGGAAAACACGTTGACGCTGTTCGCCCAGGCCTTGGGAAAGGCCGGCATCGCCCCCATAGAGATGGGCGAAGGCCGTTTTGACCCCCACCTGCACCAGGCGATTGCCATGGTGGAAACGGAAGGGGACGCAAACCGGGTTCTGGCGGTGCATCAGAAAGGTTATGTGATGCATGACCGGCTGTTGCGGCCGTCCATGGTGTCGGTGTCCAAGGCACCCAAAGCGGCACAATGATACCACGCATATCAGACAAATTTTGCATGTTGAGGAGATGATAGAATGGCTAAAGTGATCGGAATTGATTTGGGAACCACCAACTCCTGCGTTGCCGTGATGGAAGGCGACAAGGTCAAGGTGATCGAGAACAGCGAAGGCAAGCGCACCACGCCGTCTATCGTCGCCATCACCGAAGAGGGCGAAGTGTTGGTGGGTGAGGCGGCCAAGCGCCAGGCCGTCACCAATCCGGAAAATACCGTTTATGAGGTCAAACGCCTGATCGGCCGCAAGTTCGACGATGCCGAGGTCCAGAAGGATCTCAAGCATGTGCCTTATAAAGTCATCAAGGCCGACAACGGCGATGCCTGGGTGGAAGTGCGCAACAAGAAGTATTCCGCGCAGCAGATTTCTGCCTTCATTCTGCAGAAGATGAAGAAGACGGCCGAAGATTATCTTGGTGAAAAAGTCACCGAAGCGGTCATCACCGTGCCCGCCTACTTCAACGATGCACAGCGTCAGGCGACCAAGGATGCGGGCCGTATCGCCGGTCTGGAGGTCAAGCGCATCATCAATGAACCGACTGCGGCGGCGCTGGCCTTTGGCGAAGACAAGAAGCCCGGCGACAGCAAGATTGCGGTGTATGACCTGGGTGGTGGCACCTTCGATATCTCCATCATCGAGATCGCCGAAATGGAGGGAGAACACCAGTTTGAAGTGCTCTCCACCAATGGTGACACCTTCCTCGGTGGCGGTGATTTTGACTCCCGCGTCATCAACTATCTGGCAGATTCCTTCAAAGCGGAATCGGGTATCGATCTGCGCGGCGACCGTCTGGCCATGCAGCGCCTGAAGGAAGCTGCGGAGAAGGCGAAGATCGAGCTGTCTTCGGCGCAGCAGACCGACGTCAATCTGCCCTTTATTACGGCGGATCAGAGCGGGCCGAAGCATCTGAACATGAAACTGACCCGCGCCAAGCTGGAGTCGCTGGTGGAAGATTTGATCGACCGCAGCATGGCGCCCTGCCGAGTGGCCATGAAGGACGCCAATCTGGCGACGAGCCGGATCACCGACGTGATTCTGGTGGGTGGCCAGAGCCGGATGCCCAAGGTGCAGGAGAAGGTCAAGGACTTCTTCGGTCAGGATCCGCGCAAGGATGTGAACCCTGACGAGGCAGTGGCCATCGGTGCGGCCATCCAGGGCGCGGTATTGTCCGGTGAAAAGAAGGACGTGCTGTTGATGGACGTGACGCCGTTGTCCCTTGGCATTGAGACCCTGGGTGGCGTGATGACCAAGCTGATCGAGAAGAACACCACCATCCCGACCCGCAAGTCGCAGATTTTCTCGACGGCGGAAGATAATCAGTCGGCGGTGACCGTGCATGTGTTGCAGGGTGAGCGCGAACTGGCGCGGGATAACAAGTCGCTGGCGCGTTTTGATCTGACCGATATTGCCAACGCCCCACGGGGCATGCCGCAGATCGAAGTGACCTTCGACATCGATGCCAACGGCATCCTCCATGTCTCGGCCAAGGACAACCAGACCGGCAAGGAGCAGTCCATCAAGATCACCGCAAGCTCTGGCCTGTCCGAGGAAGAAATCAAGCGGATGATTCAGGAGGCCGAGGCCCACGCTGCGGATGACAAGAAGGCGCGTGCGCTGATCGAGGCGCGCAACGAGGCGGACGCCAGCACGCACGGCGCGCGCAAGGCGGTGGAGGAACATGCCGCGGCACCTGAGCACGACAAGACCAAGGTGACCGAAGCGATATCCGCGGTGGAAGAAGCCGCCAAGGGTGAGGATGTGGAAGCAATCAAGGGGGCTGTCGCCACCCTGATGGCCGCCATGTCGACATTGTTGCAGAGTGCCGCTGCCGGTCAGTCGCAGGCAGAACCTGGTGCGGGTGCCCAGGGCAATGCCAAGCCGGACGACGTGGTGGATGCCGAGTTCGAAGAAGTCGACAAGAAGTAAAATTACCATCGGTCGCGAGGGGGCGGGATTTGTTATCCTGTCCCCTTGCCCGTTTCAGGAAAGAAGATGGCCACACGGGATTACTACGAAGTACTGGAAATTTCCCGCACGGCAGACGACGGCGAGATCAAGAAGTCTTACCGGCGTCTGGCGATGCGTTATCACCCGGATCGCAATCCGGGTGATGCGAGCGCAGAAGAGCGTTTCAAAGAAATCAGCGCAGCCTATGAGGTACTCTCCGACCCGCAGAAACGGCAGGCCTATGATCGGTTTGGCCATGCCGGAGTGAATGGCGTTGGCGGTGGGCCGGGTGCCGGCTTTGGTGGAGGCGGTGGGGGGTTCGGCGACGTTTTCAGCGATCTCTTCGAACAGGCTTTTGGCGGCGGTTTTCGTGGCCAGGATTCGGGGCGGGGTGCCGATCTGCGTTACGAACTGGAGCTTACGCTGGAAGAAGCGGCTCTGGGTAAAGAAGTCACCATTCAGATTCCCAGTTCGGCCACTTGCGAGGTGTGTCACGGCAGCGGCGCCAGGCCGGGCAGCGCGGTGGAGGATTGCACCACCTGTGGCGGTCGTGGTCAGGTCCGGATGGTACAGGGCTTCTTTTCCGTTACCCGTCCCTGCCCGCAGTGCAATGGTAGCGGCAAGGTCATCAAAGAGCCCTGCACGAACTGCCATGGTCATGGTCGGGTTCGCAAGAACCGCGATTTGCAGGTCAAGGTCCCCGCCGGAGTGGATACGGGGGACCGTATCCGTCTGAACGGTGAGGGCGAAGCAGGCGAGCGGGGCAGCCCGTCGGGAGACCTGTATATTCAGGTGCGGGTGTTGCCCCATGCGCTCTTTGAGCGGGACGGCGATGATCTGCACTGTGCGGTGCCGGTCCACTTTACGACCATGGCCATGGGCGGCGAACTGGAAGTGCCGACCCTGACCGGGCGTGCCAAGGTGCAGATTGCTCCGGGTACCCAGTCGGGCGCGGTATTCCGTCTGCGTGGCAAGGGCATCAAGGGGGTGCGCAGCAAGCTCAATGGCGATCTGCATTGCCAGCTCCAGGTGGAGGTGCCGGTACATCTCTCTGCCCGGCAAAAGGAATTGCTGGAGGAGTTCGCCCGGGAAGGCGGCGATGACATCCAGCATCCCCAGCAGGAAAGCTGGTGGAACAAGGCCAAAGACTTTTTCGACCGGATGGGCCTCTGATGACGGGGGTATGGCGCGTCGGCGTCACTGCGGTGGCGGGCCGCATGGGGCGGGCCTTGGTACAGGCCATTGTCGCTCATCCTGAACTGCAATTGGTGGCAGCCATAGGGCGCAGCGGGGCTGCTTATCTGGGGGAGGACGCCGGCCGTCTGGCCGGCGTTCAGGCCTTGGGTCTGCCGGTTACCGCTGATCTCGCGGGCGCGCTGGCGGATCTGGACGTGCTGATTGAATTTGGTCCGGTAGAGGCCGCTCTGGCGCATGTCGCGGCCTGTGTGGCGGCAGCGAAATCGGTCGTGGTGGGCACGACGGGGTTTTCCGTGGCCCAGCGCGCGGAACTGGAAGACGCCAGCCGGCATATTCCGCTGGTGCTGGCCCCGAATATGAGTGTTGGCGTCAATGTATTGCTGGCCTTTCTGCCCGCCATCACCGCCGTCCTCGGCGAGGGCTACGATGTGGAGATTGTGGAGGCCCATCATCGTCACAAGATGGACGCGCCTTCCGGTACTGCCCTGGCTCTGGGGCGGGCGGTGGCGACGGGACGTGGCCAGCGGCTGGATGAGGTGCAGTGTCTGGATCGCAATGGTATTCCCGGCCCCCGGATGGCAGGCAGTATCGGCTTTGCGACGCTGCGCGGTGCGGACGTGGTCGGTGAACATACGGTATGGATGGCGGGGACCGGAGAGCGGCTGGAGCTGACCCATCGTGCGTCCAGCCGTCTCAATTTTGCGGAGGGTGCCTTGCGTGCCGCCGGTTGGCTGCGGGACAGGGCACCAGGCCTGTATGATATGCAGGATGTTCTTGGCTTGAAAGATTTGACTGCCCTACAATGAACACCATCTGATATGCGAGGAGCATCACCATGCAATACGTCGTAGCGAACCGGGTTCCTGTCAAGGCGGAGTATCGTGCAGAGTTTGAGGAGCGCTTTCGGCGCCGGGCGGGCGAAGTGGACAAGCAGCCGGGCTTCGTGCGTATGGAGGTCCTGCGTCCGGTAAGCGATGACGGTCTGTATGTGGTGCTGACCCACTGGGTCGATCAGGCAGCCTTTGAGGCCTGGACGAAAAGCGCCGACTTCAAGACCGCCCACACCAATCCGTTGCCCAAAGAAGCTTTTGGTGAGGGCGGTGGTATCGAACGCCACGAGGTGATCATCAATTCTGAAGCGTCGCGCTGAGAGCGGAGAAGGTCATGACAGGATTGACGCGGGAACAGGTCGAGCAGTCACTGCGCGCGGTGCAGGACCCTTATCTGGGCAAAGATCTGGCAGCGGCAGGGGTCCTCAAGGGGGTCGATGACTCTGCGGTCAAACTGGAATTGCCTTACCCCAGCCTGGGGGTGGCTATCAGTTTGAGCGAGGAAGTGGCCCGACAAATCCAGAATGATCACGGCATCAATGCGCAGGTCACCGTCGGGCACCGTATTCTTTCGCATCAAGTGCAGCGCGGCGTCAAGCTGATGGAAGGCATCAAAAACATCATTGCCGTTGCCTCCGGCAAGGGTGGGGTCGGTAAATCCACCACCGCCGTCAATCTGGCGCTGGCGCTGGCCAAAGAGGGCGCCAAGGTGGGCATGCTGGACGCCGACATCTACGGACCCAGTCAGCCGCGCATGTTGGGCATTTCCGGCAAGCCGACCAGTAAAGATGGCAAAAAAATGGAGCCCATGGAAGGACACGGCGTCAAGGCGATGTCCATTGGATTTCTCATCGACGACGAAACGCCCATGGTCTGGCGCGGCCCTATGGTCATGCAGGCGCTGGAGCAGTTGCTCTCGGATACCCGCTGGGGCGAGCTGGATTATCTGGTGGTGGACCTGCCGCCGGGTACCGGCGATACCCAGCTCACCCTGGCGCAGAAGGTGCCGGTCTCCGGGGCGGTGATTGTCACGACGCCGCAGGACATTGCCTTGCTGGACGCCCGTAAGGGACTGAAGATGTTTGAGAAAGTGGGTGTGCCTATTCTTGGTATCATCGAGAATATGAGTTTTTATATCTGCCCGAAGTGCGGCAATGAGGACGATATTTTCGGGCATGGCGGTGGTGCGGCCATGGCCGAGCAGGACGGAGTGGAATTTCTGGGGGCGATACCGCTCGACCGCAACATTCGCGACGAAGCCGACAACGGCGCGCCGACGGTGGTGGCACAACCGGATTCCCGTCTTGCCAAAATCTATCTGGAACTGGCGCGCCATGTGGCGGGGCGGGTAGCTGTTCAGGCTGTCGATCACAGCCACAAGTTCCCCAACATCGTCGTCCAGAACCGCTGATTCCCAGCCGCTGACAGGAAGTCTCCGCCATGAGCATCAAATCCGATCGCTGGATCCGTCACATGGCGGAAGAACACGGGATGATCGAGCCCTTTTCACCGCGCCAGGTGCGGCACATCGAGGGAAACTCCATTATCTCCTACGGCTTGTCTTCCTATGGTTACGATATCCGTTGCGCCGGGGAGTTCAAAGTCTTCACCAATGTCCGCAGTGCAATTGTCGATCCGAAGAATTTCAGCGAAGATTCTTTTGTCGATTTTACCGGGGATACCTGCGTTATCCCGCCGAATTCTTTCGCCCTGGCGCGCACGCTGGAATACTTCCGTATCCCGCGTAATGTGCTGACCATTTGTCTGGGTAAATCCACCTATGCCCGTTGCGGCATCATCGTCAATGTCACGCCTTTTGAGCCGGAGTGGGAAGGCTATGTGACCCTGGAGTTCTCCAATACGACGCCCTTACCCGCGAAAATATACGCCAATGAAGGCGTGGCGCAGGTGCTCTTTTTGGAGTCGGACGAGGTCTGCGAAGTATCTTATGCCGACCGCGGCGGCAAGTATCAGGGCCAGAGTGGCGTAACCCTGCCGAAGGCTTGAAAGCGGCTCAGGGCAGAGGCTCTTTGGTGTCGGCAATATTGGCCTGCTCGGAGGAGTAGGCCTTGGCGGTTTATGGTTCATCCACGGCAACAAGGATATGCCGCAAACGTTCCGGCCGAAACGCCGCCCAGTAGAGTCCCCAGAAAAAAATAACCATCACCAGCGCGACAAATAGCAGGGTAGCCGCGCCTTCACCGCCGACCGGCAAGGGCCAGAGGCTGACCGCCATCACTTTGATCAGGAGCGGCAGGCTGATGCAGGCGATGACCAGGCTGATCCAGCGCCAGGCATGGCGCTGGCGGAACAGGAACCAGGGCGTGGCGACGTTGGCCAGGCCATAAATCAGCAGAAAGGCCAGCCCGGTAAAGGTACCAAAGGTGCCGACCACCGATAATATGGGGATTTTCCACAGGGTAACCACCGCCATACTGATGAGCACGATAATGGCGAGTGCCCGCAACGCCCGCGTCGGCGTGCCGTGGCGTACGTCCCGGTGATGGAAGAAACGCGGGATGACCCCGTGTCCGGCCATACTGTAAAGAATCCGCGAGATGCTGTTGAGGGTGGCAATGGTGGCGGAAAATGCCGCCGTCGCCATGGCGAGATCGGAGAAAATGCCGAGCCACGGATGCCCGATGGCCTTGGCGATGGCATTGAGTGGGGCCGCACTGTCGCCCAGAGGGATAGGGATGTGGGCAAAAGCCAGCACCTCGATATAGGCCATGGCGACGAAAAAACCGCCGACCATCAGCACGGAAAGCACCATGACGCGCGGGATGGCGGTGCGCGCCGCGTTGGTTTCACCCGCCAGATTACCCGCCGTCTCGAAGCCGCCGTAAGCCAGCAACGAGAGAATCAACGCCTGCGCCAGCGGTGCCGTGTGCAAACGCTGGAAATTCCACTGGGCCGGATCGCGCCAGCCAAAATGCCAGAGCGTCGCCGCCGCAATGAAGACGATGCAGAGGATGGAGAAGATTTCTACCCAAAGCCCCCAGCGCGCGGAAATTTCGATGCCGCGCAAGGCCAGTCGCCATGCCACCAGCAGATAGAGTACCCCAATCCCCGCAACCCAGCCCACCTCGGAAACCGGCCAGAAGAACCGCAGTGCCTGCTCGACAAAAAGCCCGCCCAGCAGCGGCGCCGCCGCCAAAGCGCCAAAGTACCCGGCCATCATGGTGAAGCCCGCGACCATGCCGGAAATCGGATGCAGGGCCTTGCTCAGATAAAAAAACAGCGAGCCGGGGGAAGGGAAGTGCCGGGCCAGAACACCCACTTGCACGGCCACCAGGGTCATCAGCACGCCGATGAGGGCATAGGCCAGCCAGGTAAAAGGGCCGCCGTGTGTGGCCACCAGAGAAATGGTGACGGCCGGCATGGCCGACGGCGTGATATTGGCTACGGCATGGCCCCATAACTCGCTGCTGCTGACGTTAAGGCGAACGTCCCCCTTGCCCAGCCCACCCTTGGTGCTAGTCCGGCGAAACCTCATGCCGCCGCCCCGATCGCCGACGGCAACTCCACCTGGGCCAGCACGGTTTGGGCCGCCTCTTCCTGCAAATCCGGAGGGACGCCATGCTTTTTAAGGATACACTTGGCCATCACCTTGATCCTGGCGTGCGCACTTTCTGTAACCGTCCAGTCGATGCTGACGCTCCTGCGCACCTGGGTCACCAGACCACCGTGGAGCATGGCACGATCAAACCATACTCAGCCGATGACATGATCAGGAACTCCGCGTCGGAGAATGGCTTTTGAGCCAGTCGCGCAAGGCGGCATTCATGCGGGTCTGCCAGCCTGCATCTCTTCCCGCGAAAGCGGGCGGTCGTCTTCGTCGGTCCCATCCCAAGCGAAGTCGCCGGTGGCACGGAGCCGTGCCAAATCAGTCTGTGAAGTCGTTTTCAAGCCACTCATGGTACATCCCCCGTTCTTCCGCGCTGGCTTTTCGAAAGCTACCGACCTGTATAATACCCTTCTTGTCGAACATTTGGCTTGGGTATAGAGGCGCCCTTGTTGCATCAGGCCATGCGACGCTCACAAAATGCTGTTCACGGCGAAGTCTCGGCGCAATCTTCCGGTGCCGGCCATTGGGGCGGCACCGGAAGATTGCGCCTTAACGTGATCACGCCTACAATAAACTGACTAACTACATGACCAGATAGAGTGACGCCATATGGAAGCTGTCGTATCTATCGCATTGGCCGAAGCCAAGGCGCACCTGAGCCAGGTGCTTGATCGGGTGGAGGCGGGCGAGGAGTTGGTGATCACCCGGCGCGGCAAACCGGTAGCCCGTGTCGTTCCTGTACGGCCGCCGGTGATTCCCCTGCCGCTTCTGGCCGCGTTTCGGGCACGGTTCCCCAAAATGCGGCGTTCCAGCACCGAAATGATCCGTGCAATCCGTGATGAAGGCTATTGATGGTCTATCTGGATACCAGTTTCATTGCACCGCTGTTCATTGCGGAAGACAGCAGCGACGCAGTCGAAAGCCATCTGCGGCATCTCGATGGCACTCTGGTCACGTCAGACTGGACGCACGTAGAGTTTGCCAGTCTGTTGGCGCGCAGGGTGCGGATGAAAGAGTTGGACATCGCGCAGGCCGATGCCATCCACGAGGTCTTTGAGGCCACCCTGTTGAGTTCTTTTCAAATACTGGCGCTCAGTTCCGCGGATTGCGCAGTAGCGGTGCAATTGCTCCATGACCCGGCTACGGGATTGCGGGCAGGAGACGCGCTTCATTTGGGTATCATCCACAATCATCGTCGTCCCCAATTGTTGTCATTGGACCAGGGCATGGTGAAGGCCGCGCACCTGCTGGGTTTTCCTGCCAGCACTGGCATTGGGACAGAAGGATAAGGCGTGTGGCTTCACGCGCGCTGATTTTCCGGTCGTCCTTTCGGGTTGCGCTGGTGGCGACCATGAACGGTTAGGCCGCGGCGTGCGAAAGCCGGGTTCATCGCCTTACCACATCGGCTGCTCCGGCTGGCATTACGCCCATTGGGTCGGGGCGTTTTATCCGGCTGACCTGCCTTCGACACGCTGGTTGGCCTTTTACGCCGGGCGCTTCCATACGGTGGAGATCAACAACAGCTTCTATCGATTGCCTAGCGAGAAGTGCCTGCGCGCCTGGCATGACGGCACGCCCGCAAGCTTCCTCTTCGCCCTCAAGGCCAGCCGCTTCATCACTCACATGAAAAAACTCAAGGATTCCGAGGCGTCACTAGCACGGCTCCTGGGGCGCGTGGAAAGCCTGGGGGAGAAGCTGGGACCCGTCCTCTTCCAACTGCCACCCCACTGGAGACGAAATGCCGAGCGCCTGGAGGGATTTTTACGGGTGCTGCCCTCCGGACACCGCTACGCTTTCGAGATACGCGACCCAAGCTGGCATCATCCAGAGATCTACGCGCTACTCAAGGCCTATAACGCCGCCTTTTGCATCTTCGACATCGCGGGTTTTCAATCTCCCATCCAACTGACGACCGATTTCGCCTATATCCGGCTGCACGGTCCCAGCCTCGCCGCCTATGCCGGCTGTTACACGACTGAGGCCCTTAGGGCTTGGGCGGCGCGCATCCGGACTTGGGATCTGCGCACCGTTTATGTCTACTTCGACAATGACCAGGCCGCCTACGCCACCCACAATGCTTTGGAACTCATGGGAATACTCGGACTATCGAGTCCTTGCCGCCTGGCCGTCGACTGACGTGCTTCCCGCCTTGCGCCTGCGCCTGGTGCAGTTCCGTCAACGGGACCGGCCGCCGGCCGGTCATTGCGACCCCACAGCGCTGGCATCTTACCCTTTTTTATTTAGGGGTGTCCGATCCTACCCGCTTGCAAAAAACGTCTGGATGATTTATGGCTGGGGCCGTTTCCGATCACCCTCGGCTTCGATAGACTAGGGCATTCAAGGGCGGCCGGGTGCTATGGATCGGCCAGGAAGCACCGCCGGCATTGGCGCAACGGCGGCGGGGGTGGTTGGCGGAAGATGGCGCCGAGGGAAATCCAGCGACGAGAGACGGGGCACCCGACCCAAATCCGCCGCCAATGACAACTTCAACAGGAGTATTTGGTTGCATGAAAAAGTCACTGCCTCGAGAAGCCATGGCCATCCGCTTTACGCTTCCGCAATGGGTGCAGGGTGTGCTAGGCGAACATTCTTCATACAGCTCGGATGAGGACAAGATGCGGCTAGCGATCACGCTGGCGCGGGAAAATGTCTTGCGGGCGACTGGCGGGCCCTTTGGCGCTGTCGTCTTTCAACGGCCTGGAAATCGTCTCGTAGCCGCAGGGGTCAACCTGGTCGAAGGGCTGAACAATTCCGTCCTGCACGCCGAAATTGTCGCGCTCATGCTGGCGGAAAAGCGCCTGCACTCGTATACGCTTCATGCGCAAGGATTACCGCCACACGAATTGATCACATCGTGTGCGCCATGTGCGATGTGCCTGGGGGCGGCGTTGTGGAGCGGCGTCCGACGGATCGTATGTGGGGCCGGCCGGGTCGATGCCATGGGATTGGGGTTCGAGGAGGGACCAGTTTTTCCGGAGTCGTATCGTTACCTGGAGGCCCATGGCATAGAGATGGTCCAAGGCATATTGGTCGATGACGCGCGAAAGGTATTCCACCTTTATCGGCAGCGGAACGGTCTGGTCTATAACGGATCCTGAATCCGTCCATTCTCACTCACCCTGCTTCGTCTTGACGCTTTGCGTACTCATCTGTATCACCTTCTTGATCAGATCCACGAAGTACCGCGGGTTTCCAATCTCGACCAACATCTCGTTGCAGTCATTAACGATTCCGCTGACCTTGTGGCCGGGGCGCGCGCCGCTGTTCTCTTACTTGTCGAATGGCGAATCGCTGCATGACCGCCCATTCCGCGTTGGATCATGCGGCCTCGTGTTGCAAGGATTCGTAGCCGATGCAGGCCAGCCAAACCGTCTTCGGTATGGGTCTAGCCCCACTTTTATAGTAGGCAATCATGCGGCGGGTCATACCGATAGCCTGGGCAGCCTGATTCAGACTGAGCCGGTTTCGCTCCATCCATACGGCGAAGTCCTCGCGCGTGGGCAGGCCTGCCTGCTGGCGACCCAGGTTGTACAGTTGGTCTGCTCCCAGGTCCAGCCCGCCCGGCCAACTCAGGCCATCTCCCCAGTCATCGCTTTGGGCCTGCGCAAAAATCGCCGGATCGTGGAGAGCGGCAAAGGGGTCTCCCTCCCGTTTTGGACCGATGGTGCTGCTCAAATCCGTCACAAAGGTTTCTCCGGTGGACCATTCGATCGTAGTCTGGAATGGCCCACTGATCTCGGTCTTGCGAATCTGTGGTACATGGTTCATGGGTTCAGCCTCCGATACTCCGCCAGCAATATCTCTCGACGCGCTTCTATCCAGGTGCGTACAGGTGCCAATCGTTTATGGGGTGTCACAAAACCCGAGAGCAACTCCCCTGTTTCGATGGCCAGGGACACCCGCGATCCATCCCGGAATTGGACGTGGACGTGCGGCAACGGATGGGGCTCTCGACCGTTGATGCGCACGCGCCAATCATCCACCGGGGGATACGTCGTCATAGGCTCAGGATAGGGCATCTATTGCACTATCTCAAGGTATGGTCCTGCCTATACCTCCATTTGTTCCGCGATCTCCAGGGCGTCGTCCACCTCAGGTTGAACGGTCTTTGGCTTGCATGACACAATCTCCCATATAAGGCGAAGTAGAGGGTCATTCTCTCATCACTGCCGGAAAGGGCGGTATCAGACTGGAAGCGGACGTTGGGTTGCAGTGGCCGCTTGCCATGCTGGCCATTTTCGCAATACGCTTTCTGAAGGCTCGCGGCTAATATCTTCGGATAAGCCAACATATTACACAGACGATGGTTTTTGATTTTTGGCAAGAGTTTGGCGACCGGGTTTTTGCGACGGGTTACATTATATATTGCAATATTTGGAGGTAAAATGGCCATCCATCACGACAGCAACGAACAGTCAAAAGCTATTGTTGAAGAGTATATGCAAGCAGTAAATATTCTTTTGGGATTAAGAAAGGGGGATGATGGTGTATATGGGTATACTGCGCTACTAATTCTTTTGTCTATAATAGATGCACTCGGCCAATCGGAAACAAAAACAAGAGGAGCAAATCTCGATATTCTGAAACAAACTCCTTTTAATTTACCTGATGAAATTGTTAAACAAATAAACATGTGGTACAGAAACGGTCTGGTTCATGTAGCCGGAATTCCTAATAACCTTTTTATCAGCTTGGGAGGGGAATATGACAATCCGTTTCTGGTAGAACAAATTTCAAAACATGAATATCAAATAAGCGCGGTAAATTTAAAGAGTTTAAATGAAAAGATTTCATCTTTGTGGAAAAATAAAAAAAGCGATATAATTTTTTCTAGCACTTTTGCGAAAGCCCCTAAAGAGATTTTAACGGGAGATATGTGTCTTGATAAAACATCAGTATCCACATTTACAACCCCAGCTTCCGGATGCACAAGTATCCCT
>JAMCRJ010000035.1 GCA_023381645.1 Gammaproteobacteria bacterium
TTGCCCGCTTTCTGTTGTGGGTGTTTTATTATATTTCTGATTTGTTCAAGAAGCTGAAGCAGCCGATCTATGTCACTGCCCTGATAGGCGGTGTCCTGGCCGGCTGCATTGGTTTGTTATCTTCTTATGCCATAGGCAACGGCTATGGCTGGTTGCAGTTGATCATGGACCACAAAATCTCCCCTGGAGTATCCGAATTAACGCTTGGTATAATCTGTGTCATTCTGGCCATGTCTCTGATTGCCGGATCCGGGGCATCCGGCGGGGCCTTTAGCCCAACGGTGGTTATCGGGGGGCTCTCGGGCGCCTTGTTCTGGCATTTTGCGAAGGTGTTTTCCCCTAACCTCAATATACCCATTGCCATGTTTGTGGTGGTCGGCATGATGGCGGTCTTTTCCGTAGCGGCCAACGCGCCCTTGTCTACTATCGTCATGATCACCGAAATGACCGGGAGCTATGGTGTACTTCTGCCCGCCATGCTCACGGTAGGAATAGCAATGATGTTTGGCGGTGAGCATTCATTATTCAACGCACAGCACGACCACCGGTCAGCGTCAGACCACACCAACTCATGATGTGACGAATTTGTAGCGCTATATCCGGATATCATTAGCGTTGTCGCTAACCGTATGGGCGTGCAATATGTTGGCAGATGTTTGGAATAATGGATTCTGCTCATAGCGTGAAAGGGCTTCGCGGTCATCACCTATCTGTAAGGTGATGGAAACGCTTCCGGTGATAGCTGCATGTATCGGACATTGGTGTAGCATCCTGATCAGGATCACTTCATCATCAGGTGATAATGGCAATGGTAATGTCAATGTAATATTGATCTCATCAATCCGCACCGCGCCAGTGGTTTTTACAGCTGTGCAGATGCTCATCAGGCAGGTTGCCCTTAAGTCCCGTCGTTCCAGAAACCGTAACGTGAGTTCCACGAGGCATCGGCCAAGAGCCATGTTGAGCAAATGCAATGGGGTGAGTTGTATATCGGGCAAGCAAAAGTTTAAGGATATATTCTCGGAATCGTCCAGCCTGCATGCCGTAATATTGCGCTCACCGTCCTTGAAAATATGAACTACAGTTTCTTTTCTGCTCATTGGATGCTCCTGGTTCCCGTAATAAAACATCAGGTCAGAGCAGTCAATGCTGCCCGCAATACCTCTTCATTGAGTCCCAATGGCCCGTCTATACGGATGTGCATACCGGGGATCATCACCGCATCAACCAGACGCGGGAGGTCTTCCCGGAGATGACGCCCCCGGCTCCAGAACAGAGGGGATATTCTGAAATTTCTGATACCGCGGCCATATTCCTCCTGAATGGCGTCGGTCAGCATGGGGTGCCACAGTTCCAAGTAGCATAGTCGGATAGGGCGTTCCGGATGGATTGCCTTCAAGTCGGCCGCCAGGATCTCAAACGGAAGGCGCCATTCCGGATCACGGGACCCATGCGCGAGCAGCAAATGGGCTTCCTTGGTCATGCACTGCCAACTGCGGATAAATACCACCATCTTTGGCCAAAGGGGTCATCAGAAGCGGGATTCATTCCGTGTGATAACTGTTGCGACAGGCGTACCGCCTCACCCACAATGAGGATTGCCGGGCTACCCAGATCTGCTTCGTGAATGGCATCGGTCAGATCGTTTAACCTGGCGTACACATGGCGCTGCTGCGGTAAAGTTGCCCATTGCATGGCCAGCACCGGCGTATCCGGGTGCCGTCCACCGGCGATCAAGGCGTTCTGAATCTCCAGTATGCGGGCTATCCCCATATGGATGACCAGGGTATCGGCTGCGTTTGCGATACGATGCCAGTCCACTGGTGGGGTATTCGCCGCTTCGTGCCCTGTTACGAACAGGACGGATTGACTGATGCTGCGGTACGTCAGCGGTACGGCGGCACAGGCTGCCGCCGCAAGGCCGCTGGTGATGCCGGGCACTATTTCGTAGTCGATGTCGGCCGTCCACAGTGCCATACACTCCTCACCACCGCGTCCAAACATAAACGGGTCGCCCCCCTTGAGGCGCACTACACGCATACCTTGCCGCGCAGCGTGGATCATCCGCGTCTGGATGCTCACCTGAGAAGCAGAGGGCCTGCCGCCCCGTTTGCCTACATCCACCAATTTGGTGTCCGACCGTGCCATGTCCAGAATGCGTGGATTGACCAGGGCGTCATGAAAGATGATATCGGCCGTACCCACAAGGGCGGCCGCCTTCAGGGTCAGCAGGTCGGGGTCACCCGGACCTGCCCCGACAATCCAGACTTTCCCGCTATTACCATAGCCTTCTCTGCTCACAGGTGGGGCCCTCCGGCGATCAGCAGCCGCCGTTGGCCGGTTGATCCGGCGTCTTGTGCGTGCAGCCGCTCCAGCCCAGGCCTCATACTCCGGAGACCAGTAGTTTTAACGTTCGGATACATTCCTCACCCCGGAATCGTCGAGACGGATCATCCCGGCCGCAACGGTTTGATGTGTCACTTCGTCGATCAAAATAAACGCTCCGGTCGCGCGAATGGCGTCATATGCATCAGCGGCGAGCGGCTGCTGCACATTCAGCGTGACGCTGGCGATGTCGTTCAGCCGCAAGGCATCGGCCGGACGCTTCTGTTGCGTGTTGATATCGAGCAACGCATTGATTTCTATGACGCGCGCGGTGACTTGCCGGGTCGTGTGTTTCAGCCAGTACTTGCGACGCAGATCAAGCGGATCCTCCGACAACCAGCAGACGTCGGCGGTGACGGTTTTGAGCAGGCTGGCCGGACGATCGGCGGACGCGAGCATGTCGCCACGCGAAATATCCAGGTGTTCCTGCAGCAACAGCGTTACCGATTGGCCGACGACGGCCGATTCCAGCGATTGATCGAGTATCAGAATGTCTTTCACGGTCGCCGCCGGTCCTCCTGGTTGCACCACCAACCGGTCACCCCTGCGGACTTTCCCGGCTTCGATGCGGCCCATATAACCGCGGAAGTCCTTGGCTTCGTGGCCGTTGTGGCGCGCCACCAGTTGTACCGGAAAACGCAGCGGTTCGTCATGGCATGCGTCATAGACGCTCAGGGATTCGAGCAGTTCGATCAGTGTTGGCCCCTGATACCAGGGCATCCTGTCGCCCGCAGTGACCACATTGTCGCCCGCCAGGGCGGACAATGGAATCGTGCGGATATCCTTCAGGCCCAGCCGTTGCGCGAATTCCCGGTACGCCTGAACGATACGGTCATACACCGCCTGGTCGTAATGCACCAGATCCATCTTGTTGACCGCGACCACGACATGTTCGATCTGCAACAGGTGGGCGATGGTCGAATGGCGCTTGGTTTGCACCAGTAATTCCACGCTGCCATCCTCGCCCATCTTCACTTTCGAGACATCGATCAGGATGACGACGGCGTCAGCGGTGGATGCTCCGGTAACCATGTTGCGCGTGTACTGTTCATGACCCGGGGTATCGGCGATGATGAACTTGCGCCGGGGCGTGGCGAAGTAGCGGTAAGCGACGTCGATGGTGATGCCCTGCTCGCGCTCGGCTTCCAGGCCATCCGTCAGCAGCGACAAGTCGATCGCGTCGCCGATGGTGCGACGGTGCCTGGCGTGGGATATCGCGTCCAACTGGTCGGCAAAAATGCCCTTGCTGTCGAACAGCAGACGGCCGATCAGCGTGCTCTTGCCATCATCCACCGAACCGGCAGTAATGAAGCGCAGCAAGCCGCGCTCTCTCGTCAGTTCCTGAAAAAATTGTTTGGGAATGGTCGCGCTCATCAGAAATATCCTGCCTTCTTGCGTTGTTCCATCGATGCTTCCGATGTCCGGTCATCCATCCGGGTTGCACCGCGTTCGGTGATTTTGGTCATGGCGGTCTCGGCGATGATGGCCTCGATGGTAGCGGCATCCGATGCCACCGGGCAGGTGCATGAGATATCGCCGACCGTACGGAAACGCACGACCTGGGTCTTGATTACCTCGCCTTCCTTGGCCGGTGTCAGCGTGGTCAGCGGCACCAGAAAGCCGTTGCGCGGAATGACCTGGCGCTCATGGGCAAAATAAATCGAAGGTAGCGCCAGTTTTTCGCGGGCGATGTATTGCCAGACGTCTAGTTCGGTCCAGTTGGAGATCGGGAACACGCGCATATTTTCGCCAGGATGAATGCGGGTATTATATAAATCCCAGAGTTCTGGGCGCTGCGCCTTCGGATCCCACTGCCCGAACTCATCGCGGAATGAAAAAATCCGCTCTTTGGCGCGAGCCTTCTCTTCATCGCGACGGGCGCCGCCGATGCAGGCATCAAACTGAAATTCGGCAATGGCCTCCAACAGGGTGACGGCCTGCGCCGCATTACGCGAATCGCTTGCGGGATTACGCAGGCGCACGGTGCCCCGCCTGATCGACTCCTCGACGGAACGCACGATCAGTTGCTCGCCCAGTTCAGCAATGCGTCGGTCGCGGAATTCGATGACCTCAGCGAAATTGTGGCCAGTATCGATATGTACCAGCGGAAACGGGAACTTGCCGGGGCGGAAGGCCTTCTCGGCGATGCGCAGCAGCACCAGCGAATCCTTGCCGCCGGAAAACAGCAGCGCCGGTTTGGCGCATTCGGCCGCAACCTCGCGCATGATGTGGATCGCTTCTGATTCCAGCCAGTCCAGATGGTGATTGCTAGCGGCATCGAGAACATGTTTTTCGGCTGTAGTATGCATCATATTTGTCCTGAAGTTTTTTGTGGTGTTACTGGCTTGGCGCGGACCAGTTTGCCGTCAATGACATGCAGGCCGCACTCTCTGGTGGCCGGATTCTCCCACCACCAACGACCCGCGCGGATATCCTGGCCGGGGGAGATGGCGCGCGTGCAGGGGGCACAGCCGATGCTGGGGTAACCCTGATCATGAAGACGATTGTAGGGCACCTCAAAATGACGGATATAATCCCAGACTTCCTCATGGTACCAGTCGGCCAGGGGATTAAACTTGGGCAGCTCGTGAGCCGCATCCCATTCCCGGACGGCGAGGTCCTGCCGCGAAAGCGCCTGCTCCCGGCGCATTCCGGTCACCCAGGCCCCTTTACCCCGCAGTGCCCGCTGCAGGGGTTCGACCTTACGCATATGGCAACAGGCCTTGCGCAATTCCTGGCTTTCATAAAAGGCGTTGGGCCCGTATTCCCGGACATAGCGCTCCACCGTCCCGTATTCCGGGAAATACACCTGGATGGGGAGGTGGTAGTGCCCCCGGGTTTCCTGCATCAGCCGGTAGGTTTCCTCCGGTAAACGACCGGTGTCGAGGGTGAATATCTCTATCCAGGGCGCATGTTTCGCAATCAGGTCCGTGAGCACCATATCTTCCGCCCCGAAGCTGGTGGCAAAAACCGCCGGTGCGTATGGCGCGTTGCGCAATTCCCCGAAAAGGAGGAGCACATCCTGTATCCTGGTTCCTATGCGCATGGATTTCTCACCGTCTCCCTGTATGCGGAAGGCCGGGATCCGGCGGTAAAAAATCCAGTCGCCGCACAAAGTCCCCGAATGTCTCGCCGGCCCAGCGCTGGTCGGCAAAGCGCTTCAACAGGGGGCGCAGGGCATCCAGCAGAGCTTCTTCATCCAATGCCTCCCGGTAAAGTGCGTTCAGGCGCATGCCGGTCCGATCGCCGCCCAGATAAAGATCGTAAAGGCCTGGCGCTTTGCCGACCAGGCCGATCTCCGCGAGATAAGGCCGAGCGCACCCGTTGGGGCATCCGGTCATACGCACCGTCAACGCTTCTCCTTCCAGACCGGCCTCGGCAAGCAACGCCTCGATGCGATCCAGAAAAACCGGCAAATAGCGCTCGGCCTCGGCCATCGCCAGGGGGCAGGTGGGCAGCGCCACACATGCCATCGCGTGGGTACGGACCGGGGCGAGATTCAGCAATCGGTTAAGCCCGTATTCAGCAAGCACGGTTTCGACAATCGGGCGTTCCGCGGGGGAAATGCCGGCGATCAGCAGGTTCTGATTGCAGGTCAGCCGGATTTCGCCATGGTGCAGGCGTGCGAGTGCATCCAGCCCGCTGAGGAGCGGAATATCACCATCGGCAACCCGACCACCGGGTATGAAGAGGGTAAGGCAGGCTGTTCCGTCATCATTTTCGAGCCAGCCGAACCGGTCTCCCGAAGTCTCGAAGTGGAACGGGCGCGGCGGGGCCAGCGAAAATCCGGTGCGTTGCTGCACCTCTTCCATGAAGCGATCCAAACCCATACGGTCTACCGTGTATTTGAGGCGGGCGTGGCTTCGATTGCTTCGGTCTCCGTGGTCACGCTGGGTAATGAGCACGGCTTCGGCTATGGCCAACACCTGCCCGGGGGCGCAAAATCCGCAGACATCCGCCAGCCTCGAGTAGGTATCGGGTTTGTTGTGGCTGCGACCAAGGCCTCCCCCAACGCAGACATTGAATCCCGCCAGTCGCCCCTCCTCGTGTATGGCGATGAACCCAAGATCCTGCGTGAACACGTCGACGTCGTTGTGCGGCGGCACAGCGATGGCAATCTTGAACTTGCGGGGCAGATAAGTAGACCCGTACAGGAGATCCTCTTCCGGTGCGGTTATCTGTTGGCCGTCCAACCAGATTTCATGATAGGCGTGGCTCTGCGGCAGCAGGTGCTCGGCAATTTTCTGCGCCCAACCGTATGCCTCGGCATGAAAGGCGGAGATCTGAGGGGCGGAACTGGCGATGACGTTGCGGTTGACGTCGCCGCAGGCGCTGACCGTATCGAGCAGGGCCCGGTCGAGGGCTTGCAGCACCGGCCTGAGATGCGGCTTGAGCAGTCCGTGAAATTGTATGCTCTGTCTGCTGGTGATACGCAGGCTGGCGTTGCCGTAGGTGCGGGCGATGTCGCCCAACGCCAGCCATTGCGCTCCGCTCAATACGCCGCCCGGCAGGCGCAGCCGGGCCATGAATTGATACAGGGGCTCCAGTTTCTGCTGGTGGCGTTCCGCCCGCAGGTCGCGATAGTCCTGCTGGTAAATGCCGTGGAACTTGATGACCTGAACGTCATCTTCCGCCAGTGCACCGGTGACAGGATTGTGCAGACTCTCCCGCAACGTACCGCGCAGCCCCTGGCTCTCTGCCTTGATCCGTTCCACATCGGAAAGTGCTTTGTCATTAATAGACATCTCGGTGATATCTCCCCGTCTGTTTCAATTCCAGAATATATTCCTCGGCCTGAACCTGCGTGCGCCCGGCCGACTGAACGATATCCACCAGGGATTGATGTACCGCCCTGCCCATCGCTTCGGCCCCGCAAACATACACGGCGGCACCTTCTTCAAGCCATGCGAATACGTCACCGGCACG
>JAMCRJ010000021.1 GCA_023381645.1 Gammaproteobacteria bacterium
CCAAAGTGGTGCCCCGGGGCAGCGCGGACAAGCTGTTCATCAACACCGCCGGCATCGGAATCATCCCGAAGGGCGTCCATCTGGAGATCGCCCGGATCCGACCGGGTGACCAACTGCTGTTGAATGGCCACTTGGGGGATCATGGCGCCGCCATTTTGAAGGCGCGCGGCGATCTGGCCCTGGACGCGGATGTGGAGAGCGATTGCCAGCCCCTGCACGGGATTATCGCCGCACTGCTGGCGGCGGCGCCGGGCACCCGATGCATCCGCGACGTGACCCGCGGCGGGCTGGCCACGGTGCTCAACGAATTTGCCGGAGGGGCTGGCGTGGGTATGCGCATCGTGGAGGATAGCATTCCCGTCCGCCCCGTGGTCAGAGGCATCTGCGAAGTGCTCGGCCTGGATCCCCTCTATCTGGCCAACGAAGGCAAACTCCTTGCGGTGGTGCCAAAGGAAGAGGCCGGGGCTGCCCTGGAGGCGCTGCGCTCCTGCCCGGAGGGCACCTACGCCGGGATGATCGGCGAGGTGCTCGCGGGGCCTCCCGGAAGGGTCGTGCTGAGCAGCCATTTCGGCGGTGAACGCATCGTCGATATGCTGGTGGGCGAACAGTTGCCGCGAATCTGTTAGACGAGGAACGGCGATGCACGAACTCGGAATCACCCGCAACATTGTCTCCATCTGCAGCGAGCAGGCCCGTGGTCGTAAGGTGATCCGGGTGCGGCTGGAAGTGGGGTTGTTATCGGGGGTGGTTCCGGACTCCATCCGCTTTTGCTTCGACGTGTGCAGTCAGGGCACACCGCTGGAGGGCGCGGATCTGGAAGTGCTGGAGATTCCCGGTGAGGGTGAATGCCGGTCCTGTGGCAAACGTGTCCCTCTCCGGCAGGTATTCGGGCATTGTCCGTGTGGTGCGGGCGACCTGATCTGTGTGGCCGGCAAGGAACTCAACATCAAGGATATGGAGGTGCAGTGATGTGTAAGACCTGTGGATGTTCCGATGGAGCACAGACGCGGATAACGCACCTGGGTGTTGCGGGGGGGATGGCCGCCGATGCCCCGGGATCATCGGGCGATGTGCCCGGATATGCCCATGAGCACCCGCGTGGAGATGCAGCGGTGCATAACCATGCTGCGCATTCGCATGCCCACGGCGGTGCGGGCTCCCATCTCCACGCCCATCCCCATGTACCGGCGGACGGGGATGCCCACCTGGTATCTCTGGAGGCGCGGATTCTGGACAAAAATGACCGCCTTGCGGAACGCAATCGCGGCTGGCTGGCAGGACGGGGCGTGTTTTCCCTGAATCTCATGAGTTCACCCGGCGCCGGGAAGACGACCCTGCTGGAAAAAACCCTGGCAGAACTGGCGGGCGAGTTCCCCCTGGCGGTAGTGGAGGGTGATCAGGAAACCACCCACGATGCGGAACGCATACGCCAGGCGGGTTGCAACGTGGTGCAGATCAATACCGGCCAGGGCTGTCATCTGGAGGCGGAGATGGTGGCGCAGGGACTGCAGGAGATCGACCCGGCCGCCGGTTCCGTCGTCTTCATCGAGAACGTGGGAAACCTGGTGTGCCCGGCCCTCTTTGATCTCGGTGAAGCGGCACGGGTGGTCATTCTGGCGGTCACCGAGGGCGAAGACAAGCCGGCAAAGTACCCCCACATGTTTCACGGCGCGGACCTGATCCTGATCAACAAGATCGATCTGCTGCCCTACCTTTCCTTCGACCTGGAACGTTGCCTCGGTTACTTGCACGAAGTCGCGCATCATGCCGAGGTGTTGCAGATCTCCGCCGCCACGGGAGCGGGGTTGGAGCCATGGTTTGCCTGGTTGCGCGCGCATCGAAACAAGGCGTTGTCGGAGACAGGAAAACTGTTGTCCGGTTCCTGAGCTACCTTGTGCCCAGGAGGCGGTCATGCCCGCGGACGCCCGTCAGACGCTGCACAAGACATTTCAGCTCGTTGATCTGTCCAGTCTGTCCATTTCCAGCGTGGGTCCCATCTTCAGCGTGGCGGCGGCGGGGTCGGCCATGGTCCAGGCAGCAGGAGCAGAGGTGCCTCTGGCGATCGTGCTGATCGCCATTCCCTTCATTCTGTGTTCCTGGATATTTCTGTCGCTGAATCAGCATTTTCCCAACGCCGGTGCCTCCTATCACTGGTCCCGGCGGATAATGGGCATCGATTACTCGAATTTTCAGGCATGGATCGTGATCATGGCCTATTTCTGGTCGATCCCGCCGATCCTGATCCCGGCGGCGCGGTTCACTCTGGAGGCGCTGGGAGTACCGCACCCCGGCGCCGGATTGCAGATCGTGGTGGCCACGTTCTGGGCACTGTTCGCGGCGGGTGTTTTGTTGCTCGGGGCGCGCATCACCGCCAGGGTCACCCAGATATTTCTGCTCATCGAAATCGTATCCGTCGCCTTCATGGCCATTGTCGGCTATTCCCATTGGGGGCCGCCGGCAGTGGGGGCAGGCTCATTTTCCCTCAGTCATGTTCACTGGGCCGGCGTCATCGTCTGCATGGTGGTGGCCGCCACCATCGTGGACGGCTGGGAAATCGACTCCTACGCCTCGGAAGAATCCAGAAAACCGCGCATCACCCCGGGATGGGGAGGAATCATCGGGGCCGTGAGCGTCGTGCTCTACTACCTGCTGATCTGGCCCCTGCTCCTGCATCAGGTGCCCCTCGACCAGTTGCAAAACACCAGTGATACCCTGAGTCTCTGGGCGGCGACGGTATCCCCGCAACTGCTCCCGTGGATGCGCATAGCGATTATCGCGTCCACCGCCGGTGGCCTCTGGCTCACCACCTTCATCCTGTCTCGCGCCCTTTTCGCCATGTCCCGGGATAGGGTGATGCCGGGGTGTCTGGGCCGACTGAATCGTGGACACGTACCGTACTGGTCCGTCATCCTGCCGATCCTGCTGGCCATGGCGGTGGTCCTCATGCAGGTTTTCTTCCCCAGTATGCGGGACCTCTTCAACCTGGTGCTGAGCGCGGCGGGGTTCTTTCTGGTGGCGGAGTTCTTATTGGATGGGGTCAACATGATGCGTTTTTTATTGCTTCAGCACCGCTCCATCCGGCACCATTTTAGGGCGCATCATCATGCGGGTCTCCTGCTCGGATCGTTGGTCGTGATCATCAGCCTTTCCGCCGTGGAGGTGCTGTTCTTCATCTATGGCCCGAAATATATTGCGGCCGGCATCGATCAGACCGTTGGGGTGTTTTTGCTGTTGGGTATCCTTTATGTGTTCTGGCTGCGCTGGCGGAAGGCGGGGCAAGGCATTTACGTCTTCGATGAGCTGGAGTTGCAGGAAGATTGACCAGGACTGCGGCCTCTGCTATATCGGGCGGACCCTAACTTTCTCAACTTTCCCCGGGGTTCTTATGGCAGCACATGGCGACGTGGTGGTTCTGGGAGCAGGCATCGTCGGGGTTTCCATTGCCCTGCAGTTGCAGTTACGGGGCCGTCCCACCATTCTTCTGGACCAGCAAGGGGCCGGGGAGGGGACATCCTTCGGCAATGCCGGCCTGATTCAGCGCGAGGCGGTCATGCCGCACCCCTTCCCCCGCGCCCTGGCGACGTTGCTCAGCTATGCCCGCAATCAGTCGACCGAGGCCTACTACCGGGGGACGATGCTGCCGCGTCTGGCGATTCCCTTCCTGCAGTACTGGTATAACTCCCGTGAAGACCGTCACCGAACGATCGCCCGGCATTATGCGGCATTGATTGCGCACTGCCTGGATGACCATCTGGCTCTGGCCGGCGCGGCGGGGGCGGTCGATCTGCTCCGTCCCGGTGGCTGGTTGCAGGTGCATGAAAAGGCAGAATCTCTGGATCACGCCCTGAAAGAAGCGGCATATAAGGCCGGGAATTTCGAGGTGGCTTACGACGCACTCGACGGCGCGCAGGTGGCGGCGATGGAGTGCAGTCTGCGCCCCGGGCTGGCCGGCGGTATCCACTGGACCCAGCCGCTGGCCGTTGTCGATCCCCACGCGCTCACTCGCGCGTACCTGAACTATTTTACCCGGATGGGCGGCGAGTTTCGCACCAGCGCCGTGCGGAGCGTAGAGCGCAGTTCGACGGGGTGGCGCGTCGCTACGGTGCATGAACCGGTCGACGCCATAGAGGTGGTAGTGGCCTTGGGCGCCTGGTCGCCGGATGTGACCAACCCTCTGGGTTACCACCCGCCGCTCTTTGTAAAAAGGGGCTATCACATGCACTACGCCCAACCGGAGGCCACACCACTCGGTCACCCGGTGCTCGATGCCGATCAGGGTTATATGCTGGTGCCCATGCAGCGTGGTATCCGGCTGACGACCGGTGCGGAGTTTGCGCATCGGGACGCCCCGCCTTCCGCTATTCCGCTTACTCGGGCGGAGGCGCAGGCACGGCGGTTATTGCCTGCCCTCGGCGGACGTCTGGACGCCGACCCCTGGATGGGGGTGCGCCCCTGCACCCCCGACATGCTGCCGATCATTGGTCGGGCGCCGGGGCATCCGGGTATGTGGTATGCCTTCGGACATTGTCACCAGGGTCTGACCCTGGGGCCGACCACCGGGCGTTTGCTGGCCGAGATGATGTTGGGTGAAACGCCGTTTACGGATCCCGCTCCCTACCGCCCCGAGCGGTTCTGAACGTCGGATTTTCGGATATTGACCCGCAGTTGCTCCATCAGCAATACTGCATATTTTCACAGTCTGCGGACACCGGAGCCGATCATGGAGCAGGTAAGCCCTCCCAAACGCCGCCTCGAACCCCTTTGCGAAAAGATTACGCTGCCGGTGATCCGTGCCGTGGTGGATGATTTCTACAATCGCATCCAGCATCACCCGACCTTGGCGGAGCCTTTCTCCATCGTCCAGGACTGGGAGTTGCACAAGGATCGTCTCGTTCACTACTGGTGGACCGTGTCTGGCGGACTTCCCTACAAAGACTACCGCTATGCGCTGGGCGACAAGCATGCTCCGGTCGGAATAACCCATCCGCTGGTGGACGACTGGCTCGCGCTTTTTCACGAAACCATGCTGGACCACATGGATGCGGATATGGCCCGTCGCTGGCACGGTATGGCCGCTGGTATTGGTGAGTCTCTGCGCCTGATGTTCGCCCCGCGCTGAGAGGCGAACACGGGTCAGTGCTGACCATGATCCAGAAAGAACCGGTAGGCCGGGTTGGCGGTTTCCGCCACATGCGGGTAATCGAGCCGGGCCAGCAGTGATTCGAATCGTGCCATCTCGCTGTCCGGAACCTCAAAGCCCGCCAGCACCCGGCCCAGGTCGACGCCATTATTGCGATAGTGGAAGAGACTGATATTCCAGTGCCCGCCCAGTTTGTCGAGAAACTCCATCAGCGCCCCTGGTCGTTCCGGAAACTCAAAACGGTAAATCCGCTCGTTCTGCGCGGCCGCCGCATGCCCGCCCACCATATGGCGGATGTGCAGTTTGGCCATTTCGTCGTCACTCAGGTCCAGCGCTTCGTGACCCGTGACTCGTAAGCTCTCCAGCAACGCACTGGCGTCTTCCCGGTCGCGGATGGCCACTCCGACGAAAATATGCGCCCGATCCCGGTGGTGCAGGCGGTAATTGAATTCCGTCACGACTCGCTGACCAATCGCCGCGCAGAAGGCGCGAAAGGCCCCCGGTCGCTCCGGGATGGTGACCGCAAACAGCGCCTCGCGCGCCTCGCCCAGTTCCGCCCGCTCGGCGATGAAGCGCAGGCGGTCAAAGTTCATATTGGCGCCGGAGAGGAGGGCAACCCAGGCCCCGCCCCGACCGGGGTCGGTTGCCGCCATCCGCTTGAGACCCGCCAAGGCCAGCGCGCCCGCCGGCTCCATGACGGAACGGGTTTCGTCAAACACATCCTTGATGGCCGCACAGATCTCGTCATTGGTCACCCGCACGATCTCATCCACATATTTGCGGCAGAGGGCAAAGGTGTGTTCTCCCACCTGGCGCACCGCCACGCCATCGGCGAAAATACCGACCTGGGGCAGTGTAACGCGTTCCCCCGCCTGCAAAGACTGGTACATGGCGTCGGCCTCAAAGGGCTCTACGCCGATGATGCGAATCTCGGGCACAATGGATTTCAGGTAAGCCGCCACCCCGGCAATGAGGCCGCCGCCGCCCACCGGAACAAAAATCGCCTCCAGGCCGGCGCCCCGCTGACGGAGTATCTCTGCGCCTATGGTCCCCTGTCCCGCAATCACCAGCGGATCGTCAAAGGGCGGAATGAAGACCAGGCCCGACTCGGCGATCAGGGCGTCGCAATGCGCCTGCGCGTCGGAGTAGCTGTCGCCATGAAGAATGACCTCCGCACCCCGCGCCCGTACCGCGTTGACCTTGATCTCCGGAGTGGTGCCGGGCATGACGATCACCGCACGGATGCCCAGCTTCTGGGCGGCATAGGCGACGCCCTGCGCATGATTGCCGGCGCTGGCGGTGATGACACCGCGTGCCTTTTCAGCATCCGAAAGCTGGGCGATCTTGTTGTAGGCGCCGCGCAGTTTGAAGCTGAACACCGGTTGCAGGTCTTCGCGCTTGAACAGCACCTCGCGCTGCAGGCGTGCGCTCAATTTGGGCGCGGCTTCCAGGGGCGTTTCCCGGGCCACATCGTAGACCCTGCTGCACAGCACCTCGCGCAGAAGATTTTTCACGAAGCGTTTTCTTCCGGCTTGTGGAGCTGCATGAGTTTGCGGAATTCGGCGATATCGGGCGCCAGGGTCAGGTTTGCCTTGGCTTCCATGGCCTCGTAACGGGTGAGTATTTCTTCGCCCATTTCGGTCAGATGCGCACCGCCGCCGTGGCTACCCCCGGTGGCGGTGCTCACCACCGGTGCCAGAAAACAGTGATTCATGGTGTCCACCAGCAACCAGGCGCGCCGGTAACTCATATTCATCGCTCGCGCCGCCGCAGAGATGGAGCCTTCTTCGCGAATATGACGAAGCAACTCGGCCTTGCCGGGGCCGATGGCGATGGCTTCCGCCAGCAGGACGCGAAGACGGGGTTGCAGGTGGTCTGTCATGGGATCCTCCTTTCAAAATAGTCCAGCAGCGTGTTTGGCAACCAATGCAGATGACCCGGAAAGGCGCCATCTACAAAGCCAACATGACCGCCTTGCTCGGTGATGCAACGTGTCACGGCCGGGCTTATCTGAACATGGCGCAGGCTGTCGACGGGTACAATAGGGTCATCCGCGCTGTTCAGAAGCAAAGTGGGCACCTGTATCTGCGGCAACAACGGCGCCGCCGAGCCCTC
>JAMCRJ010000064.1 GCA_023381645.1 Gammaproteobacteria bacterium
GATTAAGAATAACCCCATATGAGTATTTAAGGAACCCCGCACCCCTTCGATGCGCATTTAGAACAGCGGCCGATCCAGCGCCAGCAACAGGTCATCCACTCGTTGGCGCACCACGGCGGTCATCTGGATGGGGCGGCCCCATTCCCGGGCAGTCTCTCCGGGCAGTTTATTGGTGGCGTCCATACCCACTTTACCACCAAGTCCGGCAACCGGCGAAGCAAAGTCGAGATAATCGATGGGTGTATTTTCGACGGGGGTAATGTCGCGCACCGGGTCCATCCGGGTGGTCATCGCCCAGATCACATCTTCCCAACGGCGCACATCGATGTCTTCGTCCACCACGATGATAAACTTGGTGTACATGAACTGTCGCAAAAAGCCCCAGATACCGAACATGACTCTTTTTGCATGACCGGGGTAACCCTTGCGGATACTGACAACGGCCAGACGGTAGGAACAGCCCTCCGGCGGCAGATAAAAATCCACGATTTCCGGGAATTGTTTCTGCAGCAGGGGCACGAAGACTTCGTTGAGGGCCGCACCCAGTATGGCCGGTTCATCGGGGGGCCGGCCGGTGTAGGTGCTGTGGTAAACAGGATTTTCGCGGTGGCTGATGGTTTCCACGGTGAATACCGGAAAACGCTCGGCCTCATTGTAGTAGCCGGTGTGGTCTCCAAAAGGACCTTCCACCGCCATGTCATCCGGGTAAATATGCCCTTCCAGGACGATTTCGGCGCGCGCGGGCACCTGTAGCGGAACGCTCAGGGCATTGGCGAGCTCAGTACGCCCGCCACGCAGCAGGCCGGCGAATTGGTGCTCGGAAATGGTATCGGGGATAGGAATGACCGCCGCCAGAATGGTTGCCGGATCGGCGCCGTAGGCCACGGCAACGGGGAATGGCTCGCCCGGCTGCGCTTTCTGGAATTCACGCAGGTCCTGGGCCCCCCCCCGGTGCGCCAACCAGCGCATGATCACCCGGTTACGACCGATGACCTGTTGCCGGTAGATACCCATGTTGGCCCGCCGCTTGTGTGGCCCCTTGGTCACGGTCAGGCCCCAGGTCATGAGCGGCGCAGCGTCTTCTGGCCAGCAGGTCTGCACCGGCAGGGCGGCAAGGTCGACCTCATCTCCGCGCAGGATGATTTCCTGGCAGGGAGGGCGACTCAGGGTGGTCGGTGCCATGTACAGGATCTTGCGCAGGGTGGGCAATTTGTCCCAGAGGTCGCGCAGCCCGCGGGGCGGGTCAGGTTCCTTGAGATAGGCCAGTAACTGACCGATCTGCCGGAGATCTGCCAGGGATTCGCCCCCCATCCCCAGCGCCACGCGTTCCGTCGTCCCGAACAGGTTGCCGAGCACCGGCATGTCGTAGCCGATGGGCTGGGTAAACAGAATGGCCGGCCCTGCCGCCCGCAAGGTTCGGTCACAGATTTCCGTCATCTCCAGTTTGGGAGAGACGGGCACGCTCAGCCGGCGCAATAGATCGCGCTTTTCGAGAACGGCCAAAAAGGCGCGAAGGTCACGGTAGCTCATGGATACATTGTAACCACAGCCAGATTAGTTTGTCCCGCTATCGGGATCCTCACGGGCAACGACAAAGGCACTGTCATCGATGGCCAGAGACGAAGTCGTGCGCAGATCGATGGCCTCGTGGCCGCTGATGTATTCTTCGGTAAGCATGGTCAGGCACGCCACTTCTTCGGCGCTTACCGGCACAAAACCGGAAAAACCGACATCCTGCAATAATACCTGCCCCCGCGTCTCCTGGTCCATTTGGCAAAGTATCCGGGTAAGCAGATCCCGCTGCGCGGATAATCGTGGGCCAACACAGAATGCATGGAACGCGAAGGCATCGTCAGAACGGTCTATGATGCGCAGATGATCACGAATCAGGCTGCTTGCACTGGTATAGACTTCGTCAAACAAAAAACCGACATCCGCCTGCCCCTGTAGTATGGCCTTGAGCACCCCCTGGTAACTGCCCGTAAAGACGAATTCCAGGCGTGCCCGGTCGATCTCCGCTTTATCCAGCAGAAACAACCCCACCATGTGAACTAGTGTGGCGGGATGGGCGGAGGCTATGCGGATACGCGGCGACAAATCCGCAATCTCCCGTACCGGACCGACCGCTGCGGTGCATAAGTATACTTCATCAAAATGATCCCGGGGTTTGGCGATGGGTATAAAATCCCTCTTTTGTACGTATTGCACCCAGTCGAATGGGTTGGCGTAAACCAGATCGTATTGGTTGTCGAGCACTGCGGCGCGACAGGCGTCAAAGCCGTCATACGGCTGGAAATGCATTATCTGACCCAGATGCCGCTGCAGATAGGTGTTCATCAAAAACCATCCCGGGAGATTCTTTCCGGAGTAATTCGGATCTACCGTAAAGTTCAGGGTGGCCTCACTGGAGATTTTAGGAGACGGCATACGTTATTATCCTCAGATATCAAAATCTACCGGTATCTCACCGAGAATATTGAGGTGGATATTGAACGGCGTCATATATTTCATGGCCGTCATCATGGATCCCTTAAACTTGAGTCTTCGAGTCATCAAGGCTGATTTCCCGCTGATCTCTCCCGACAGGATCTTCTGCCAGTGGTCCATGCTTGTCCACATGATGAAGTCACGGCGCCGCCCATCGGAAGGTCCGGCATAGATAACCTTCCCCGCCTTGCAGAACAACATGACGTGAGGGATATCAGGGCGATCTTCGATATAATACTCCCAGGTGGCATTGAAGTTTTTCAGATCTTTCTGAATTTCCGGGTGGGTATCCCATTGCTTGCCGACGAGACGAATCCACTCTGTACTCATAAATTTTGCTACCATAATCAGAGTCCCCGCGCTCAATACCTTGACCATCAAAGCATCCGATGACATCATCACTTTCCTAATATTAGGAAATATGAATTTCCCGGATGACCCCTACTGATTCCTATTTAGACGCCATTGGGGTTTTCGCCAGTTGCCAGCAAATGCTGGAGAACGATGCCGGACAATACTACCCCGAAGAGCGCGGGCATGAAGGAAATGGTGCCGTTGACCGTTTTTGCCCGCCCGCCCGCACTGGATACTTCCACGGGAGGGGCTTCCCGGCGCGGGGATTCATCGGAAAAGACGGTCTGCACGTCGAGGGACGCGCCATTCTTGCGCAGCAGCGCGCGCAATTCTCGGGCCAGGGGGCATTTTTCCGTCTGGTTGAGTCTTGCGACACGAACCCGGCGGGGATCGAGACGATTGCCCGCCCCCATGCTGGAAAAAACCGGTAAACCCAGAGTCTGCGCCGTCTGGATAAGAATCGCTTTGCAGGCGATGGCATCAATGCAATCCACGACCATTTCCGCACCACTGTCCGCCAGCAGGCGTGTGGCATTGTCCGCGCTGATGAACTCCTGACGGGTTTCAAGCACACAGTCGGGGAAAATATCCCGAATCCGCGCCGCCATGACCGCCACCTTGGGCTGATCCAGCGTGGAATGCAGGGCGACGATTTGCCGGTTGATATTGGAAATGCCGACCACGTCGTGGTCAATGAGCGTGATATGCCCTATCCCGGCACGGGCAAGGTTTTCCGCGACATAACCGCCAACGCCACCGACGCCGGCAAGGAGCACGTGGCGGTCACGCAGATTCGCGACAGCGGAAGCGCCCAGGAGAATTTCGGTACGAGCAAAAGGATGGGGCATTATGACACGTCCTGAAGATGAAATAAGCTAAGGGCATTTTGCGCGGTAATCCGGGCAATTTCCTGAACCGAAGTATGGCGCAACTGCGCTATATCAGCGATGATTTCGCGAAGATATGCGGGCTCATTGCGAGCGCCGGGATGCGCATGTGGCGGTTGCCACGGGGCATCCGTCTCTGCGAGCAGAAATTCCGCCGGCAGTGTGGCCGCTATCGCCCGCAGACGCCGGGCGCGGGGATGCGTAAGGGCACCACCGAGTCCCAATAAAAACCCCATATCCGTCAATCGCCGAGCCTGAACGGAGCTGCCTGAGAAGCTGTGCAACACCCCGCGCAACCGGGGAAAACGGCGCAGGGTCAGGATCATTTCTTCCAGGTTCTGCCGCGCATGCAGAATGACAGGCAAGCCCAGTTGCTGTGCCATGGCGAGTTGGGTCGTGAAACCGGCACGCTGGCATGCAGCGTCAGGCGTGCCCGCGCTGGCGTCGAGTCCGATTTCCCCCAAGGCGACCGCATCGGCAAGAAAACTCGCCAGGGTCGCTTCCCATTGGCCATCCCGATCCTCCAGATAGAGGGGATGCACACCATAGGCCGGGTAAAGTCCGGGCCAGCGGCGGCAGGTTTCCCTGAGCCGGCCCCAATACTTGGGAGTATAGGCAGGGAGGACCATTTTGCGGACCCCGGCCATGCCCGCGCGGCACAGGACCGCATCACGATCATCGTCGAAGGCTGCGTCATCCAAGTGACAATGACTGTCTATCAGTCCATGCATGGACAGGTCCGCGAACTTTTCGGCGCCAGCATCAGGGGAAGACATTTGCCGATCTTACGGTGGCAGAACTCGGGAGTAAATGTGCCCCTTTCTGGACCAGGAAATTCAGTACTTGCTGCAAAGGGCATCTTGGTCTTAAATGGCTGGATAAAGTAGAGACCATGCAGGGGGGGAATGATGCGTACGTTGACGGTAGACCTGGCCATTCTGGGTAACGGTCCAGTGGCGCGCAGTCTGGTTCTGGCACTGGCGGACAGCCCGCTGCGGGTGCTGATGCTGGATACCTATCCTCTTGCCCAGGCACGACCGCGGCTGACGGAGCGAACCATCGCCCTGGCCCTGGGCAGTCATCGCCTGCTCCGCCGTCTGGGGGTGGCCATGCCTCTGGCCGATGCCGCCGCTATCCGGACCGTGCAGATCACCCAACAGGGCATCAGTGGACGGGTACTCCTGCAACACAGCCTGCTGAACGCGCCGGAGCAAAGGTTGGGGGAAGTGGTCGGTCTGGAGATCCTGACTGACGCACTGGCCATGCCACTGGCAACTTGTCGCACCCTTCAGCAGGAATCGCCGGGGCCGTTGCAGGCCCTACAGTGGTTTCCGGACCGGGTCCAACTGGACTGGCCGGATTTGCGGGTAGAGGCGGCACTGACGGTGGTTGCGGATGGCGGCCATAGCGATCTCGCACGGCTGGCCGGTCTGCGGCGCATGGGCTGGGATCACAACCGCCACGCCATCATCGCCACGGTGACTCCGCAGCAGCCCCTGCCCGGCATCGCGTTCGAGCATTTTCTGGAGAGCGGACCGCTGGCTTTCCTGCCCATCGGCAAGGACGAGTTCTCCATCGTCTGGAGTCTGCGCCCAGGGGATGCCAGTCGCATCCTGGACCTCTCCGATGCAGATTTCCTGGAGGCCCTGAACCGCCAGCGACCTTCGTCACTACCGCCACTGGTCACAACCGGTCCGCGCAGTGTCTATCCTCTGTTTTTCCAGCGGTTCTGGGCCGATCCCGGCCAGCGTCTGGCATTGGCGGGGAATGCCGCACAAACCCTGCATCCTTTGGCCGGGCAAGGCTATAACCTGGGATTGCGGGATGTGCTGACTTTGGGCGCCCTGTTACGGGAGGCGGCTGAACGTGGTGACGACCCGGGGAGCAGGTCCCTGCTGGCCGATTACTCCCGTACCCGTCGCCGCGACCGGCTGGAGACCATTGCCTTTACCGAGACCATGAACCGTCTGTTCAGCAGTCCACGTCTGCCGCTGCGCTTGGCACGGGCCGCGGCTCTGACTCTGCTGGACCAGACATCGCTGGGTAAGCGGGAACTGGCGGCGCGGCTGGCTGGCATTCATCTCCCGGTACAAAGCGCCATACCGGATCTGGTTACGGATGGCTACCATGTCAGATAATGCTCGTTATGATCTTGTCATTTCCGGCGCCGGCATGGTCGGTGCCAGCCTGGCCCTGGCCGCTCAGCAGGCGGGCTTGCGCATCGCCGTGTTTGAAAAGCGCAGCGCTGCGGCATGTGCCGCGGCGGACCCCTTCGACCGCGCCAGCCTGATCGCCACCGGGTCCGTGCGTTTTCTGACCAGCCTGGGTATTGATCCCGCGTTGCTCGGCAGTGCCGTGGAACGCATGCGGGTATGGGATGCGGAAGACTCCGGCGGTATTCATCTGGACGCCGAGGAAGGTGGGGAAGATCTGCTTGGGTATATTGTCGAGAATCGTCGCCTGGAGCAGGCCCTGCATACGGCGCTGAAAGAAGCCGGGCTATATATTCACTACGGGCAGGAAATCACCGGCGCTGCCCCCGATGGCAAGGCCATGTACATCACCGATGCCTCTGGAACACAGTCCCGCAGCACTCTGCTGGCCATTGCGGAGGGTCGGCAGTCGCCGTTACGCAAGGCGCTCATTCAGGCGCCGGTATTCCGGGAAAGCTATGGACAGGACGCCATCACCGCCACCGTCCGGATTGAAAAGCCTCATCGCCACATCGCCTATCAACGATTCCTCTCCACGGGCCCGCTGGCGGTACTGCCTTTCAGTGACGACGCCCAGGGACGTGCCCGCGCTTCCATCGTCTGGAGTGCCAAACAGGCCCATGCACGCCACCTGATGGCCCTGAATGATGCGCGGTTTCTGCGCGAACTGCATGAGGCGTTTGGACCGCAACTGGGGCATTTCCAGGAGATCGGACGACGCAGCAGTTATCCCCTTTCTGGCCTGCACAGCAGCCGTTATATCGGGGAGCGCAGCGTATTGCTGGGGGATACCGCCCACGGTGTTCATCCATTGGCGGGTTTGGGGGTAAATCTGGGATTTCGTGATGCGGAACAATTGATAGCGGCCATCACCACCGCCCGTCAACATCACCAGGACTGGGGCGAAACCCCTGTACTGCGCCGCTATCAAAGCGTTCGGCGGCCTGATAATCTCGTCACTGTACTGGCTTGTGGCGCCCTCAGTCACCTCTTCTCCAACCGCAGTCGCGGCCTCGCCCGACTACGCGACCTGGGGATGCTGGGAACTGGTGTCATCTCTCCGGTCAAACGTTTTCTCATCCGTCAGGCCATGGGCCTTTAAGGAGATTGCAGATGCAACACCGTATTGCCGACGATATCGCCGCCGCCAT
>JAMCRJ010000079.1 GCA_023381645.1 Gammaproteobacteria bacterium
TGATCGGCACCCCTACAAAAGCATGCAAGCGCTGACTGATCTCCGGTTCAAAGGCGCGGTGCAGAAAAGCCGGTTCCTGAGAGACATCAGGAATCACTATCGGCATGCCGGCACGCATGATCTTGCCAATCATCCCCTCCCCCAACCGATAACGCCCCCGTTCTATTTCCGCAACGGACAAACCCGTGGCCGCGATTACCCCCACTATTTCCTCGTTCATGCGCAATACGATCATGGACGGTGAGATATGCAGATGGCTCTCCAGCGTCTTCAGAACATCGTTCAGAGTGTGTTCAAGATCCATGGAAGAGCTGAGCACCTTACTCACCTCATAGATGGTCGTCAGCTCCTGAAAATGGTTGGGTGTTACGCGATCTTTCATGATAGGGCCCTCTTCTCTACAGCGCTCAGGAGGCGTTGGCGTGGGACGAGGCGGCTGGAGTTTTGGTGAGATTACTGGCCTGCCGGACGCTTGGGCAGGGGACCGATCGCCGACAACTGTCTGTAGCGGCGCCGGTGTCTTCAGCATACACGTCAAGAGATGCGGACGTCCACCGGCGTAATTGATCCTCGGAAAAGCCGGCGATTTTGGCGTCGCCCGCTTCCATGAGCGGGCGACGAATGAGAAGCGGGTCCAACAGCATCGCGGCGAGTGCCCCGGCTTCCGTAAACGCCTCCGGAACGATCTCTCCGGACTTTACCCGCGGCGAGGCGGGGTTGAACCACTCCGCCACGGGCCGATCGGAAAAATAGGGACGCAAGGTTTCCGCCGTCCAGGCGGTCTGCAATAAGTCATGCACCTCCACCACACAGCCGGCAGCCCTCAACAGTGCAATCTGCCGCGCGTTATTGGCGCAGCCCGGTTTTTCGTAAAATACGATACGCGGCGGCATGCTGGCCGGCAACTGCTCATGATCCGTTCGCTCACCCCGGATCAGAAGCTGATCCACCTGCGCCGCGATTTCTTTCTGAACCGCGGGATCCAGACGTTGCAGCCAGGTGCCGGGAAGCCCGTAAGTTCCGTACAGACCTCCCGCCAGCATGCCCGCGAGGGCGCCCGTGGTGTCCGCATCCCCACCCTGGTTGACCACCGCAATCAGGCAGTCTTTAAAGTTATCGGTATGAAGCAGCGCATACAGGACGGCGCGCACCGTATCCACAATATAGGGCGTAGGTGCCTGGGGAATTTCTTTGAATGCGAATTCCGGGTACCGTGCCACCAGTGCATCCGCCAGGCGGCGGACGGATGAAACACCCTCACCCCGCAGCGCGCAGCGTAACATCTCTCCCAGCGTCAGGGTCGCGACATCCGACAGCGGGTGATGGTGGGTCAGGTGCGCCTGTTCCACACTGATCCGCCGGAAGGTCGCAGGCGCGCTCAGGGTGGCCAGTACCGCGGGGAGATTGCGCACACACGCGCCATTGCCCGCATCCCATTCCGCCGGTTCGGCGGCGGTACTGCCGTTGAGCATAAAGCGCCGGATTCCCCGGCGGCAGGTATTGCCCACATCCACGGGATGACTGCGCAACCACTGCACCATCCCCTCGGCAAAGCGGGTAACGGACCATTGTTCATCGGCAAGGATACTCCGACCCAGCACCAGGCACATCTGGGTATCGTCGGTCACTTGTCCGGGACGCAAATGCAGCCAGCCGCCACCGGTCATATTGCGGTGAACACCATATTCCTCCCGGATTTCCGTGGGACTCATGAACTCCACCGTCGCGCCCAGGGCATCCCCGATCGCCAATCCCAGGTAGGCGCCTAATGCCCGCTCCCGCAAGTCATAGCCCATTTCTCGTCCTCAGTAGTAGTGCATGTGTGCCGCGTACTCACCGCCGATCACCAGATACTCACTCTCTGCC
The DNA here is from genome assembly GCA_023381645.1 of Gammaproteobacteria bacterium. The sequence continues at coordinate 1,867 of JAMCRJ010000079.1, forward strand.
TGGAGTGCGCGACATGGCAACAGGCCCTTGAAAAAGAGCAGCTTTACCAACGGCACATTCACTTCCAGTATGCAATCGCCGAATGCGCTGGCCACGTCCCGATCACTGCTGAAGGATACCAGGTTGTTCAGCCGGATCACCCCCTGCCGCGCTCCGGCTTTCCAGAGAATAGGATGTTCGGCAAAATCGTTGGTTCCCCGGAACAAACGCAAGTGCCGCTGTCCGGGTGCCAGAAAACGCCGCGCCGACCATTGTGCGAATTCAAACAAAAGGTCAAGCTGCAACCAGATGGCATTGTTATCAAATCGCCCCGACATTTTGTCGGTCATATACTGAATCCAGGCGGTATCCCCCACACGGCCGATCACCTGCCGGTGAAAATTCGGGGCAATCCCGAACCGGCTCTCCACCCAGCCCTTCATGACTGCACCTTCCGGTGAATTACTGTCATATCCCCAACCTTTGAGCAGGCGTAAATAACTGGCCCTGAAGCGTCGGCCCTTCGTCCGGTCAGGCCCGCCAGCAAAAATCTCATCCATGTACGCCTGGAAGACCTGTCCCGCCTCGTGCTGTTCCCGCGCCAGAGACAATCTCTGGAAAAGTGCCGGGTGCCCATCGCGCACCCCGGCGATATGTAGCGGCATCGGGAACGCATGAAATTCCGCACTGATCAGCAGCCCGGACGGAATCCCGGTCAGATTGCTACCGAGCTTCACGGACGGCGCGCGTGCCGGGCGCTGTTCCTCCAGGGGATTCGCTGCTGACAAAAAGCGTCCTTGCGACGACTAATTCTGCAATACGGCAGCCACCTTGGCGCGGACATCTTCGAGCTGCAGAGGCTTATGGAGGAACACGAATCCTTTACGGGTTACAGGCTGGCTCAGCGCGGAACGCGCTTCCCCCACCACGAGCATCAGTCGTGCATTGGGAAATTGTTCGCTCACCATCTCTACGGTCAACCTGCCGTCATCCAGTAGCGCCTCGCCGAGAATAATCAGGTCTGGCGGCCAATCCTGAGCCTTGGCGACAGCGGCCTGGAGACTGGCGATTTCGTGGGTTTCATATTCGTCATGAAGCATGAATTGCACGGCCATGCGTCCGATTTCATCCGTATCGAGCACAAAAATGCGCCAATTACCCACCGCGAGATTACAATCCACACCGATCTGCATATCGTCCTCCCAAACCTGAGAAAGCCTTCCTGCCTGATTGGGAAATCAATGCACGTTTTATGCCATATATTTCCGGTCCCGCGTTCGGATCCGGACTGTCTCCCGGCCGGAAGGCAAAAAAACCTTCCGGCGACCAGACAAGGTACTAAGTCATTCAAACAGAACCGAGTTTATTGAGCCTTAACCAGTCGCTCCCGTGACCCAATGGCAGCGCGGTGAACTGCATAAGTCAGTCAATGCTGTGGGGTTCCTGACATAGAAACCGCATTTTGTAGGTTTTCAAACAGCCCGCCGGCGTTCACTAAAATGGCGGTATTTTACCGAAATTACAGAGCGTTAGAGTGATCATCACGGACTTGGCACGGCCCTTGCAACAGCGGATACGGAACGCGACTCTTCCCCGTTTTTGGGGGCTTCCACCTGGCAAGTTAGTCCATTTTGAAACAGGAGACATGGCAATGAGTGACAAATTAAGGCAAATCGCCTTTTACGGTAAGGGGGGCATTGGCAAGTCCACCACCTCCCAGAATACCCTGGCAGCCCTTACGGAAATGGGCCAAAAGATTCTCATCGTTGGCTGCGATCCCAAAGCTGACTCCACCCGTTTGATTCTTCACTCCAAAGCACAGGACACCGTACTGAGCCTCGCGGCTGAGGCGGGCAGCGTGGAGGATCTGGAAATCGAAGACGTCATGAAGGTCGGGTATCGTGATATCCGCTGCGTGGAATCCGGTGGACCGGAGCCGGGCGTCGGTTGCGCCGGCCGTGGCGTTATCACCTCCATCAACTTCCTGGAGGAAAATGGTGCCTATGACGGCGTCGATTACGTTTCCTATGACGTGCTGGGCGACGTGGTGTGTGGCGGATTCGCGATGCCCATTCGTGAAAACAAGGCGCAGGAAATCTACATCGTCATGTCTGGCGAAATGATGGCCATGTATGCCGCCAACAACATCTCCAAGGGCATTCTCAAGTACGCCAATTCGGGCGGCGTGCGTCTGGGCGGGCTGGTGTGTAACGAACGCCAGACCGACAAGGAACTGGAATTGGCGGAAGCCCTGGCTGGCAAGCTGGGTACCAAGCTCATTCACTTCGTGCCCCGCGACAATATCGTGCAGCATGCGGAACTGCGGCGGATGACGGTGCTGGAATACGCACCGGAATCCAAGCAGGCCGAGGAGTACCGTCAGTTGGCACAGAAAATCCATGCCAACGGCGGGAACGGCACGATTCCGACCCCGATCACCATGGACGAGCTGGAAGAAATGCTCATGGAGTTCGGCATCATGAGTGCGGTAGACGAGAGCGTGATCGGCAAGTCGGCCGCCGAACTGGCCGCTGCGGTCTGATGGATAGAGGGCATCTGCCGTCAGGCGACTGCCCTCTCTTTTCCTCGCTAAAGGAGAGATGTGATGAGCATTACCGCTGAAGAAACCCGGGAGCAGATTGTCGCCGAGACCAAGACGCGCAATCGTGCCCTGATTGATGAAGTTCTCAAGGTCTATCCGGAAAAAACCGCCAAGAGACGCGCCAAACACCTGAACGTCTTCGAGGAAGGTAAATCGGATTGCGGCGTCAAATCCAATATCAAGTCGGTGCCCGGCGTGATGACCATTCGTGGTTGTGCCTATGCGGGTTCCAAGGGCGTCGTCTGGGGTCCGATCAAGGACATGATTCACATTTCCCATGGACCCGTCGGGTGCGGCCAGTATTCCTGGGGCTCGCGACGCAACTATTATATTGGCACAACGGGTGTGGATACCTTTGTCACGATGCAGTTCACTTCCGATTTTCAGGAAAAAGATATCGTTTTCGGCGGTGACAAGAAGCTCGAAAAAATCATGGATGAAATCGAGGACCTCTTCCCGCTGAACCACGGTATCACCGTGCAATCGGAATGCCCCATCGGCCTGATCGGAGACGATATCGAAGCGGTGTCCAAAAAGAAGTCCAAGGAATTTGGTGGAAAAACCATTGTTCCGGTGCGTTGTGAGGGCTTCCGGGGGGTATCCCAATCGCTCGGCCACCATATCGCCAACGACAGCGTCCGCGACTATGTCTTCGAGAAACAAGGCGCAGAACCCAAGGCCTTTGAAAAGACCCCTTACGATGTCGCCATTATTGGTGACTATAACATCGGCGGCGATGCCTGGAGTTCACGCATCCTGCTGGAAGAAATGGGTTTGCGGGTGATTGCCCAATGGTCTGGTGATGGTTCTCTGGCGGAATTGGAGAATACCCCCATGGCCAAATTGAATGTCCTGCACTGCTATCGTTCCATGAACTATATCTCCCGCTACATGGAAGAAAAGCATGGCGTGCCGTGGGTCGAGTATAACTTCTTCGGGCCTTCCAAAATTGCCGAATCCTTGCGAACGATTGCCAGTTATTTTGATGATCACATCAAGGAAGGCGCGGAACGGGTTATCGAGAAGTACAACCGCCTCACCGCAGCAGTGATCGCCAAATACCGGCCGCGCCTGGAAGGCAGAACGGTCATGCTTTTTGTCGGGGGATTGCGTCCTCGCCATGTCATCGGTGCCTATGAAGATCTCGGCATGAATGTGGTGGGAACCGGCTATGAATTCGGCCACAACGACGACTATCAGCGTACTACCCACGATGTGAAAGACGGCACGCTGATTTATGACGATGTGACCGGCTACGAGTTTGAAAAGATGGTGGAAACCATCCAGCCCGATCTCGTGGGTTCCGGCATCAAGGAAAAGTATGTCTTCCAGAAGATGGGCGTGCCCTTCCGCCAGATGCACTCCTGGGACTATTCCGGTCCTTATCACGGCTATGACGGCTTCGCCATCTTCGCCCGGGATATGGACATGGCCATCAACAACCCGGTGTGGAGTTTGACCAAAACGCCCTGGGAGTAAGCACCGTGGGGGCGGCACAGGCCGCCCGCTTATCGGCGGATAACGGACCGCCCCAACGATCGAATGAGGAATATCGCCATGAGTCAGAATGCTGAAAAAGTGCTTGATCACTTCAATCTGTTCCGTGAACCGGAATACCAGGAGATGTTCAAGAACAAGAAGGCAGAATTTGAAAACCCGGTACCACAGGACAAGCTCGTGCAGGTTCGTGAATGGACAAAGACGTGGGATTATCGGGAAAAGAACTTTGCCCGTGAGGCCTTGACGGTAAATCCCGCCAAGGCCTGCCAACCCCTCGGTGCCGTGTTTGCCGCGGTGGGTTTTGAGAGCACCTTGCCCTTTGTGCATGGTTCGCAGGGTTGCGTCGCCTATTATCGCAGTCATCTGAGTCGGCACTTCAAGGAGCCCACCTCCTGTGTGTCGTCTTCCATGACCGAGGATGCCGCCGTATTCGGGGGCCTCAACAACATGGTGGACGGACTCGCCAACGCCTACGCCATGTACAAACCCAAGATGATTGCCGTTTCCACCACCTGTATGGCGGAAGTGATCGGTGACGACCTGAACGCCTTCATCAAAACCTCCAAGGAAAAGGGCAGCGTACCAGAAGAATACGACGTGCCTTTTGCCCATACTCCGGCCTTCGTCGGCAGCCATGTCACCGGCTATGACAATGCTCTGAAGGGTGTACTGGCGCATTTTTGGGACGGCAAGGCGGGTACCGTACCAGCACTCGTGCGCGAACCCAACGAGAAGATCAACTTCATTGGCGGCTTTGACGGTTATACCGTCGGCAACACCCGGGAAGTGAAGCGCATCCTGGACCTTATGAAGCTGGAATATACGATCCTGGCCGACACCAGCGATGTCTTTGATACGCCGAGCGACGGGAAATTCCGCATGTATGACGGCGGCACCACCCTGGAAGATACGGCGGCAGCCCTGAATGCCAAGGCCACTTTCTCCATGCAGGAATATTGCACGGAAAAGACTTTGCCTTTCATTGCAGAGCACGGTCAGGAAGTCGTCGCCCTGAATTGCCCCATCGG
>JAMCRJ010000100.1 GCA_023381645.1 Gammaproteobacteria bacterium
TCGGCACGAATGCTTTTTGAAGTGCTGGGCGACCTCTGGGTGGTGCAGCGCAACCCTTATATTCAGGATGACCTGGCGCAGAATCGGCGCCGCCGCCAGGCCTTATGGGATGCCCTGGCTCATCGCCTGAACGACATTGCCGGTCGCGCCGACGGAAATCCGCTGGTGCTCCGTCTACTGGACAGCGCCCGCGCGGCGGTGAGCGGCTTTACGCGGCAATTTGATGAGGACCTGATGCTGCGCAGGAAAGCGGAGCGCCGCCTGCTCCGGATCGCCGCAAAGGACAATGTGGACTTCAGCGCCTATGCGCGCGTCTCCCACGTCACCGACGCCTCCGACTGGCGTGTGGAATTGCCCTTTGTCGTTCTCTACCCCGTTGACGAGCAGGAGGTCCAGCGCATGGTCTCCGCATGCCGGGAACTCGGATTGTCCATCATCCCGCGCGGTGGTGGTACCGGATATACCGGCGGTGCCATTCCTCTGCGCCGCCACTGCGCGGTCATCAACACTGAAAAGCTGGAGCAGATTTCAGCGGTGGAAAAGGTCACACCACCCGGCCTGAACAACGCCGTCCACAGCATCTTCGCTGGCGCGGGCGTGGTCACCAAGGTCGTAGCCGACGCGGCCGACGCGGCAGGCCTGGTCTTTGCCGTCGACCCGACATCCCTGGATGCATCTACCATCGGCGGCAATATCGCCATGAATGCGGGGGGCAAGAAGGCGGTACTCTGGGGCACGGCCCTGGACAACCTGCTCTCCTGGCGCATGGTGACCCCCGACGGCAACTGGCTGGAAGTAGAGCGCCTGAATCACAACCTTGGCCGGATTCACGATCAGCCGGAAGTCCGGTTCCGCCTGAACCGCTTCGCGGCGGATGGGCACACGGCGCTGGGAGAGCCGGAAACTCTCATCCTGCCTGGCGCCAGCTTCCGCAAGGCGGGGCTGGGCAAGGATGTCACCGACAAGTTTCTCGGCGGTCTCCCTGGCGTCCAGAAGGAAGGCTGCGACGGAATCATCACTTCCGGACGTTTCCTGCTGCATCGGATGCCTGCCCATGTGCGCACGGTCTGTCTGGAATTTTATGGCAGCGATCTGGATGCCGCCGTACCTGCCATCGTCGAAGTGAAATCCTATGTGGAGGGGTTGGAGCACGTCCTGCTCACCGGTCTGGAGCATCTGGATGAGCGCTATCTCAAAGCCATCAAGTACAGTAACAAGGCTCCCCGCCACGAACGCCCGAAAATGCTGCTGCTCGCCGATATTGCCAGTGACGACCCCGGTGCGGCCGGCGCAGCAGCAGCGGCGGTGGTACGTATTGCCAATGCCCGGGGCGGCGAAGGCTTTGTCGCTACCACACCCGAGTCGAGACGCCGGTTCTGGGCCGACCGCAGTCGTACCGCAGCCATTTCCGCCCACACCAACGCTTTCAAAATCAATGAAGATGTGGTCATTCCTCTGGAAAATCTGGCGCAGTACAGCCGCGCAATCGAGCGGATCAACATTGAGCAGTCCATCAACAGTAAGCTGGCGAGCCTGAGCGCACTGGAGGAATATGTCTCCGGCGATCTGGCCGAAGTCCGCAAGGCCAAGGACTATGAAGACAGCAGCGAGGATCAGGCCATCGTCGACGCCAAGAAGTCCGCTGCCAGGGCACTGATCAGCAACACGCGCGGGCGCTGGCAATCCCTGCTGGAGAATCTGGACATGCCGGCCATGGAGCATCCGGAATTGCTGGATGTCCATATGCTGTCCGCCGTGCACCGAGGCGACACACTGGCGAGCCTCTTGCTGCGCGGTGCCCTGCGGGTCAGCTACCGGGAACACGTGGGCAAACCGTTGGAGGCCCTGTTTGCGGGTGATGCGTTTGCCGCAGTGCGCGGACGTATCCGCGAAATCCACGGGGAGGTACGCCGGACCCGCCTGTTTGTCGCGCTGCACATGCATGCCGGCGATGGCAACATTCACACCAATATTCCGGTGCTTTCCAGTGATTACGCCATGCTCCAGGAAGCCGACCGGGTAGTGGACCGGATCATGGCCATCGCCCTGGGCCTGGGAGGCGTAATCTCCGGCGAGCATGGCATCGGTATCACCAAAATGCGCTGGATGGAGCCGGATAAGATTGCAGCCTTTGCCCGCTACAAAGCGCAGGTCGATCCGGACGATCTCTTCAATCCGGGTAAACTGCTGGCCGGTTCCGGGCTGGAAACCGCTTACACGCCTTCACTACAACTGGTGGAGCAGGAAGCTTTGTTGCTGGAAGCCAGCGCGCTGGGCGCCCTGAATCGTGAGATCAAGGACTGCCTGCGCTGCGGCAAGTGCAAGCCGGTCTGCATGACCCATATCCCCCGCGCCAACCTGCTTTATTCGCCGCGCAACAAAATCCTCGCCACCGGCCTGCTCATCGAGGCCTTCCTTTACGAGGAACAGACCCGGCGCGGAGTATCCCAGCAGCATTTTGCAGCCCTCAACGACGTGGCCGACCACTGTACCACTTGCCACAAATGTGAGACTCCCTGCCCGGTGGATATCGATTTTGGCAAGGTCTCCATTCAGATGCGCAACATTCTCCGTGCCCGCGGAGAGAAATCGTTCAATATGGGCACGCGTCTCGCCATGCTCTACCTCAACACCACGGAACCACGCAGGGTTCATTTAATACGGCAAGGTGTGCTGCAAACCGCCTACAAAGCGCAGGCACTCGCCCACAGAATCTTCAAGCCACTGCTACCCAAGGGACCACCGCCGGCCACCACCGGCAAAGCCGCGTTGCGCGCCGAAGTCATCCACTTCCTGCGCAAACCGCTGCCTGCAGACATGGGCGCGCGGACCATGCGCCAGCTCCTCGCCATCGTCGACGATAAAACCGTCCCCATCATCCGGGACAGCGCCAAAGTGGCGGAGGACAGCGATGCGGTATTCTACTTTCCTGGTTGTGGCAGCGAGCGGCTCTTCAGCGATATCGGTCTGGCCACGCTGGCCATGTTGCATCACGTCGGTGCGCAGACCGTATTGCCACCCGGCTATCTCTGCTGTGGCTATCCGCAGACGGCCGGTGGCCAGGAAGACAAAGGCCAGGAAATCTCGGTGCGCAATCAGGTGCTCTTTCATCGTGTAGCGAACACACTGAACTACCTGGATATCAAGACCGTGATTCTGTCGTGTGGCACCTGCATGGATCAACTTCTGCAGTACCAGTTTCAGCAGATTTTCCCTGGCTGCCGCCTGCTGGACATTCACGAGTACCTGATGGAAAAGGGCGTCGCCCTCGATGGTGTGGAGGGCGTCCAATATCTCTACCACGATCCCTGTCACAGTCCCATGAAAACCCACAAACCCCAGGCCGTGGTATCGCAACTGCTCGGGCAGCAGGTGCTGGACTCCGCGCGTTGCTGTGGTGAGGCGGGCACTCTGGCCAGCAGTCGCCCGGATATCGCCACCCAGCTCCGTTTCCGCAAGGAAGAGATCCTCAAGGAGGGCATCCTGCAACTCACCGGCGGCGCACGGGCCGAGGGGGGCAACGTCAGACTGCTCACCAGTTGCCCAGCCTGCCAGCAGGGTCTGGAACGCTACCGTGAAGATACGGGTCTCGACACCGACTACATCGTCGTGGAACTTGCGCGCAAGATACTTGGACCGCAGTGGCAGCAAGGTTTTATCGATGCCGCGCACCAGGGAGGTATCGAGCGGGTTTTACTCTGATGGCTGGCATCCCGTCTCAGTTGCCGCGCGCTGAAGGTGCGAGCCGGTGAAAAACCCCGACCCGAATACGCATCCCGTACAGGCACCCATTGACGGAGTCCTCGACCTGCATACCTTTCGCCCCCAGGAAGTGCCCGACCTGATCCGCGAATATCTTCATGCCTGCCGGATCAGGCATATCACGAAAATCCGTATCATCCACGGTAAGGGCAAAGGCGTGCTGCGCGAAACGGTACATGCCATTCTCCGGCGCGAGCCCGTGGTCCGGGGCTTTCATCTGGCCAACGATCGCAGCAGTTGGGGCGCAACGCTGGTGGATATTTATCCGCCCAATGTCTCCCTGCCACCGCGCCGGCCCCCGGAGGCAAAAGTACACCGGCCGGGGCGGGTGCCGGGCTGGTACCGGCTGCTACACCGCATTTTCGTCAGGCATCGAGGCGGGATATGACTCAGGAAGGCGTGATCAAATTTCAACTGGACTGGCACGCGGGGCCGGTCATCGCCTGTGCACTCCGGGCCACCCTCGGCCATTGGCGCGATGTCCTGCACGCCCATGGACTGATCGGCGCCGACCCCGCCCGCTACGGCGGCATCGGTTTCGGCAACGTGAGCTGTCGTTGCCGCGGCGGTTTTCTGATCACCGCCACCCAGACTGGTCACCTCAGCACCCTGGCTCCGGAGCATTTCTGTCAGGTCACCCACTGGGACATCGTCCACAACCGGATCTATGCCGAAGGACCGCAGCCGCCCTCCTCGGAGGCCCTCAGCCATGCGGCATGTTATGACGCCCATCCCGATATTTGCTGGGTTTTTCATATCCACCATCCGCAGCTCTGGAGACAGGCGGCAGCTCTGGGATTCGCGGCCACTCCCCCGGATGCGGAATACGGCACCCCCGCCATGGCCCTGGCCGTATCCGATCTTGCCGGAAAGGCGCACTTACCTCTGTTCATCCGGATGACCGGCCACGAAGACGGGCTCATCGCCGCCGGTCACAGCGGCATGGAAACCTGCACCCTGCTATTGAACAAGGTTGCCGAAGCTCAGGCTTCCAGCGCCTTGCGCAGGTAAGTATCCATATCGGTAAGGTTATTCAGAGCCCAGCGCCGGTAATCGTCGGGCAGGTCGGCTATCTTCACACCCTTGTGCTTGCCGAAGGGCATGGTTTCGGGAATCCTGGCACGCTCGCTGAACTCCCATAAATCTTCCCAGGAGTTGGGCCGCACCGAGAGGATGACCTTGTTCAGCAGAATCCGGCAGAACTTCACGTCGGCCAGCGCCGAGTGGGCATTTTTGAGGTTGTCCCGGGTCTTGCTCCTGTCCTTGCTGAAGTGGTACATCAATGCCGACTGGGAATGGCTGTCCACCTCGGGCCAGAGTTTGCGGGTCATGGCATAGGTGCAGATGCGTTTAACGTCGGGCTTGCCGATCACGCCCCAGTCGTAATCTATACTGTGACCGACCAGGTACCCGGTATCTTCGGGCAGGCGAAAACTGCTGGCGGGCGGGCTCTCGAGGAGGTCCTCCTCAAGAATATGGTGAACCGCCATGGCTCCCATCTCGATGGGCTTGGCCGGCCGGTAACGTTGCACGAACTGCTCCTCGACCTCCAGCGTCCGCAGATCGCTTACCGCCAGCCAGGCTGCCTCGATCAGCTCAGGCTCCACCCGACCCGTCGTTTCTGTATCAAAAATCAATGCGCGCATGCAAAACCCCGTCCGGGAACCGGCGAAAAGATGCAGGGTAAATGCCTGTCTCCCCTAGGGCAAGCACCCGTGCCTGGGGAACTTTGCTGAAAACGCAGCATCTCATTGTTTGCCCGGCCACTTTGTCCGGGTATTGCTTTTTTCCTCCGGCGTCCCCATTCCTCGGAAAGAGGCGAGAAAACGTAATTTACGTTATGCTAGCGGCGTGATCATTCACAGGAGTCAGACATGAATCAGGACCAGAACCCTTACCAGTTTCCGGACAGCATGAATCCGCCCGGATCGGGCAGCGGCACAGCCATCGGCACGCTGATGGGCAAGACCTATGCGCTGCTTGCGGCCACACTCGTCGTTTCAACCATAGCCTCCATTTACGGCATGCATTCGCCGTTTGCCTATGAACATCCCTTCATCCTGATGATCGGTTCCTTTGCCCTGCTCTTTGCGGTGCAGTACACCGGCGCGCATCGCAGCCCCTTTGCCGTCCCTCTGGTCTTTCTGTTTGCGGGTGGCATGGGCATGATGATGGGTCCGGCCATCGAGATGTATCTGCGGATGCCAGGCGGCGCCTCCATCATCGCCGAAGCCCTGGGTACTACCGCAGCCATGTTTGTCGGACTTTCCGCCTATGCGGTCACCACGCGACGGGATTTCAGCAACATCGGTGGTTTCCTGATCACCGGTCTGGTGCTGGCCATCGTGGTCTCTCTGCTGAACATCTTCCTGCTGCATATCCCCGCGTTGCAACTCGCCATTGCGGGCGTCCTGGTGCTGGTCTTCAGCGGCCTGATCCTTTTTGACACCCAGCGGATGATTCGCGGCGGCATTCAGGAGCCAGTCCTGCTGGTCGTCGGTCTCTATCTGGATATCATCAATCTCTTCATGGCGCTGCTCGAAATCTTCGGCGGCAACCGCAATTGATCCCGGCGTCCTTCCTGCGCCGCGGCGGGAAGGACGATTCTTCCGAAAGCATGGCACACAGCATCCGCCCCGCGGTCATCCCCAGGAGCCACATCAGCCTTTGCATCCCACCATCGTCGCCAGGGATACTACCTCGCGGTTGAGCAGGGTGGCCGCTTCGCTGCTTCCACCAGTTACGCCCCTGTGCTGATACCGCGCCTATACCCCGCTGCCCTTTTTCCCCACCGCGTTACGGCATCCGCTCGCCATGCACAGAGGCCGGATGCTCTCGTGCCAAACAGTCCATAAAACCACCCACGAGGCGGCCTTCATCAAAGACGGTCTCCTGCAGTTGTCGTCTGCCCTCCTCACCCAGGCGCCGCCGCAACTCCGGCTCCCGCGCCAGCCGGATCAACAGACCTGCCAGGGCAACGGCATCACCCTCGGGAAAGAGAAAACCATTGCGTCCGTCCTGGATCACTTCGCGAATGCCGCCGCTGCCACTGCCCAACACCGGCACCCCGGCGGCCAATCCTTCCACCAGCGCCAGACCCAGCCCCTCGCGCCGCGAGGG
>JAMCRJ010000107.1 GCA_023381645.1 Gammaproteobacteria bacterium
TACTGCCCGGGTCCAGGTGCAGGTGGTCAGCGAAACGGAGATCCAATCCTAGCCAGTGGACGGCCAGCGCCCGCAGAATGTGGCCATGGGCAAAGCACAGCACGTGTCGGTGGCCTTTTTCATCCCATTCCTTCAGCAGCTCCTCACAACGGCTACTGACGGCTTCCGGGCTTTCGCCACCCGGTCCGCCACAACGGAAAACGCTCCATTCCGGATTTTCCCGGTGAATTTCCGCTGTCGTCATTCCTTCATAGCGGCCGTAGCGCCACTCACAGAGCCCCCGGTGCAGTTCAGGAACCGCAAAACCCGCGAGAATGGCCGTGTGATGGGCACGCAGCATAGGACTGGAGTAGATCCCATCAAAATGCCCCTGTCCCACAAAGTGGTTCCAGAGCGCCTGCGCGTCTTTTCGCCCCTCCGCTGTCAAAGCCACGTCGGTCACCGAAGTGTGTTTGCCGCTATCGGCCCACTCGGTCGCGCCATGTCGCACCAGCGTGATGGATTCCATACTCATGAAGAGACTCCAGAAGGTGGCCTGCAATACCTAAACTATAGAATCAGAACTTGCGGATCGTGGCGGGATGGGGACGATGAAGGAGCCTGGCCTTGGAGAAAATGACGGCGGCGCCACAAAACCATGGCGCCGCCGCTACTACGGGTGCCACCTGGCAAAACGGCCGGGTCAGGAAACAGCCTTGTGCTCCTGCATGAAATTGTAGAGCAATCCGGCAATCAGCCCGCCCAGCGGCGTCGCAACGAGATATACCCATATGTGCGGGAAGTAGACACCAGCGACGGCCGGACCCAATGTCCGCGCGGGATTCAGGCTTGCTCCCGTCAGCGGCCCCATAAACGTCACCGCCATGACCAGGGTAAAACCGATAGCGAGAGGAGCAGCGTTACCGGCACGACCGCTCATGGCCGTATACAACGCGGTAGTGGTCAGGAAAAATGTTCCCAAGGCTTCCAGTATAAAACCGCCGGAGACCGATACGAGGCTGGTATTGATGGTAGTGGCCCCAAGATGTCCTGTCGATCCGCCAAGAACCACCAGAAGCACATAACCGGCCGCGATGCCGCCCCCAATCTGGGCGATCATATACAGGCCGGCATCCTTCCAGCCTATCTTTCCTGCAATGGCCCCGCCAAGAGTGACCGCGGGGTTGACCACGCCGCCACTGATGTCACCAAACACATACGCGGCGATCATAATGGCCAGTCCATTGGCCAGGGCCACATCGATCAGAGGATAACCCATTGCCGCGGCTCCGCCACCAAAAAATATGAGCCCGAAGGTACCGATGAACTCTGCCGTCATTTTCCGAGTTATTGAGCACATTAAGGATTCTCCATTAAAAACATGCGAAAGGTGACGCGGCGCCTCCCTTTGACGCCGTGCCGCACGAAGATCCATAAGCAAATAATGACAGGCTTACAGATCTGGGGCGATGATACCTATAAACTGGATATATTGATATAACCTGTCCGTAGATGGATGAAGTCCATGACGATGCACGAAAGTCGTAATCCTCTGATTCGGCTGGGTGCACCTGGTTCTTGACGCGACCGATCCAGTTGGGCGCGTTACCGGTCAGATACCCGTCTGGCCGAGCAGATGGCCGATCAGCGTGGTGGCGACCATCGAGAGAATACCCCAGAAAACCACGCGGGTGGCGCCCTTCACCATGGAGGCGCCACCCGCCCGGGCCGCGACCGCACCAAGGAACACCAGCAGCAGGATGCTGGCCATATACAGGGCCGGTAGTACCTTGCCGTGGGGGACGAAGGCGGCGATCAGCACCGGGAACAGGGCTCCACATGCAAAGGCGGTGGCGGAAGCCAGTGCCGCTTCGGCGGGCCGCGCCGCCACCATTTTCGTCATGCCCAGTTCGTCATGGGCATGTGCAGCAAGGGCATCATGCTCCATAAGCTGGGTGGCGACCTGCTGGGCCAGCGCCTCGCTAAGGCCACGCGCCACATAGATGCCCCTGAGTTCGAGCAGTTCTTTTTCAGGGTTTTTTTCCAGTTCGCGTTTTTCCGTTTCGAGATCTGCGGCTTGGGTATCGGCCTGTGAGCTCACGGATACATACTCGCCAGCCGCCATGGCAAAGGCGCCGGCGACCATCGCCGCAACACCGGCGAGCAGAATTTGTTCATGGCTTGCCTGTCCGGCAGCGATACCGGCAAGGAGGCTTGCTGTCGAGAGCAGACCATCGTTGGCGCCCAGCACACCGGCCCGGAGCCAGCCGATCTTCTCCTGGTGATGGTGTTCATCATGATACATGCGATGTCTACTCCCGGCCGAGAAAGGGTGGCCAGAGTGTAACCACGGCGCAAAGCACCGGTCCAGCCATTCCTGCCTCACCCGGTTGTCCACCCAGAGGAGCGAATTTCTGCTATCCTCCTCGACAGCCGCCTGTCTGCGAAGCAGGAACTCGCGGTCCGAATACCATGATGCAGCGGAGAACAATTATGATATCGCAGACGGACAAATGGTTCCTTGCCCTTGGCGCCGCCAACGCGGGGACTGCGGTAGTGCTGGGGGCCTTCGGCGCCCACGCCCTGAAAGACCGCTTATCACCCAAAATGAGGAGCATTTACCATACCGGTAGCCAGTATCACCTCTACCACGCCCTGGGACTGATGCTGGTGGGAGTGGTGGCGCTGCAACTGCCGGAATCCGGCCTTACGCAATGGTCAGGCTGGCTTATGCTGGCCGGGACGGCGTTATTTTCGGGCAGTCTTTACCTTCTGGCGATCACCGGCAAGGGTTGGCTTGGCGCCGTCACGCCCGTCGGTGGGCTGTCGCTCATTTCTGCATGGATATTGTTGGCTGCGGGCGTGTTACAGGTATAATTTCCGGTCAGCTTTGGTCAGGAGAGCAGTATGACAAAGTCGGTGATAAACCTCGCCCCGCAGGACGCCTTCCACTTCCTGCAGAAAAACCCGCAGGCGGTGCTTATTGACGTCAGAAGTGAAATGGAGTTTCTGTTCGTCGGGCACCCGAAAGAAGCGTTAACCATCCCCTGGCGAGACGATCCTGACTGGGAAATCAACCCGGACTTTCTGTGTCGGGTACGACGCGCCACATCTCTCAACCGACCCGTCTTACTGATCTGCCGCAGTGGCCATCGCTCGCTGGAGGCTGGACAGTACTTACAGGCCAATGGTTTCAGCGCCGTTTACAATGTGGCGCATGGCTTTGAAGGGGATCTGAACGATCAGCATCGCCGCAGCAGCCTGAATGGCTGGCGCTTTGATGGACTACCCTGGGAGCAAATATAACACCGCGACAAAGAGCCTTTTGTTGATTTCCGCCGCACGGCGCAAAGGATGCACTAGAAATATGAACGAATCTGCCGGTTCTTTGACCAACTCTCCGGATCTGCCCAGTCAACCTGTGCTGGCGCAACCATTTGCGCAAGAGGATTTTCGGTCTATAACATTACGCTTCGATCTTTCGGCGACTCAAAGTACCATGCACAAATCTGCGCCAGACAAGCTGGTCCTGGGTTATACCCGCACCATGATGGGCTTTCTGATTCTACAGCCAAAACCCAAACGAATTGCCATGATCGGCCTGGGTGGAGGTTCACTGGCAAAATATTGTCTGCGCCACATTCCGGATGCCCATTTCACTGCCGTGGAGATCAATCCCAAGGTCATTGAGTTGCGTGACCGCTTCGGCATCCCACCGGATGGCCCCAATTTCCAGGTGCTGAGCGGGGATGGCGCAGTATATGTCAGCAACCACACCAAACCGGTCGATGTGCTACTGGTCGATGGTTTCAACCATGATGGCCAACCCGGGCAACTATGCAGCACCGGGTTCTACAACGACTGTTATGCCAAGCTGCGAAAGAATGGGGTACTGGTGATCAACATGCTGAGCAGTGACTGGCAATGCGATGCCTATGTCGCCCGCATCCAGACAAGCTTCGACAATCAGGTCATTGTTATAGACGCAGAAGAGTCCGGCAACAAAATCGTATTTGCATACAAAGGTACGGACTTCCCCCGGATGGCGAGCAAAATAAGCGATCGCGTTCGCGCGCTGAGGCCCTCACACAGTATCTCTTTGCACGCCACCGCGCAGAAATTATCCCAACAATTCAAGCAACTTTATTCATGCCGCGTGTAACGTCCAGGCGGACTGTACCAAGGCCCGGAGGCGGATGCCCGCCTTAGGCGCATCGCCGATCAGATATTGCATCAGGCACCAGGACCACGGCGCTGACAGATCACAGATTTCGGGGTAGGATCACCTCATTCACCCGGCAGGTTCCAAAGCCCATGAACAAGCAGCAAGGAAATACACCCGTCCATATTTGGCGCGTCGATTTCGAGGGAATGGAGATGCGGACCACCTCATCGGATGGCATCCATGTGTGGATAGCACGGGATGACGTGATGGAGGCTTTGCAGATTCCGGATCCCGGATACGCTCTGAGCTTTGTAACCCCGGAGGATCAGGCCGCCCTTTCATCGGGAACCGATGTCCCGGACGAGGAAGACGAGCCGGACGGTCTGCCGATGATCAACGAAATCGCCGTCTATGAGATTATGGTACGCTTCCCGACTCCGCCCACCTGGCGATTCAAGCCCTGGCTGTTGCGCCTGCGGCACTTATTCTTCGAGCTGGTGACACGACGAGACGATGAAGCCACCTTCCTCCTGCAATAGAGCAGAACACTCCAAACCTACAGCATGATGGTGGGTACCGAAACGAGGATCTCCGGGCATCAGAATGAACCGCCCCGCCATATCACAGAGGGTCTGGCAGAAACCTGCCGTCATCAGTCCGGCGTTACCGGCTTCGGTCATCAGGTGTTCCAGGCAGCCGAGCAGTTCATCATAGCGACGGATCGTCGGGTAGGACGGAAGCATCACGTCCTGCCCCTGCAGGATCACCAGGGCCAGATAGACCCGGCGCCCGAAAAACCGTAAAGAAGGGGATGTTCTGCGCTTGCGGCAGTTAAATGCATCAAAAGCAGGGCATCCAATAAAGCTCCCCGGGCTTTATTTTCCGTCTTCTCTGCGGATTTGACCAGGCGTTACAAACGCTATGTTTCGTTGTGGCGGGGAGGAAATTGGACAGCGGCAACACGTGCGGCCACCAGGACGGCCAACAGCGCTGCGATGGCCAGAAGTTCGGTTGAATCCATGCGATGGGCGTAAAGGCCGATAAACATCTCACGCAAAACAAAAACGATCCCTACTTCGGCCAGTACCCGCAAGCGAAGGCGGTGAAACTCTAAATAATCTGTAAAGGTACGGAAAAGCTCAATCAGGACGAAGGTTGAGAGAACATCGATGACGAGCCCCTGCCCGAGATCCTCAACGAGGCCGTGGATATGTGTGAGGCCTTGGACAGCTGCAGCCTCGTGCAGAGTGCTCACTGCAACTGCAAAATCGTAAGCCAAGCCAACCAATGCGCCCAGCAGAGTAAGCAGCATAACAAAGATCAGTGCTATGACAATGAGATCCAGAAGCTTGCCATAAAAACTCAGAGTCCTGGCTCGAGCCCCCGCTGCTACCTCTTGTGGCATGATTCGATTCCTTTCTTGCTGTTCCGGCATGGGTTAGTCCGTAGTCGTGGTAGCCTGGGCCAAGCGGGGCCAAAAACATGTTATATCGATAACGTTTCAAGTATGCACCTGTTGTTATCAGCCGGCAAGATTGGTCTCATTACCGTGCCTGAAGGCCAACTGTTGTCAATCCACTGACATTCATCCGCGCCACGTTTCTATAATAAAAAATCATCATATGGCGTAAAGATATTTAACGATTCGGAGAAGTAACAAGTCATGATAACCTTGGTATGTTATGTCCCATGGGTGATATTTATTAACCAATGGTTATGCTTCTGTTTGGATTTTACCTGATTGGCACGATGGCTCCGCGCAGCGGAATCACCGTGCCAATCAGGTGGTTTTATGTACGATATATTGCATTATAATTAATATAGTTAATTATTATATAGGTTGTCTCGTGGTAGAGTCGAGCGGTCCGTAGGTATTGGCAACGCACCATAACATGATTATCTTTCTATAAAAGAATATTGCGATTATCGATTACTGCAAACATCAAATCATACGCTATAATCATTCTGTCTGAGTAATCCACATTGGCAATCTCTTGACGAGGAGCCGCCATATATTTGGCAGAGTGAGGTTTTCATGTCGGGGTTATATATCATCTGTTTAAGCGGGGTGAGAGAGAAGTTGCAGTTTGCGGCGATGGCGGCGTCGGTTGCGGCGGTTTCGGGGTCGGAGGTGCATGTTTTCCTGTCCATGAATGCCTTTCCCTATTTTGTGAAAGGACACGGCAAGGAGGCTCCGGCGGAAGGTGAGATGGGGCATTGGATGGCCGAACGCAAGGTGCCGCCATTCTACCAGATCTTTGAGCAGGCCGTGGAACTGGGCGATGCCAAAATCTGGGCCTGCTCCATGGCCATGGACGTGATGGGGATCAAGGCGGATGCGTTGGAAGACATCGTCGCCGGGCCTTTGGGTCTGACCAGGTTCCTCAGCGACGCCGAAGGCGCGCAGGTCCTGACTTTTTAAAATCGCCGCGCCGGCGCGGCGCGCGCAAGCATAGGAGTGGTAGATGAGTGAAAGAATCGTGGATGCCCGCGGCAGTTTTTGCCCCGGGCCGCTGATGGAGCTGATTTCCAACATGAAGATGATGAGTGTCGGCGACACCCTGGAACTGTTGTCCACCGACGCCGGTTCCGCTGCGGATGTACCGGAGTGGATCCAAAAGGTCGGTCACGAAATGCTGGATACCCGACAGGATGATGCG
>JAMCRJ010000024.1 GCA_023381645.1 Gammaproteobacteria bacterium
TCGCGGGGATGAAAGGGCTTGGCGAGGTAGTCGTCGGCGCCCATCTCCAGTCCCAGAATACGGTCTACTTCATCACCCCGCGCGGTGAGCATGAGGATGGGGACATCATGATGCTGGCGCAGGCGCCGGCAGATTTGCAGGCCGTCTTCATGGGGCAGGCCCAGATCGAGGACGATCAGATCCACGGGCGCTTCGGCAAGCAGACTTTCGATCTGCCGACCATCGCTCATGCCTCGCACCCCAAAGCCAAAGCCCTGCAGATGCGACTCCACCAGACCGCGCAGGCGCAGATCGTCGTCCACCACCAGAATCTGTTTCCGTGTATCCATGAGCACACTCTAACCTGTTGTTCCCGGACGGACCAATATGAATTGTAACAAGACCTTTCGGTGCGCCACAAAGTGACACTCTGTTACGTTTCAGTCCCTCTATGGCAGAGACTGTTACAGGCATCCCCGTTACCATTTGATCGGTTGCGATGACGGTATTGCAGCCTCTGTGTGCGCTTCTGGAGCGCATCCATCTTCCCGGTTGATCGAGTGAATGAGGGTTTGCATGAAAAACGCCAGGTATCCGCATGGCCACAGGCGGCAGAAGGCGGGGCGATCCGCCCCGGGCATGGCCCGGCTGGGCGTCTTGCTCGGGATTGTCGCTGCGGCCGGCTGCGCGGTGGGGCCGCAGCCTGGTGCGCCCAATGTGCCAGCGCCTGCGGCCTATAACGCCCATCCCCTGGACCTGCATGGCGGGCCGCAGCGGATTCGGTGGACGCAGCAGGAATCTCAGGCCTGGTGGTCGCTCTTTCATTCGTCCGCCCTGAACGGCTACATCCGGCAGGCCATGGAGGCCAACCCGGATGTACAGGCGGCGCGGGCAGCCCTGGCGCGCGAGCAGTCCTTGATCGCGGTGGCCCAGGGCGGACTGCTGCCCAGTGTCGGTGCCGGTGCCGGAATCAGTCGTGGACGGGCACAGCGCACCGGCGCGAATGGCGGGGCGAGTTACCGCATTCCCGGCAACCTCTATAGCCTGCTGCTGGGCACCATAAACGTCAGCTACAACCCCGACGTGTTTGGTCGCCAGAAGGATCTGGTACATGCGGCCAGGGCCCGGGCTGCGGTCAGTCGTGCCAGTCTGCATCAAAGTGAAGTCTTTCTGGCGGCGGCCGTGAGCCGGGCGGTCATCAACGGTGCTGCGGCGCGGGCTCAGCTCGACGCCGCCCGGCAGATCGCCACTGCCGATGCCCGTCTGTTGCGCCTGCTGCAGCAGGAATATCAGTTGGGTTATCAGAATCTGCAAAGTGTGGATCAACAGGAGGCCATCACCGCAGCCGCGCAGGCGCGCATTGCCCCCTTGCAGGCCGATGTGGCGGTGGCCCGCCACGGGCTGGCGGCTTTGCTGGGCCAGTCCCCCGATACGGATCTGCCCATGCCGACACTCGCCAGTCTGCAATTGCCGTCCAGCCTGCCCACCACCCTGCCTTCGGCTCTGGCCGCGCAGCGCCCGGATATCCAGGCCGCAGCGGCGGAGCTGAAGGTGGCTGCGGCGCAGGCCGATGTGGCCACCGCCGATCTGTATCCCCAGTTCAATATCAGCGCCGACATCGGTAAGGCGGCCATGACCGGGGGGATGTTCTTCAACCCGATTTCGACCCTCTGGTCCCTGGGGGCGGGGATCGCGGCGCCGATTTATAACGGTGGCGCCCTCCATGCCCAACGTCGCGCGGCGCTGGACCAGTACAAAGCGGTCAGCGACCAGTATCGCGGCACCGTACTCGACGCCTTTCGTGAAGTGGCCGATGCCCTGCGTGCTTTGCAGGGCGCCGACACGTCCTATCAACATCGTCTGGCCGCACAGACTGCCGCCGGGGCCGCCCTGCGTCTGGCGGAAGCCCGCTACCGTGACGGCGCCACCGACTATGCCACGGTGCTCGATGCCGAAATCGCATATCAACAGGACACGGTCGCTGCCATCAGCGCACGTGGTCAGCGTTATCTGGACAGCGTGGCGCTCTTTGTGGCGCTGGGCGACGGCTGGCAGCCCGAAGCCGGTGATGCCCGCACGGCCAGCGACGCGCAACCCCATTCCGCCATTCACCAATCTCCGGGAGCCCCTGCATGAAGAAGGCCTTTTTCCTACTGGGTATCGTTGTCGTGCTGCTTTTTGGCGGTGTTTATGGCTGGTATCAATGGCGTCAGGGTCGATTGCACACACGCCTGGCGGCGGCGGCCAATCCGGTGGTCACCGTTTCTGCCACGCGCGCGCAAAACGTGTCGATGGCGGGCGAGTTGACCGCCGTGGGCGAGATCGTGCCGCAACAGGGAGCGGTGCTCAGTCCTCAGACCGGGGGTGTGGTGCAGCATATCGGCTTTCACTCCGGTGCCACAGTGCAAAAGGGACAACTGCTCCTGTCTCTCGACCCCGGCGCTTTGCCTGGCCAGTTGCAGGCCGCCAAGGCCGAAGCCGACCTCGCGCAGGTGGATTATCAGCGCGCCGAGAAGGTCTTTGCCATCCACGGCATCTCTACCGCTGCACTGGATAAGGCTCGCTATGGTGCCAGCGTGGCCCGGGCTCGGGTGACGGCCTTGCAGGAGTCTCTGGCGGATACGCAGATCCGTGCCCCTTTCAGCGGAGTATTGGGGTTGCGTACCGTGAACCTGGGGGAATATGTCCATGCGGGTATGCCGGTGGTGCATATCGAAAACCTGCAGACGCTCTACGCCGATTTCACGGTACCTCAGCGTGATGTGCAGGCGGTGCGGGCGGGCGCGCCGATACAACTCGACGTGCATGACAGGATTATCCTGCGCCATTACAGCGCCAAAGTGCAGGCCGTTTCCAGTCATGTGGATGCGCAAAACCGGGCAGTCAGCGTTCGCGCCCTCGTCGATGCGCCACTGGGCTTGAAACCGGGCATGTTCGTCCGCGTCGTCCTGCAAAAGGAGGCACCCACGGCACGCCTGATGATTCCTACGGTGGCAGTGAGCTTCAATACCTATGGGGACTTTGTCTATGTGCTGACCCCGGGACCGGACCATACCCTGATCGCCAAAGAGCAGCCGGTGACCACGGGCCTGCAGCGCGGTAACCAGGTGGTGGTCCGTTCCGGCCTCAAGGCGGGGGACCTGGTAGTCACCGCGGGGCAGGTCAAACTGCACAGTGGTGACCATGTGCGCGTCAATAACGCCGTGCATCTCTGAGTCTTCCAAGGATTTCCATGCACTTCACCGAACCCTTTATCCGTCGCCCCATCCTTGCCATCTCCCTGAGTCTGGTGCTGTTTTTCTTCGGATTGCGTTCCCTCGGCCTGATGCCCATCACCGAATATCCGCCGACCAACAGCTCCATGATCACGGTGACCACCCATTACTTCGGGGCCACCCCGAAAACCGTCAATGCCTTTATTACGGCGCCGCTGGAAAAAGCCGTCGGGCAAGCCCCCGGCATCAACTATATGACGGCGGTGAGTGAGGACGGCATCTCCATTCTCACCCTCTATATGCGCATGGGTGAAGATCCCAACGCGGCCTTGTCCCAGGTGCAGAGCAAGGTCAATACGGTCCTCAATCAGCTCCCCAAGGGGGTGATGCAGCCGGTGGTGCAGGAAATGTCCGGCTCCGGCGCCTACCTGATGTTGTTGAGCTACCATGGTAAAGGTTTCAATCAGCAGCAGATCACCGACTATCTGACCCGGGTGGTGCAACCCGCCATCCAGTCCGTGCCGGGGGTGGGCCTGACTTCCATCCTGCCGCCGGGTACCGGACCCAACGGCAACACCTATGCCATGCGCATCTGGCTCGACCCGCAGGAGATGTCCGTGCTCGGCATTACCCCGGAACAGATCAGTACCGCCCTGAAGCAGAACGACTTTGTGGCTGCGGTGGGGCGCCTGCGCGGTCAGTACACGGCGGTCTCCCTGAGTGCCAATACCGCCCTGCACAGCGCCGCGGAATTCCGCAATCTGGTGGTGGCAACGGTGCATGGGGTGCCGATTCGACTGGGACAGGTGGCCAAAGTCTCCCTGGGCGCTCAGACATATGACTCATCCGTCATGGTGGACGGCCAGCCGGCGGTCAATATCGGCATCCAGCAGGCTCCCGGCAGTAATGCCCTGAACGTGTCCCAGGGGATTCAAAAGGTGATGGCCCAGTTGGACTCGACCATGCCGCCGGGCATGAAGGGCTACACCATTTACAATGGCGCGCAGTTCGTCAAAAGCTCTTTGCAGGAAGTGGAAGTCAATATCGCCCTCGCGCTGCTGGTGGTCATCCTGGTGATCTATTTCTTCATGGGCTCGTGGCGGGCGCTGATCGTGCCGGTGCTCGCCATCCCGGTGGCGATGGTGGGGGCGGTCACCATCCTCCATGCCCTCGGTTACACGCTGAATTTGCTTACCTTGCTGGCCATGGTGCTGGCCATCGGGCTGGTGGTGGATGACGCCATCATCGTCGTCGAAAACGTCCACCGGCATATCGAAAACGGTGCCACGCCCCTGCACGCGGCGCTGCTCAGCGCCCGTGAACTGGCCAGCCCCATCCTGGTCATGGCGACGACGCTGGTGGCGGTTTTCGCTCCTATGGCCTTCATCGGCGGGTTGGTGGGGCATTTGTTCAGCGAATTCGCCTTTACCATTGTCGCCACGGTGCTGCTGTCCATGGTGGCCGCCCTGACCCTCGCCCCCATGCTCGCCTCGCGGGTCTTGAAGGCCGGGCACGAAGGGCGGATGGCGCATCTGGTGGATCAGCTTTTCGGCCGGCTCAAGGCCTTCTATGGGCGTGCCCTTTTTGCCAGTCTGCGGGTCTGGCCGGCGACGGTGACGCTGGCGCTGATCCTCACCGCCGGCATTTATTTCCTCTTCTCCATCAGCCAGAGCGAATTGGCACCGCCCGCCAATCAGGGCATCGTCTATGTCAACGGCGTCGCCCAGCCGACGGCGACCCTGGAGTACATGAACGCCTATGACCGTTATCTGACCAAGACGGTTTTCAATAAAATCGACAGTCGCAGCCACAGCTTCGCGGTCAATGGGGTGGGTATCGGCGGCATGTTGCTGAACAACGAGGTGATGGCAGGTGTGGTGCTCAAACCCGAGCGCGGCAGTGTCACCACCCAGCAGGTCAAAGAAAAAGTGCAGAAACTGGCCGAGCAGGTGCCGGGCATGAAGCTTTCCGCCTTCGGCCTGCCGCCCTTGCCGGGAGCGGCGGTGGGGCTGCCGGTGCAGTTCGTGCTCACCAGTACCGGCGGCGGTTACCATCAACTGGACGCCGTCTCCGGCAAGCTGGTGCGGGAGGCCAGAGCCAGCGGCCTGTTCTCCTTCGTCTGTAAAAATCTTAAGTATAACAACCAGATCCAGGAGCTTCATATCAATCGCCAGATGGCTGCCTCCTTCGGTCTGAGCATGGCGGATATCGGGCAGAATCTGGAAACCCTGCTGGGCGGCAACTATGTCAATTATTTCGACATGGACGGCCTCAGCTACCGCGTCGTGCCCCAGGTGCCGCCCGCGTTGCGCGCCAATCCGGATTTCCTGAAGGCCTACACCATCAAGACCCCATCCGGCGCGCAGGTGCCACTGTCCACCTTTGTCTCCCTGAAGTCGCGACCGGCACCCACTTTCCTGCCGCAGTTCCAGCAGTTGCCCGCGGTCTTCATTCAGGCCAATCCGGCACCAGGGGTGTCATTGGGCCAAGCCCTGCAATTCCTGCAGAACCATGCCCAGAAAATCCTGCCCGCCGGGGACCAGATCCACTATGCCGGCGTGTCCCGTCAGTACATGCATCAGGGCAGTGCCCTGGTGGTCACCTTTGGTTTTGCGCTGTTGATGGTCCTGCTGCTGCTGGCGGCGCAGTTCAATAGCTTTCGCGACGCCCTGGTGGTGCTCACTGCGGTGCCCGTCGCACTCTTCGGCGCCCTGCTGCCCATTGCGCTGGGTGCCTCCAGCGTCAATATTTATTCCGAAGTGGGTATGGTCATGCTCATCGGGCTGATCGCCAAACAGGGCATTCTCATCGTGCAATTTGCTCGTGTCATGCAGGAAGAAAAGCATTTCGACCGGCGCCATGCGGTGGCGGAAGCGGCAATCCTGCGTCTACGCCCTATCCTCATGACGGTGGCGGCGATGATTGCCGGCGCCATACCCCTGCTCTTCGCCAGTGGCGGGAATGCCGATGCGCGGTTCTCCATGGGACTGGTCATTGTCAGCGGTCTGAGCTTCGGGTCACTGGTTTCGCTCTTTGTGATCCCGGCGTTTTATGTGTGGTTCGGGCAGGTGGTACGGAAGCCGGAGAGCGATTTGGTGGGGTAGTAAGGAGTACCGGTTTCCCGCGAAATCCTATGGCTGGGGCTGGGGCATCCTCACCGCGTGGCAGGGATGGACGGTCTTGGTGGTCTGCTGGTTCAAGGGTGAGCCGCCGAAGTGGCGGTGGGGCCGCAGATGAGGTCCTAACCGGCGCTCAACCTCGCTCCCTTCGGTCGCTGGACGCTGCGTGATAAAGCCGCGCAGCGCCGGCAGGTGCGTCGCGTGGCTATGCCGCAGGCCGAGGCTGTAGAGGGTGAGATAGAACACCCGGTAGCTCAGGGTGCGGGCATAGGCGTCGATGGTCTTGGGTTGCAGGCCTTAACAACCCCTCGGCATGGAGGGGATGAAGGTGCAGAATAACAGGTCTGGAAAAGATGCATGAAGGACGAATCGCCATGTTCTCCGATGTCCTCGACTTCTGGTTTCACGAGATCGCGCCGGCGCAGTGGTGGGCGGCCGATCCGGCGTTCGACGCGCTGATCCGCAGCCGCTT
>JAMCRJ010000023.1 GCA_023381645.1 Gammaproteobacteria bacterium
CTTGTCTGGCGGCCATAGCGCAGTGGAACCACCCCTTCCCATCTCGAACAGGACCGTGAAACGCTGCAGCGCCTATGATAGTTGAGGGTCTCCCTCCGCGAAAGTCGGTCACCGCCAGACACCTATACCCAACAACCCCGCCTCCGCATCACCGAGGCGGGGTTGTTTTTTTGCGCCATCCCGCGTATGACCTGCCCCGCTGCCAATCCTGCCCGCTTCCTTGACAATACCAACCGGTCGGTCTTAGATTGGGATCATGCTAAAAATATTAGGGGGCCTGTATGGAAGTTGTTACTGCAGTAAAAAATCGTCGCGCCATAAAAACCTTTGATCCGCATCATAAAATGTCCGATGAAACACGGCGGGTGCTGCTGGAGACAGCGGCGTTGGCACCCAGTGCGTACAACATTCAGCATTGGCGGATCGTGGATGTGCGGGATCCTGCTCAGCGGGTGGCCATTCGTGAAGTGGCCTGGGGTCAGGCGCAGGTGACGGACGCTTCAGCGCTCTATGTGCTGTGTGCCGACCTCAATGCCTGGCAGAAGGATCCGCGGCGGTACTGGGCGACATCGCCGCAGCCGGTGCAGGATTTTTTGCTGCCGAAGCTGGACGAATACTACCGCGGTAAGCCGGAAGTGGCGAGGGATGAGTCGATGCGCACTCTGGGTATCTTCGGCATGACCCTGATGCTGGTGGCGCAGGATCTGGGTTACGACTCCTGTCCCATGGACGGGTTTGATTTCGATGCGGTGGCAAAGATTATTCGTCTGCCGGCAGACTTTGCCATCGGCTATATGGTGGCGGTCGGCAAGGGTACAGGTAATGCCTGGCCGAGTAACCGGGAACCTATGGAGAATCTGGTATATGTTGATCATTTTTGAGTCCTGGGCAGATCGTCGCAGGAAATTGCTCTATACTGGTAACTTAGTCATACGGAGCAGGTGACCGCCTGCGGGAGAGTTGAAAATGCCTGTCAATGAAGGAACTGCGGATCGGATTCTGCGCGTGATCGTGGGGTTGGCCATTATTATAGTGCTGGCGGTTTTTCTGCCGGGCGCTGAGAAATGGTGGGCACTGGTCGGCCTGGTGCCGCTTATTACCGGACTTACCGGTTTCTGCGCACTATATACCCTGCTGGGCATCAAGACCTGCTCGATGAAGCCGCGCGCAAAATCCTGATCCTCTGAGTGCTGTTTCACGGCTCGTTCGGGCGCGGTGTAAAAAGGCACGGCGGCGGCCGCGCCTTTCTTGTGAAAACGTCTCTGTGGAATTCGTAATATTTTATCCAGAGCACCCTGATCGTGCCGACGTTTGATGCGTTTTGCACGATCAACGCGATATTCTGCGTGGATGCGGGGTGTCGACTCTTACGAATCCATGGGGTAGCTGTCCCGGAGCGCGCAAATACCTTGACATCTGCCCTTATCGTCGCTAATCTCCCGCCCCTCAGTGAAAAATCCGAAGCCGGAGTTTTGTGATGAAGACCTATTCTGCCAAGTCTCATGAAGTACAAGGGGACTGGTTCGTGGTGGATGCCACCGATAAAGTCCTGGGCCGCCTCTCTGTAGAGCTGGCTAAACGTTTGCGTGGCAAGCATAAGCCCGAGTATACGCCCCATGCCGATACTGGCGATTACATTGTCGTCATCAATGCCGACAAGATCGCGGTTACCGGCAACAAGGCCAAAGATAAAATTTATTACCATCACACCGGCTATGTCGGCAACCTGAAGAGTGCTTCCTTCGAGAAGATGAAGGAGACGCACCCGGAGCGGATCATCGAACTTGCGGTCAAGGGCATGCTGCCCAAGAATCCGCTGGGTCGGGCGATGTTCAAGAAGCTCAAGGTCTATACCGGCTCCGAGCATCCCCATTCGGCACAGCAGCCGCAGCCCCTGAACGTTTAAGGCGAAGACTTTATGGAACAATATTACGGTACCGGTCGGCGTAAGAGTGCAACTGCCCGCGTGTATTTGCGCCGTGGCTCCGGCAAGATCGTCATCAACAAGCGCACCCTGGAGGACTACTTTGGCCGTGAGACTTCACGTATGGTGGTCATGCAGCCCTTGGAGTTGACCGGTCATGGCGGCCAGTTCGACATTCTGGTGAATGTCAACGGTGGTGGTGCCAGTGGTCAGGCCGGGGCGATCCGCCATGGCATCACGCGCGCCCTCATGGCCTACGACGAAACCTTGCGACGCCCCTTGCGTAGCGCTGGTTTTGTCACCCGTGACGCTCGCGAAGTGGAGCGGAAGAAGGTGGGCAAACATAAGGCCCGGCGTAGTCACCAGTTTTCCAAGCGTTAATTACCCACGCTTCGAACTGGGAAACAAGCCGCCTTCGGGCGGCTTTTTCTGTTACGGACCAGCATCAGGGAGGGGGAACATGATTCGCGCAGGTATCGTTGGGGGTACGGGTTACACCGGGGTGGAGTTGCTCCGTTTGCTGTTGCCGCATCCGGAAGTCGAGGTGGTGGCCATCACTTCCCGCGCCGAGGCGGGGCAGCGGGTGGACGAGTACTTCCCCAATTTGCGTGGCCACTGCGACCTATCTTATACCGCCCCAGATCCCGCCATACTCGGCACCCTGGACGTCGTTTTTTTTGCGACACCCCATGGAGTGGCCATGGACAGCGCTCCGAAACTGCTGGCCAAAGGCGTGCGGATTATCGATCTCGGTGCTGATTTCCGATTGCCCGATGCAGAAGTTTTTGCCCAGTGGTACGGCATGGCCCACCGCGCACCCGAGGCGCTGGCCGAAGCTTGTTATGGCTTGCCCGAATACTATCGGGTCAAGGTCAGTGAGGCGCGGCTGATTGCCAATCCAGGCTGTTATCCGACGGCGGTCATCCTTGGCCTTGCGCCTCTATTGGCCGAGGGATTGCTGCGAGAGGATACACTGATCGCGGATTGCAAGTCCGGCGTCAGCGGAGCGGGCCGTAGCGCTAAGGTCGGCTTGATTCTCCCCGAAACGGCGGATAGCGTCAGTGCCTATGGTGTCAGCGGCCACCGTCACCGGCCGGAAATCGAGGCCGTGCTCTCCGATATCAGCGGGACCCGGCTGGAGTTGCAGTTCACACCGCACCTCATGCCGATGATCCGTGGCATTCATGCCACCCTCTACGGGCGCTTGGCCCAGCCGATGAGTGATGCGGCGCTACAGGACCTGTTCGCCACCCGTTACGCCGGCGAGCCTTTTGTGGATGTCCTGCCCTTTGGCAGTCACCCGGCTACCCGTTCAGTGCGGGGTGCCAACATGTGCCATATCGCCGTACATCAGCCCCGGCCGGGGCAAGTAGTCGTCCTTTCGGTCATCGACAATCTGGTCAAGGGAGCGGCGGGACAGGCGATACAGAATATGAACCGACTGTTCTCCCTAGCGGAGGATGCTGGTCTGATGCAAATCGCCCTGCTGCCGTAAGCGCCCCATGTTAATCAGCGACAATATAACCTGATGAAAGTATACATATTATTATATATGGTTCCGGATCTGTAGCCATTTTCCTACAACGGTGCAACGTAACCTGCCGAAAAATAAGACCAATGAGTATGGCACTAATTTTGCTCAGTTCATCTGCTACGCTCTGCAATCAGTATCGGTAGATGTTCGGACAAAGTCGTGGTACACGATGATCTGCCGATGCTGGAGCCGGGCGAATCACTACCTGATACAAGGAGTTTGATTATGATCAAGTCGTCAGCTTATGGCGTCCGCCATTTGGTACTTGTCGCCACCCTGGCGCTGCTGTGCGGTCTGACCAGCACCGCGGTTCGGGCAGACGATGACATGTCCCTCGGGCTCGCTATTCCGGGGTTGAGCGTATTTCTTGGCAACGGTCTGGGTTACTACGCCCCGCCCCCGCCGGTCTATTACGCCCCACCCCCCCGCCCCGTTTACTATGTGCCTCCGGTCCCTGGCTATTATGTGGCACCTATGCGCGCCCAGATTTATGAGCGCCGTCGCTGGGAGCACCGCGGACCTCCGCCTTGGGCTGGGCGCTGGCGGCACGATGATGACTGGCATCATTGAATGAAGTGACGAATGCCCGGTCTAATGAGGTGGTGGTGGTAGGTACGGAAAAAACAGGAGCAGGACAATGATATCAAGGAACTTCGTAAGCGCTGTTGCAGGCCGGCGGCGCTGGTTGTCTCCTCTCGCGCTGGCTTTTTGCGTTGTGGCGCTCGGCGGTTGTGCCAACATGAGCCCTACTGGTCAGCGTGCCCTGAGCGGCGGCGCCATTGGCGCGGCCGGTGGTGCGGTTCTGGGTACTGTCGCTGCAGGCAATCCCGCTGTAGGGGCTGCGGTCGGCGGTGCGGTTGGTGCCGGTGTAGGTGCGGCACTCCCCAGTATTGAGCGCACTCTGAACGGCAACTGAGCCACGCCTGCGCCCCGTTCTGGGCCTGGCCAGTCAGCGGGTGGAAACAAGCCCAGCGCAGACCCCCCCTAATTTTAGGGGGGGTCTGCGCGTCCTGAGTTATGCGAAGGATTTCCACAGCATCGCAAATCTGGCCCGGTGCCCGGCCTTGTTTGATGCCGCCGCTGCTGGCAAGTCGGTGCTTATATGCGAGCACTCTTGACGCTTTGCCGCAGCCTGGGCCATCATTCCCAAGACTTTGCTCTCACTCATTCACCTGAGGCCTGTGTCCCTAGTGACACAGGTCCAATGTTTTTTGTCTAGGAGGACCATGGACGCCACGGACCAGAAGCGCCTGTTGCGTGAAATGCTGTTTGCCCGTCGTTTCGAGGAACGCTGCGCGGAAGCCTATCATGAACGCCAGATCGGCGGTTTTTTGCACCTCTATCCCGGTGAGGAAGCCTGTGCCATCGGTGTGCTGGAGAAGGCCCGCACCGGTTCGGACTACGTGGTGACCGGTTATCGCGATCACATCCACGCCCTGAAATCAGGTATGGATCCAAAGGCGCTGATGGCGGAACTCTTCGGCAAAGAGACAGGCTGTTCCAAGGGCCGTGGCGGTTCCATGCACCTCTTTGATCCCGATGCGCACTTCATGGGCGGCTACGCGCTGGTCGGCGGCCCTTTCCCGCTGGCGGCCGGTTTCGCCAAGGCGATCCAGTTACGCGGTAGTGACGAAATCTCGATCTGTTTTCTGGGCGACGGCGCCAACAATCAGGGCACTTTCCACGAGACCATGAACATGGCGAGCCTGTGGAATCTGCCGGTGCTCTTTATCTGCGAAAACAACCTGTATGGTATCGGCACTGCCATTGAACGTTCGACGGTGGAGATCAACCAGTACAAGAGGGTGGCACCTTACAAAATCGAGGCGGCGCAGTGCGACGGCCAGGATATCGATGTGGTCATGGAGCACGCCGAAAAGGCGGTGCGGTACGTGCGTGAAAAGCGTAAACCCTACTTCCTGGAGTTGATGACCTATCGTCTGCGGGGCCATTCCATGTCCGACTCGGGCGCCTACCGTTCCAAGGAAGAGGTGGAGGAATGGGCGCAACGCGATCCCATCGGCATCTACAAGCGCCGTCTGCTGGAAGCCGGGGTGATCACCGAGGACGAGTTCCACGCCATGGACAAGGCCATACTGGACGAAATCGAAAATGAAATCGTGCGCTTTGCCGCCGAGAGCCCGGAGCCGCGTCTGGAAGATATCGCCCGTTACGTATACACAGAAAAGGAGGCAGGCAGCCATGGCTGAAATGATGTATTGGCAGGGTATCCTGCGCGCCCACGATGAAGAGATGGCGCGGGACCCCCTGGTATTTGCCATGGGTGAGGATATCGGCGTCGCTGGCGGTACCTACAAGGCGACCAGCGGCCTCTTCGACA
This sequence comes from Gammaproteobacteria bacterium, assembly GCA_023381645.1. The sequence continues at coordinate 5,800 of JAMCRJ010000023.1, forward strand.
AGTACGGCGAGCAGCGGGTAATCGATACACCTATTTCCGAAAACAGCTACACCGGTATCGGGGTGGGCGCGGCCATGATCGGGGCCCGTCCCATCGTCGAAATCATGAGCGTCAATTTCGCCTGGTTGGCGATGGATCAGCTCATGAACAATGCCGCGAAAATCCATTACATGTCCGGTGGTCGTATCCGTTGTCCCTTCGTGATGCGGGTACCGGGTGGCACTGCGCACCAGTTGGGTGCCCAGCACTCGGCACGTATGGAAAAAGTGTTCATGGGTATTTCGGGCCTGCGGGTGGTGACCCCGGCAACGCCACGCGATGCCTACGGGCTGCTGAAAAGCGCCGTGCGCTGTGATGATCCGGTAGTGATCATTGAGCACGAGAGCATGTATAACCTCAAGGGCGAGATCCCGGACGAAGAATTTTTTACGCCGCTGGAAGGCGTCGAAGTGATGCGGCCGGGTAAGGACGTCAGTATTTTTGCCTATAACATCAGTGTTCACTGGGCGTTGGATGCGGCGCAGAAGTTGGCTCAGGATTACGGCATTGACGCCGAAGTGGTGGATTTGCGGGCACTCAAACCCATGGATCGGCCTGGTATCGCGGCCAGCGTGCGCAAGACCCATCGCGCCGTCGTTGTCGAAGAAGACGAGGCGCCGGTGGGCGTGGGTTCCGAGGTGATGGCGATCCTCAACGAGGAATGCTTTTTCGATCTCGATGCGGCGCCGGTACGGGTGCATGCGCTGGATG
>JAMCRJ010000101.1 GCA_023381645.1 Gammaproteobacteria bacterium
CCATCACCGTGACGCCCACCTACCAGGATCACGATTTCTTCGCCCGCGCTGAGTTTTCCTATGTGCAGGCAAGCAGCTATACCCAGGGTGATGTCTTCGGTCCGCAAGGGAATAATCCTACACAGGCCAGAGCCCTTGTCGAAACTGGATTTTTGTTTTAAGAAGCAGTAGGCTAGCGTTGACTATTGGTGTTTATGCCCCTACCCTAACTTATAAAGGGGCACATGTTAGCGATTATGTTGTAATGCCACATGCTTACTTGCATGTATACCCCTGCAACGATGAGGCAGGGGTATGTTACAATTTCACCCGAAAGGAAGGAACTACCGATGGCCCCATCACCAACCGACAAGCAGGAAGATCAAAAAGTTGCAGTCACAAGTCAAAAACTATCACTTGCCACACATTATCATCAAACAGGTCGGCTGAAGGATGCTGAACAGCTTTATCAAAACATTCTCGTGGAACAACCGAACCACGCCGAGGTTAATAGTAATATGGGGGTGCTAGCAAGCCAAACAGGCCGCGTCAATGATGCTTTATGTTTTTTTCAGGCGGCGCTGAGTTCAGATCCAAAAAATGGGCAAACGTGGGCTAATTATATAATATTGCTTTACAATACAGGGCGCACTCAAGAGGCCAGTTTCGCTCTACAACAATCATTGGCGATTGACAAAAACTTTTCTTTGATGTTTGAGGGCGTTTATAATAATGCACTAAACTTAGAGTGCTGGCAGGATGTTGAAAATATTTTACGTAACTTGATCGCCATAAGAAACAGTCCGATAAATGAGATGGCCATGTTAGGTGAAGTGCTTCGTAGACAAGGTAATTTATTGGGTGCCGAACGTGTTCTCTCTGATGCTCTTAATATTGATGAAAATAATGTGGCGGCGCTCCATAATTTATCAGTTTTGCTACTACACCAGGATAGATATTTTGAAGCTGATGATGCAATTAGGAAGGTTTTATCCTTAATGCCGAACAATGTCGAAAGTATATTTATACTGGGCGCGATATCTGTGGGGATGAAGCGCCTTTCGGAAGCCGAAGCAGCCTTCCGAAAGGCGCTTTCCATTAAACCCGCATACCCAGAGGCATTAATGAGCCTCGGGGTTATACTCAGCGACCAAGACCGCCATGATGAGGCGATAGCTACCTTCCGAAAATCCATAGCTATCAAACCAGATTACTTGGAAGCATTAATGCGGCTCGGTGTTGCGCTAGGCCAACAAGGTTGTATGGATGAGGCCGAAGCCACCCTCAGGAAGGCTCTCGCTATCAAACCGGATTATCCAGAGGCGTTAATGAATCTGGGCGTCACACTTGGCCATGAAGGTCGATGGGAAGAGGCTGAAACTATCCTCCGGCAAACACTCACTATCAAGCCGGATTATCCAGAGGCCATAATCAACCTGGGTGCCACCCTCAGCAAACAAGGCCGTTGCTTAGACGAAGCCGAAACTATCTTTCGACAAATACTCGCTACCCAGCCGAACCATGCTGACGCATTAGTAAACTTGGGTGCCGCCCTCAACAAACAAGGCCGCTGGGAAGAAGCCGAGACCACTCTGCGGCAGGTCCTCGCTATCAAACCTGAACACGCTGACGCATTGATAAACTTGGGTGCAGTCCTCAGCAAGCAAGACCGCTGGGAAGAAGCTGAAACCATTCTTCGACAGGCTCTTGCCATCAAGCCAGACCAGTCTGATGCACTGGTGAATCTCGGGGTTATACTTCGCCAGCGCGGCTGCGCAGAGGAAGCCAATGTCGCTTTTCAACAGGCGCTTGCTATTAATCCGAACAATTCAGAAGCACTCGTAAACCTTGGCGCTACGATACACTGACTAAACGGTTACCTGATATCGCGGTAGGGATATCAGGTTGGATAAAGTCCAGTTCGGTCGAGTTCGATCTCAATCCCACGGTTTTTAGACAATGGGGGACATCCGCTATGGTCACTTCCGCTAAAACAGCGACGACGGGCTTACGAAGACGAGAACCTCAGCGCTTATGGGCCGCCTCGCGCGACCATCCAAGGAATTCCGCTCGCCCCGGATGAGTTGCGCAAAACCGACGCCTACTGGCGAGCCAGTCTCTATCTGTGCCTGGGGATGTTGTACCTCAGAAGCAATCCATTGCTCCGGGAACCGCTGCGACTGGAACACATAAAACCGCGCTTGCTAGGCCACTGGGGTGTTGGCCGCCGAAACTCGATCGGTCACAGCCGCCGCCATACCTGAATTGCCGTTCTTTTGCAGCAACTCCCGCCAACGGTAGAAACTCGCCGTACTCACTGACGCCTTGCGGCAAAACGCCCCAATAGTCAGGCTGCTGACCGCCTGCTGCGCCAATAGCGCCCGCCAGCCTTCCGCGCTGCGCCGCTGGTACTTTCTCTGCGTCCCCGATGCCATCACCGGATTGGCGGGCCGTGCGGGCGGTTCTGAAAAAAGGCGTGCCGTTGACAACCTCTGAACCATTGGGCGGCTGAAATGACGTATACTGCCGCCTCGAAGGTGGGTCATTTCGTCAGCGGTGCTGACCCTGGGGGCGCGGACGGGTTTCTTTCACGGCCAGGGCCACCCACAGCCCCGACAGGGCGACAATACCGGCCGTAGCCCAGATGGCGGGGAGAATTTCGTTACTCCATTGCGCCACCAGGCCCAGCAGCAATCCGCCGATGGCATAACCGGTATCGCGCCAGTACCGATAGACACCGAGGATGCGCCCTCGCTCCAGCGGTGGAGCCGTGTCGGACATGGCGGCGACCAGGTTCGGGTACAGGAGCGCCATGCCCAGACCCATGATGAGCGCCGTCGACATCCACAAAACAAAGCCTTGCACCAAGGCAGTGGCCGCCAAGCCCGCAGACAACAGAAAAAAGCCGCTGACAATGGGGATCTTGCGGCCGATGCGATCGGCCAGATAGCCGGTCCAGAGTTGCGAAAGCCCCCAGACGGCACCGTAAACGCCGGTGATCCAACCGATGGCCACCACTCCCATGGCGTGCTCCAGGAAGTAGAGCGGAAAGAGCACCCAGACGAGGGTGTCGGCCACCTTGTTGGCCACCCCCGCCTGGCAAAAGGCGCGGTAGCGCGGATTCTGGAAAGAGACTTCGAGAAAGCTCTGCATCCAGCTCCGCTTTGACGGGGGGGAGGATACGGGGTGCGCGCCATGCTCGGCGTGAACCCAGGCGATGGTATCGCGCACGCGTAACAGCAGCACCAGGGCTAGCAGGATCACCGCCAGGCCGAAGAGCAGCAACGCCCAGCGGGGGCCATAGAGCACGGCCAGATAGCCCGTGGCCAGCCCCGCCACGCCCATGCCCAAATAACCCACCGCCTCATTGATCCCCACTGCCAGCCCGCGCTGTCGGCTGCCTGCCAGGTCGATCTGACTGGTCACCGTCATGGTCCAGGTGAAGGCCTGGTTGATGCCGAGAAAGACGTTGGCAGCGATGATCCACCACCAGTTGGGGGCAAAGAAAATCAGCAATGGAATGGGAATGCCGGCAATCCAGCCGATCAACAGGACCCGCTTACGCCCGATACGATCGGAAAGGGAGCCCGCCACCAGGTTGAGGGCCCCTTTCACCAAACCGAAGGAAATGACAAAGGAGGCCAGGAAGAGAAAAGCCCCCTTGGCCACCCCAAAGTCCTGGGCGAGGGACGGCAAGACCGTGCGCTCCATGCCGATGACCAAACCGACAAAAAAGACCTGCGAGGTTTGCAGCAGAAACTGGCCACGGTTGCGGGCAATTCCCCGCTGATACGCCCCGGCGGCTGCCTGCACCGGGTTCATGAAGGCGTCTTGCGCAGCGGTACGACTTCCGCCAGTTGCTGACGGCAGGCAGTGGTGATATCCATCTGGTCAAGGATCAACTTCCGCACGATCTCGCAGGTCTCCAGCACAGCAGGGCTGGTGAGACGATAATGGCAGAAGGTGCCGCACTTGTCGCAATGGACCAAGCCACGCGCCTTGAGCACGTTGAGGTGTTGCGAGACATTGGCCTTGGACAGTCCGGTCAGCTCGGTCAACTCCCCCGCCGTATGCTGCCGTTCTCCCAGGTAGTGGATCATCTCCAGGCGCTTGGGATGGGCCAGCGCCGCAAAGACCTCGGCGAAGAGGGCGAAGCGCACCGTCTCCGCGCTCATGCCGCCGCCCCCAGATTGGCCGCCACCATGCGCGCCATCTCCGCTGGCCGCTCCGGGATGTTGGCCGTGAGTTCGCGGATAAAGGCGTCCCGGTCGGTCATGGACAGATAGGGGTCCCAGCGCTTCTCGAAGCCGATGGTGGAGGAGGGCTTGCCGGACAACCCCGCACCACAGACACTGCCCGCCGCATGGCCGGGGAAGATCTCGAGGTCGTCGGGCAGGGTGAGGAGTTTGGCGTGGATGCTGTCGAAGATCCGGCCCGCCATCTCCTCCGGAGTTCCCCCCAAATCGGGCCTGCCGACGCCGCTGACGAAGAGGGTGTCGCCAGTGAGCACGAACCAGGGATCGGCGCTGCGCCGCAGGTCGCTGACCAGGAGACAGATGCTGTCGGAAGTATGGCCGGGGGTATGCAGGACTTTGGTGATGACATTACCCGTTTCCAGCACCTCGCCGTCCTGCAGGCCGCGGATCGGGAAATGCACCTTGCCCACATCGCTTTCGTGCAGGCAGTAGGGTGCATCCGCCAGTTCCGCCAGCTTCCGGCCGCCGGAAAAATGATCGGCATGGATGTGGGTGTCGATGACAAAGCCGATCCGCACGGCGGCCTTTTGCGCTTCATCCAGAAACCACTGCTCATCGCCAGCCACGACATCCACCGCCACCGCCGAACCCTTGCTGCCACATCCGTAGAAGTAGGACAGGGTACCATCAGCATTGCTGCGCTGCTTGAAAAACATGAGTCACCTCGACTGTTCGTTAGTTAATAGAATCTGCAACCACGAAACTAAAAGAACCTCCGCCATTTGTCAATGTGCTCCAAGACACCGTGATCCATGGCGGTCATTCTCGGGCACGCATCGGTGCATGCGCCCCGAGGAATCATCAGTCGTTAGCGCTTCCCGGCGGGGAATCTCAAACCCGATGATCCGGCGCCAGTGCGCATGGATGGGCCGGATCGCCGGTCTCCACCTGCAAGGTGGGATGGTCGATACGAAAGCGTAGCTGCAATTCATCGCTAATCTGATTCAGAAGTGCGTCCCCCGGATAGCCGTTCGGCATGACCAGATGCGCGGTCAGCGCCGTTTCCGTGGTGCTCATGGCCCAGATGTGCAGGTCATGCACCGCCGTCACATTCGGCAGAGCGGCGAGATAGGCGCGTACCACCTGGGTTTCGATCCCTTCTGGCACGCCATGCAGGGCCAATTGGGTGGAATCCCTCAATAACCCCCAGGTGGCGATCACGATTACCGCACTGATGCACAGACTCACCGTGGAATCCAGCCAAAACCAGTGCGTAAAGAGCATCACGATCCCGGCGATGACCACACCCAGCGAAACGACAGCGTCGCTCGCCATGTGCAAAAAGGCTGCCTGGATATTCAGGTCGCCCTTGCGCCCTGCCATGAACAGCAGCGCTGTCCCGGTGTTGATCAGCACCCCGAAAGCTGCCACACCGATCACGATACCGCTGTCTACCGGAGCTGGCTGCAGCAGGCGCTGAATCGCTTCCCAGGCGATCCCGCCAGTCACCACCAACAGAAATACGGAGTTGGCCAGTGCCGCCAGAATAGACGAACTGCGCAACCCGTAGGTGAAACGGACTGAAGGTGGGCGGCGGGCCAGGGCAGTGGCGCCCCAAGCCATCAGCATGGCCAGCACGTCACTGAGGTTATGGCCGGCATCAGCCAGCAAGGCCAAGGAATGTCCAATCACCCCGAACACGGCCTCAACCAGCACGAAGCTCAGATTGAGCGCCACCCCGATGGCGAAGGCACGACCATAGTCCGCCGGGCCATGGGCATGATTATGCCCATGCGCGTGGCCGTGGGTCTGCTGGTGACCAGTGGCATGGTCATGATCATCATATTGGTCGTATGCCATATATCATCCTTCCCCAAAAAAATCCGAATGAATGGCCATTACAAACCTTGTAGTCACTACATAGTCAAGGATTTATACTGCGCGTTTTGGGGGAACAATATGCGAATCGGCGCACTTGGACAGGTGACCGGCGTGGATCCGGAGACCATCCGTTATTATGAGCGAATAGGCCTGTTGCCCGCGCCAACCAGGCGGGCGAATGGTTATCGCGCTTATGGCCCCG
>JAMCRJ010000037.1 GCA_023381645.1 Gammaproteobacteria bacterium
CGCGGCGCTATTTCGACCTGATGATGCAGATCGCCCGTATCCAGAAGGCGACCGTCCCTATCATGGAAATGATCGCCGCGCTGGGCATCGGGGTCATCATCTATCTGGGCGGCAGTCAGGTGGTGAACGGCGGCATGACGACCGGGGCCTTTTTCAGCTTCCTGACAGCGCTCGGGATGGTCTACGAGCCGCTGCGCCAGCTTTCCTCGGCCAACAATCAACTGCAGCAGGGACTCTCAGCCGCAGACCGTCTTTTTGCCTGGCTGGATCAGCCCGCAGAATCCGGTACCCGTTCCGCCATCCCGCGCCCCTGGGGCACCTGGCAGTGCCACGACCTCCAATTGCAGATGAGCGGTGAGGCGATCTTGCGCGGACTCCACTTCACCATACCACCGTTGAGCACGACCGCCATAGTCGGTTCCAGCGGTGGTGGAAAAACCAGTCTGGCGCGGGTGATGCTCGGCCTGCTGCCGCCCAGTGGGGGAGACATCACCGTGGCGGGGCAATCCATCCGCGAACTTCCTTCCGGCGATTACCGCGGCTATTTCGCCTTTGTCGCCCAGGAGCCTGTGCTTTTCACCGGCAGCGCCCTCAGCAATATCGCCTACGCCGACGCGCAACCCGATCGCCAACGCGCCGAGGCCGCCGCGCGGCAGGCCCACACCTGGGATTTTCTGGCCACGACCGGCGGGCTGGACACCCTGATCAAGGGTAATGGCGGCAATCTTTCCGGGGGGCAGCGCCAGCGGCTCGCCATCGCCCGTGCGCTCTATCTGGATCGCCCCGTATTGGTTCTCGACGAGGCCACCAGCAACCTCGACAGCGAAAGTGAAGAACACATCGCAGAGACCCTCAGCGCTCTTCACGGCCGCAAAACCATCATCATCATCGCACACCGTCCGCGCACCACCCGCCTCGCCGATCAGATCATCCGCCTCGAACGCGGCCGGATCGTGACGGATGACCAGGGGCACGGGGCCGCATAGCGGTTCAGACAGTCACAAAGCCACCCGCGACATCCAGACGCCGCGCCGCCAGCGCTTCATCCAAGCGCCCCACCGGCAGATGATGGGGCGCTTCCCGCAAGAGTTCCGGCTGCTCCAGTGCCTCCCGGCGAATCTGCGCCATCACCACCACGAAACGGTCCAGCGTCGCCTTACTTTCCGTCTCCGTAGGCTCGATCAGCAAGCACTCGGGCACCAGTTGCGGAAAGTAAATGGTCGGTGCGTGGATCCCGAAATCCAGCAGGCGCTTGGCCACATCCAGCGCCCGTATGCCCGTCGCCTTCTGCAGATCGCTGACGCTCAGGATGAACTCGTGACTGGCCCGCCGCTCCGGGAAGGCCGCCTGATAGCCCACCCGCTGCAACTCCCTGAGCAGATAATTGGCATTGAGCGCGGCATAAGCCGATACCCGGCCCACTCCCGCCCGCCCCAGGCGCCGCAGGTAAGCATGGGCACGCAGCAATACGCCGATATTTCCGCCATGAGCGCTGAGCCGACCAATGCTCTGGGGCAGATCCCCTTCATCCAGCCAGCGCGGCGCGCCTGCCGCTTCCCGTGCGACCACCGGCAGGGGCAGAAAAGGCCGCAGGCGTTCCTGTACCGCCACCGCACCCGCCCCCGGCCCGCCGCCGCCATGAGGCGTGGCAAAAGTCTTGTGCAGGTTCAGATGCATCGCATCAAAACCCATCTGCCCCGGCCGCACCCGCCCGAGAATGGCGTTGAGATTGGCGCCATCATAGTAGAGCAACCCCCCTGCCCCGTGAACGCGTGCCGCAATTTCGGTAATCTGGCGCTCAAACACCCCGAGGGTGGAGGGATTGGTCAACATGATCCCCGCAATATCCGGCCCCAGATGCTGATCCAAAAAGGCCATGTCCAGGTCACCATCGGCCAGATTGGGGATTTCCACCACGTCAAAACCCGCCATCTGGGCACTGGCCGGATTGGTGCCGTGCGCCGCCGTGGGAATCAGCATCTTCCGCCGTCCATGGTCGCCGTGCGCCGCATGATAGGCGCGGATCATGGCGACACCCGCCAGTTCGCCCTGGGCGCCCGCCGCCGGGGCCAGGCTCACCGCAGCCATCCCCGTCGTCGTCGCCAGCCATTCCTGCAACTCCCAGAGCACGTGCAACAGTCCCTGCATACCCTGCGCCGGCGTATCCGGATGCAGACGCGCGAAGCCCGGCAGCGCAGCCATGGTATGGGCAATCCGCGGATTATATTTCATGGTGCAGGAACCCAGCGGATAAAACTGGGTGTCGATGGAAAAATTTTTCTGCGATAACCGGGTGTAGTGGCGCAACACTTCCAGTTCGGCCGGATTGGGCAGATTCAGGGGTGCCTTCCGCAGCAGCTCCGCCGGAATATCAGACGGCAACTCCAGCGCCGGATAATGGTGATCGTGATCGAAAATGGAATCGCTCATAAGGTCTCCAGCACAGAGGTCAGCGCATCGCGATACACCAGCAGATCGGCCTCTTCCAGCAGTTCGGTGGTACATACCAGCAGGTCGCCCGCTTCCCCCATCCCCCAATCAGAGAGCGGGAGTCCCGCCAGCAGACCGTGGCCCAACAGCGCATCCCGTACCGCCACGGCAGCATGTGGCAGACGCAGCACAAACTCGTGAAAGAAAGGCCCACCGTAGGGCAGGCTCACGCCCGGCACGACCGTCAACAGTTCCCGCAGCCGCAGGGCACGTTCATGGCACAGCATCGCCGTCTGCTGCAAGCCGTGCCCGCCCAGCGTCGCCATGTGGATGGTCGCTGCTGTCACCATCAGGCCCTGATTGGTGCAGATGTTGCTCGTCGCCTTGCCCCGGCGAATATGCTGCTCCCGCGCCTGCAAGGTCAGACAAAAGCCCTCACGGCCCTGCCCGTCCACGGTTTTGGCGACCAGTCGCCCAGGTAACTGGCGCACGTGGGCCTTGCGGCAGGCGAGAAAACCAAAGTAAGGCCCGCCGCCGCTCAGGGGAATCCCCAGCGGCTGACCCTCGCCCACCGCCATATCCGCGCCCTGTGTGCCCCAATCCCCCGGTGCCTTCAGCAAGGCCAGCGCCAGCGGATTAACTACCGCGACAGCGAGCAGGCCATGGGCATGGGCCCAGTCGGTCAGCGCATCCACCGGCTCCAGCAGACCCAGGGCGTTGCTCTGGGGAATAATCAGTGCCGCCGCATCCCCCGCATCCGCGGGCAATATCAGGGTGCCCGTAGCACGGTCATAAGGCACGCTCACCAAACGGATGTTTTGCAAACCAAGCACGGTGTCCAGCACCCGCCGCCAGCCCGGCAGCAGATTCTCCGGCACCAGGATGGATTTGTCGCTGCCCTGAATACGCAACGCCATCAGACAGGCCTCGGCCAACCCCGAAGCTCCGTCATAGAGGGAGGCATTACTCACCTCCAGCCCCGTCAGCCGGGTGATGAAGCTCTGATACTCGTAAATGAGCTGCAGCGTACCCTGGCTGGCTTCCGCCTGATACGGCGTATAAGCGGAATAAAACTCGCCGCGCCCAGCAATTTCCCAGACGATGGCCGGGATATGGTGGGCATAAGCCCCGCCCCCCGCAAAGCAGCGCAGCGGCGCGTTGGCCAGCGCCCTTCCCTCCAGTTCCCTCAGCAGCGCCATTTCCGACAGTCCCTCTGGCAAGGCCATGTCCTGCACCTGCAAGACCGGAGGAATTTCGTCGAAAAGCTGGTCGAGGCGCTCAACGCCGACGGCGGCCAACATCGCCGCCGTCTCCACTGCATCGTGGGGAATATAGGGCATAACCGTCAGACCTCCGCGATCTTGGCGTAGGCCGCCGCATCCATCAGCCCGTTACCAGCGGAGTCACCCGCTTCCACCACCATGATCCAGCCCCGGCCATAGGGGTCTTCATTGAGCCACTGCGGGTTATCCCCCAGCCCGTCGTTACGCTCCACCACCGTGCCGTCGAGTGGCGCATACAAATCCGCCGCCGCCTTGACCGACTCCAGCACGCCGCAGACCGCACCACCGCGAATCGCTTTGCCCGGCTCCGGGGCCTCTACGAACACCAGATCCCCCAGCAATTCCTGGGCGTGATCGGTAATTCCCACCCGGTAGCGCCCGCCTCCCAGGTCTTCCACCCACTCATGGGTATCACTGTAACGCAAGGTTTCCGGAATTTTGCTCATATTTCATGCTCCTCAGGAAAGGAAAAGGTTGCCGCCCCGTTGCGCCAGAAGGGCGGCTTTATCACTAGCGCCGGACGCCGCACTCCACGCACCACAACGGCGCATGCGGCCTTCGGCTCCAGTGCCGCATCCACACGGGCCAGCGCCATACCGCACTGCAGGCTGGGCGAGAAAATACCACTGGTAACCACCCCACATGGCTGCCCCGCCGCATTTTCCACCACATAACCATGCCGGGGAATGCCTTCGCGCAACGCCAGGCCGATGAGCTTGTCACCACCGCCCGCGGCCAACTGCGCCTCCAGCGCCACCCGCCCCAGAAAATCCCGGTCTGCGGCCCGCAAGTCCACGGTCCAGCCCAGATTGCTGGCATAAGGCGAAACCGCCGTCGTCATATCCTGACCGTAAAGATCCAGCCCCGCCTCCAGCCGCAGACTATCCCGCGCCGCCAGACCCGCAGGGCGCACACCCACCACCAGCAACCGGTCTGCCAAGTCTGTTAACAGCCCGTTGGCGGCAACGATTTCGACGCCATCCTCGCCGGTATAGCCGGTTCGCCCGACAAAAAAATCTCCCTGTTCCAACGCGTGAAAAACGCCCAGATCCGCCAACGCCGGAATCGTCAGTACCGTCGCCGCCAGCGCCCGCGCCGTCGGTCCCTGTACCGCGAGAATCCCCAGATCTGGCCGCTTCTGCAGAGTCACGTGCCAGCCATGGGTATCCGCGATGGCCTGCAGGTGCGCCGTATCCGCCTCCGCACCCCCCGCATTCAGCACGATCCGATACCGGCCTCCGCCACGATGGTAGACGATCAGATCGTCGACAATCCCGCCGTCGCCCTGCAACATCGTGCTGTACAGCGCCTTGCCCGGCTCCGCGTCCAGCTTTGCCACATCGTTGGCCAGCGCATACCGCAGCAGCACCCGGGCCTCTGGCCCGCTCACATCCAGAGGCCGCATGTGCGAGACGTCAAACAGTCCCGCTGCCCGCCGCACCGCCTCATGCTCGGCCAGTTGCGAGCCGTAGTTCAGAGGCATCTCCCAGCCAGCGAAATCCACCATGCGCGCGCCGTGGGCCACATGCCAATCATAGAGCGCCGTGCGCCGTGCTGAGATTGTGCTCATAAAGGGGCCACCACCGCTGTCACGCACGGCCTCCCTGCAATAAGCACTGCCCATTTTGTCTTATTCATGCCATCCCTCTTTGATGCTTGCGATTAGTCCCGGAAGTTGTTGAATTGTATTGGCAGACCAAAATCGTGACCGCGCAGCGCGGCAATGGCCGCCTGCAACTCGTCCCGGCTCTTGCCCGACACCCGCAACTGATCCCCCTGGATACTGCCCTGGGCCTTGAACTTCCCATCTTTTAGAAATTTAATCATGCGCTTGGATACTTCGGTCTCCAGACCCACTTTCAGGCCCAGCACCTGCCGCTCCATCCCGCCCGCCGCAGCGGCCACCTTGCCCACATCCAGGGCCTTCAGATCCACTCCGCGCTTCACCAGACGCGCCGAGAGCAGGTCGATCATCTGCCCCAACTTATACTCGTCCTCGGCAACGAGGATGATCTCCTTCTCCTTCCGCTCCATCGACGCCTTGCTGCCCTTGAAGTCATAACGGGTGGTGATTTCCTTCACCGTTGTATGCAGTGCATTGTCCACTTCCTGCATATCCACTTCGGATACCACATCAAAACTCGGCATAAAATCTCACTTCAACTGTGTATGGGAATGGGAAACATGGGGCGCATGGGTATGCCCCTCGCGGCTCCCGGCCCGGCAGCCGGGACAATCAGTCACCCAGCGCACCCCCTCCGGGGTGATCTCTTTTTTCCAGAAGGGCGCGCTGGTTTTCAGTACATCGATCAGGAAGCGGCAGGCGTCAAAGGCCGCCGCCCGGTGCCGCGACCAGACCGCCACCATCACAATATTTTCCTGGGGCGCCAGATGACCATAACGATGAATGACCAGAGTATCGAGAATATCGTAACGCTTGGCCGCCTCGACACTGATGCGTTCGAGTTCGCGCTCCGTCATCCCCGGATAGTGCTCGATCTCCATGGCGAGGATATCCGCCGCCTCACTATAATCGCGCACCGTCCCGATAAAGGTGACCGAGCCACCCGCTCCGGCGATGGCATCCGCCGGAAAGGCCGCCATCTCCGCCATCGGATCAAAGTATTCCTGCTGAACTTTAACGAGCACGGCTAACCACCGGTTACAGGTGGAAAAAACGCCACCTCATCGCCATCGCGAACCACATCGGAGAAAGGCACGTGCCGTAGGTTCACTGCCGCCAGCAGATGCGCGCCCTGCAGCACCACGCCGACTTCATCCTCCGCCAGCGCCAGGACCTCCGCCACCGTAGCACCACCTTCAGGCATCGGCAGAGATATTTCTCCGATCCCGACACGCTCGCGCACGCTGGCAAAAAACTTCACATGGATCATGAAAGGAGGCACCTCGGCAAGAGGCAAAATGATAACCCCCGCGGCACTCAGGGTTCAACCATACCCGGAATCTTTACAGCTATCGCCTTTCCGCCTATCTTGGCGCCATGGAAACCTTCTTCAGCCATTACCTGATCTTCCTTGCCGACACTGCCACCATCGTGGTCGCCCTGCTCGTCGTCGTGGGCGGCATCGCCGCCATCGCCCTGAACAAACGCAAAAGCCCCGCATCAGGGCAGGTGCAGGTCACCGACCTGCGCAAGCAATTAGAACAATCCGGCGAAAACGTCCAGCAATACCGGCTGGACAAAAAGGCCCTGAAAATCCATCGGAAGGCCCTCAAGAAAGACCGCAAAGACAGGGCCAACGACCCTCTTGCCGAAAGCTGCGCCTATCTGCTCGACTTCAAGGGCGACATCCGCGCCTCCGCCGTCGGCGCCCTGCGTGAAGAAATCTCCGCCATCATCCAGGCCGCCAAACCCGGCGACACCGTCCTGCTGCGCCTGGAAAGCGGCGGCGGCATGGTCAACACCTACGGTCTCGCCTCGGCCCAGTTATTACGTCTGCGCGCCGCCAAGATTCATCTCACGGTGCTGGTCGACGCCGTCGCCGCCAGTGGCGGTTACATGATGGCGGTCACCGCTGACCGTATCGTCGCCAGCCCCTTCGCCCTCATCGGATCCATCGGCGTCGTCGCCCAGATCCCCAACTTCCACCGCTGGCTGCAGGATCGCAACATCGACTGGGAACAGTTTACCGCCGGCAAATTCAAGCGCACCGTCACCCTGTTCGGCGAGAACACCGAAACCGGCCGTGCCAAGCTGCGCGAAGAACTGGAAGAAACCCACGCCCAGTTCCGCGACTTCGTCCGGCAATACCGTCCGCAACTGGATTTGGAACAAGTCGCCACTGGCGAAGCCTGGCTGGGCAACAAGGCCCGCCAGCTCGGATTGGTGGATGATCTCGCCACCAGCGACGAGATCATCCTGGAAGCCGCGCGACAGGGCAAAGTGCTCGCCCTCCATTATCAGCGCCAAAAGACACTCCCCCAACGCCTCGGCCTCGCCGCCCAGCAAAGCTGGGACAAACTCTGGCAGCCGCCCATCTCCTGAAATATCTCGTTCCAGTCCCGCCGGTCCGCCACAGCACAACGCCCGTTGCAAATTGACCGGACTGTTCTAAATGGGTGAGCAGTAACGACAGGAACGGGTGAACGCATGGCGACAGCCTTGGGCAAAGACAAGAAATCCGCACTCCGCGAGGCAAAGACCTACGACTTTACGTGGGAGGCCACCTCGCCCGGCGGAAAAGAAAAGAAAAAAGGCGAAATGAACGCCGTCTCCGCCAACGCCGTGCGCTCCAACCTGCGCCGGATGGGACTGGTACCAACGGTGGTGCGCAAAGCGCCGCAGCCCCTCTTCGGTGGAAAGGGTGTCAAGGAAGCGCAACTGGTGGTGATGGTCCGCCAGCTCTCCACCATGATCAACGCCGGTGTGCCCATCGTGCAGTCATTCGAACTACTGGTATCCGCGACCGCAGGCAGCGGCATGAAAAAACTGCTCAAGGGGATTCTCAACCACCTCAAAGAAGGTGAATCCCTGTCCCAGGCCATGGCACACTTCCCCAAATATTTCGACCGCCTTTTCGTGTCCCTGGTCGCCGCCGGTGAGCAGGGGGGCATCCTCGACACCATCCTCCTGCGCCTGGCCGAATATCGCGAAAAGACCCTGGCGCTGAACAAAAAGATCAAGTCGGCCATGTTCTACCCGGCGGCCATCATCACCGTCATGGTCGTGGTCGTGGTGATCCTGATGATTTTCGTCATCCCGGTGTTCTCGCAACTGTTCAGCAGCTTCGGTGCCACCCTGCCGCTGCTGACACAGGTCGTCATCAACATCTCCAACTGGATGAAAAGTCACTGGTACATCGTGGTGCTCGTACCCATCGCCTCGGTATGGCTCTTTATCTACGCCTACAAGCACAACCTGTCCTTCAAAACCGTCATAGACCGCTTCTCCCTGAAAATCCCGGTGCTCGGCGATATCCTGCTGAAAGGTGCGGTGGCGCGCTTCATGCGCACTTTGTCCACCATGCAGGGGGCAGGCGTGCCCATCATGGAAGCCCTGGCGACCCTTTCCAAAGTGTCCGGTAACGTCATCATCGAGCGCAGCGTCCTGGCTGCCCGTGACGACGTCGCCACCGGCGGGCGCATCACCACTCAACTCAAAGCCGACGGCATCTTTCCCATCATGGCCACTCAGATGCTCGCCATCGGTGAGGAGACCGGCGCCATCGAAGTCATGTCCGGGAAGGTTGCCGACTTTTACGAGAACGAGGTCGAAGAAGCGGTCAGTCGCCTCTCCACCCTCATGGAACCGATGATCATGGTGGTGCTCGGCATCATCGTCGGCACCCTGGTCGTCGCCATGTACCTGCCGATCTTCAAGATGGGCGCGGTGGTGACGCATGGGGGGTGAGGGCAGCGTGGGCGGTATCCGGCCGGTGCAACACCGCCGTGGACTCATGCTGGGATTCACCCTGATTGAATTGATGATCACCATTGCGGTGCTCGCTATTATCCTCGCCATCGCCATCCCGGATGTTTCCATCTGGATGGTGCGGGCGCGCATCCAGGCCGCCGCCGGAAAACTCCAGCAGGATATCGATTGGGCCAAGGGCTACGCTATCCGTAGCGGCTATCCGGTGACGGTGAGCATTCAGGGCGGCGGTAATGCCTGCGCCTGGACCATCAGTCCGCAGACGATCAGCGCGGTATTGCAAAACGTCCCACAAATGTCCGCAACGCAATATGCCAACCAATATGAGAATACCCCTTGCACCGTTCTGACCAGTGGCACATTCAGTGTCACACCCACGGGCATGGTGTACGACACCAACAACGCCGTTACCAGCGCCGCTATCGCTTTTCAGGCCGCCAGCCAGCAACCGGCCACCTACGGTTACTGGCTGGTGCAAGTCAGCGGCGCCGGGGATGTGCGCTCCTGCGCCACCGCTTCCGCCAACAGCACCCAGTGCAACCTCCCGTGAGGGACCACATCATGCACTCGCCACAGCGGCCGGAACAAGGCTTTACCCTCATCGAGACCATGATCGCCATGGCGATTTTTGCCATTGGCTCGCTGGGTATACTGGCCATCCTCATGAACGGTTTCAGCATCAACGCCGAGGGCAACAATCTCACGGGCGGCTATCAGATTGCCCAAAACGCCATCGGCCTGATCCGCGCCAACGGCAGCAACGCCCTGCAGTTCAATGGCGCTGCCGTATCGAATTCAGGCACAGTCACCGTTCCCGGCAGCGCCAATACCGTGGTTGCCCAGGCGATCAGCACCTGGAAAAATATGCTGTATCCTCCTGGCCTCCCTCCCGCTCTCCCCTCCGCCTCTAGCAGCATCACAGTCCTTTCCCTGCAAGGCAACGGGATGTGCCCCTGCACAGCCACTGTTTCCATTTCCTGGTTGCTGAACGGCACCCCGGAAACCTATTCCGTGCAAACCATCGTGGGATACTGACCATGCGCCATGCTGAAGGCTCCGAGACGGGCTTTACCCTCACCGAACTGCTGGTAACCCTGGTGATCGGCACCTTGCTGGCGACTGCCGTGTTCACGTTCTTCCTGAATAGCAGCCAGATCGTCACCAACCAGAGCAGCACTACGGATATGTGGCAGCGGGGACGTAACGCGCTGGCGTTAGTGCGCCAGGCGGTGGAGTCGGCGGGGTTCGGGTTGCCACAGGTTTCGGATTGTCCCAATGGGATTGCCGCTTATAACAGCAATCAGACTGCTTTGCCTTTTTCTTTGACGGCTATTACCGCCTCCGTGCAAAGCAGTGGTACCTACGATCCCACAAACATCAGCAATATCAATACGTATTCATTGATGACCGTGGCGGGGGGCGCATCATTTGGCAATGCCCCGGCAGCGCGAATCAGCTCCATTCCCAGTATGACCTCGCAGCGGGTATTTTTGACGGCGACGGCATTCATCAATTCGGGGGATATGTTTATTGTACAAATTCCCGGACAAGCAGCCTGCCTGATGGCACAGGTGACCAACCTGCTTACTCAAGGTAATGGAATTGGTATTGTCCACAATTCAGGACTATCCAACTATAATCCTTCCAAGGGGTTTCAAGCATTGGCAGGAGCCATATATCCCGGCCTCAGCAAGGCCTCTTTTGCTGGAGCCAACTTCATCGATCTGGGTAGCAATAATTTCACCATCAATCAATTTACCATTGGTGACAGCGGAGGCACGGCAACGCCTACGCTTTATCTGACTCAATATACCGCCAACCAGACCGCCACCGCTGCGCGTCAGGCATTGGCTCTGGGTATCGTAGACCTGCAATTAGAATATGGCCTCGGCAGTAATGGCGCCATCACGCAATGGGTCCTTCCTGCAAATTACACGGCTTCAGCTACACAGCAAATTCTTGCCGTGCGGATAGCCATGCTCGCGCGTAGCACCCGCTACATGCCCAATGAAACCAGCCCGGCCAGCTTCGTTATGTTACCCAACCAAAATCTAAGCTATACCGTGCCGACGACCAATGGCCCTGGCTGTCTGCAAGGTGATTGCCGTCACTATGCCTACCATCTTTTCGAGAGTGTGGTGCCGGTTCGGAATAACATCTGGGGCGGACCATGATTAAGCGAACAAAATACGAATTATCTTCCCCCGAGACTGACCCCAACAAAGAAAGGGGGGCGATCTTGGTCATCACGCTGGTTCTGGTTTTGGTCATCACCATCGCCGTGCTCGCGCTCATTTATCTGACCCGTAATAACGTGCTTATCTCTTCCAATATGGCGGTGCAAAGCGCTGCGCAGGAAGCGACGGATCAGGGCGTGACTGCTGCGAATACCAGCTTGCAGACCTTGCCAAACTGGCCGGAAATCACCTCCCCAGGCTCTTGGTATCTCCCGTTACCGACCAACGCCAATGGCCCTACTCGGCCCACAGTGCCGCCCGCCAGTTTTTGGTCCAGTTGTACCGGAACAACCTGCGCATCCATTCCTATCCAATACGGCAACTTTAATTTCAACGTGCAGTACGTGATGTATCCCGCTGGCGCCCTCGCCACCCAGGTAGGCGGTAACGAGCAAAATCAGACCGGTACCGGACCAGGTGTGCAAAGCATTCGTTATTACGTCGTCTATGTGCATACATCCAGAACCAATGGCGGCGGCCTCGGCGTCACCGTGCAGGCCATTTTGAGGAAAGTGCAATGAAAAAAAACTCGCGTCAAAAATTCATTGTCAGTGTGCTCTGCCTGTCTATGACTGGAGCGCCCTTGGCCAGTTGGAGCAGCTTTGCGCAGGCCAGCAACAGCATCAATATTCTACCGGCCAATCAGCCGCAGGTAATGATACTGCTGGACAACTCACAAGGCATGGCGGGTGTGCTGCAAGGCCCCACCGGACTCTCCGGCGCCATCATGACCGGTTCCGGCACCGTGCCGGAAGATGCCAACTCCTCCTCACCCGTAAGCTACACCGCCAGCGGCTTCACGCCTCCCGCGCTGGGGTCGTCGGGAGCTAACGTACTTTACTCTGTCCCCTGCAATACGTCCGGCATTACCGCAGCCGCCCAAAGCGCCTGTGCCTCCGTGGATGCCTCCGGATCATCCAGCGCCTACATCGACAACTCACAATCCATGCTCAACGTAGCGGAACAGGCCATCGGCACGATTATCAATACACCGGAATACAGTAACAATATTCAGTTCGGCCTAATGGATTATGTCGGGACAAACATCGTAGATGCAGGGATATCGCTCTATAATACCTGGGTATATTATATGAGCGATAATAATGGCTTCTCCTTTGGAACCAGCGCCGCGGGAGCCCCATCTGGAGATGTATCAGTGGCAAATCCCTGTTACCAATCAGGCAGTAATTCATGTAATAATTTGCAGCAAAACGTATTTGGCCAAGGTAATGGAAGAATTAGCGATCAGTATCTGTATGTTCAGGCCAGCAGTGATGCCCCAGTAATCAATGATGTGCTTTACGCCATCGCCGCTCAATGGCAACCAGATGCCACCAATGCAGTCGGTTGGGGGCCAAACCCATACGGATTAAGTCTACAAAATTATAAGACGGGCAACTCTGGCATCAATTTTAGCAACTATTCAAACGGATTGGCGTCCGGGATGACTCCCACCAGCGCCGGTTATTTCCCTCTGTCTCAGCAAGTGTGGGAGTCTCAACGCGGTTACGCCTTCAATGCAAGCACTTCCTACAATGAGGGCAATATTGTCAGTCCCATATCCGCGACAAACAACACCAATGCGACCAATATCGCCAACGCCATACTCCCGGAAGTTTTCCGAACCGACAAATCCATTAATTATGCAACAAAAGGCCCGATAACTGCCTCCGCTGGCTATTCTCCCATGGCGGGTGCCTTCAGCACGGCACTGAGCTATTACGAGGGAGCCCTACCAAACCCGCCACCGTCGACCTGTGGCAGTAAATATGTCATTTTCATCACCGATGGGCAGCCCACCCAAGGCATGAATAACGGCTACGTATACCCGCCCTTGGGCAGCGCTTCGGCGCAAATGTTCGGTGTCACATCCATCACCGCTAGCACCTGGAGTTCCACGAACAATAATGCGGTGGTAGAAGCCATTCAGGAAATCCAGGCGCTCGCGCAAAAGGGCATCAAGACCTATGTATTAGGGGTCGGCTCCGCAGTCAACCCTAATGTGCCGGGTGCGTCTGCTGCTGATCAGGCCGTAGCCCTGCAGGGTCAGGCCGTGCTCACTGCAATGGCCCAGGCAGGCGGCACTACCAACTTCTATGCCGCAACGTCTGCCTCCGATGTGCAATCCGCCATGAACAGCATCATCGCCAACATCCTCGGAAAAAGCGTTTCTGCATCCTATGGCGCACCACCTTCCGCAACCGTGGGGTCTTTGGAGTTTTTGCTCAAAAACGTCAATCCGATCATCGGACAAGGCGACCTCTACGCCTATGCGCTACAGAGCAGCGGTGCGCCGAACACCAGCGCGTCCTGGGATGCTAATAGCTTCATGAGCATTGGTAATCGCACCAACGCCCTTTACACCACGACGCCCGGCGGCACGAATGGAGCAGGGGCCAAGAGCTCACTGACCAACGTGGCAACAAACGCGCCCAGCGCATTCGGCACCCTGCCCACAGGCTTAACTGCAAGCACCATTGCCGACTATACCATTGACCCGTCCTACAGTAGCGGCGCCTATCTAGGCGGGCGTCAAAGTGGCTGGTATATGGGCCTGCCCACCTCTACCCCGCCGCAGGTGCTCACCGCTCCCAACAACGGACAACTGCTGGGTGCAGGTGGCACTGCCAACAGTTACCTGACCTTCGCAGACACACACGCCAACCGCCAGAATGCGGTCCTCTTTAGCGATAATGACGGCTTCCTGTACGCGATGGGTTACAACAATACCGGCAGCCCGACGCTCCTTTGGGGATGGATGCCTCAGGGGCTGCTTCCGCAACTCCAGAATTACAATACCTTCTGGCAAGGCACCAGTATGCAGGGTGGATTCCAGACCATAGACGCAACAGTCGCGCCGACCCAACCGCATACCTGGCATACCTATGTGGCGGGTAGTGCCAGTAACGGTAGCATTCTCTATGACCTTCAATTGACAGGGACGACCGCCCCCAGCCTGCAGAACACGATATGGGAAGATGACCTGGGCGGCAATTATAGCCAACCGCAGCCTAGCGATCCGGTCTTTTATCAATATCAGACGCCAGGGACTACGAACTTTGGCCAGACCTGGGCGCTATGGGCCGTAAACCAGGCCATCAACGCCCCCAGCAGCACCAGTTATTTGATAGGGGTCAATGTGGGCACCGGCCAAAGTTTTCAGGACACCCTCCCCTTTAATAACACCGCCACCCCCTACATCGACGCATCGGGAAATCTTTATCTGGGCGACAGTTCCGGTAATGTCTATGAAATATCTTCTTCTACGCTGCAAAGCCTGCTGACACCTGGCACCGCGACCCTCACGCTTGCTAATGATTTTGTTGGTCAATCGCCCAACTATTCGATTGGTAATTATTCGTCGGAATGGTCTGGAAGCCTCAGTGGCAGCAATCCGGGTGAAGTGCAGTACATCGGTGGTAGTTACTATCAAGGTAAAAACTATCTGCGTGTACAAGGACCCAATGGTATCACTATTTTTTCTCAGCTAAATGGCACTTGGTCACCAGTATGGACCGCCTACGCTGGCGGCGCTGGCACCTGGAGCAGCGGGGCCTTTACTACGCAGACATCTGGTACTAATCCGCCTGTTACTGCACTGCCATCAGGGTCCGTCGTCTCTGCACCCGCGCTAATCAACAGCGGTGCCGTCATTCTGCCCGTTACCGTGCCACCATCCGCAAACTCCTGTGGAAATGGCGATGCTTACTACTACCTCTATGCCCTCAACAATGGCATTTTCCCCAGCGGCACCTTCACCGACAGTACTGGGACAGCCATTACCAACGCACTTTTCGTGGGTTACGGAACCGCCTTCACGCCCACCGTCACCAGCTTCAATGGCCGTACCTTGTTGCAGGGCGCAGCTAGTAATACAGGGCCGTCTGGAGCGTTCCCCACCAGCTTTGGTGCTGGTCTGCCCTTGGGTGGCCCCACAGGGTGGAAACTCATCAATTGATGTCCCGGAGGCTTATTTTATACCAAGGCAATTGGCGCTTCACTCACCACCGCAAATGGTGCCAACGCTTCCGGCGTATCACTGGGCAACCCCAATATGCAGGTGCGCCTAGGCAAAGCGGTAATCACCTGCTGGTACCCTTGGGTAATGGTACCATCACGCCATTCAACTTGGCCCCTCCCCCAGTCTCACCAATAGGATGGCCGAGTATTATTCAGTGAGAGGAAGAAAGGCGTCGTCATGATAGGACTGAATGACGGTACGCAAGCACTGGCGGAAGTGCATTGGTATGCGGCCTATGGTATCGGCAAGGTCAAAATGAAGGTGAAAAGATGGCTATGGAGCAAAGCGATAGTCGAAACAGTATTTGACACTATTCGCATGACGCTGGCGGCTTCACCATGCCGGACGACTTTGAACTACAAGGCCGACGCTTTCACAGACTCGTTATGCAGCATCCCGCACGAAATCACGAGTTACCATCATGGTAGAGCAGATACCGTCTTGGAGGGCGTTATGCAACTCCCAATTTGGGGTTAAACGGTTTCCCGGACTTGCGGACGCCGGAAGCCAGATGCAGGGGCTTGCGCATGGCCGCGACCACTGCCTGCATGGGGGTTTACCGTTGACCACATCGAACGGAATGCCCTGTAGCGTGTTTAGTAGGGGTATGGTGCGGACAGCACATGTCAGCATAAGCTCGGCTATCCTTGTGCTGCGATCTTCCGCGCCGACACCCTCTTCTGCCACGCCATGATCGCGTCGATGACTTCCTGGTCAAAGTCCATGGTTTCATGTTCTTTTACCAGTTTTTTCACCGCCTGTACCTGCGTAGATATCTGCACGGTACGGGCAATATCCTGGAAATATGGATCGGTACCCAAATAGCAGTTTTCCTGAGGCAAAGCGCGCTTCAATTTGAGCGCCTTGCCTTCTTCGGTATGGCACAGCACGGTTTTTGAGTTGATCTCCGTCACGGTATATGCCCGCACGGATTTCACCGTCCCGCTATAGGGCACATGCTCCACAATCCAGAACCTGTCTCCCACCTCGGCATCGGCAAAATCCAGATATTTCCCGTATGCATTACCCGTTGCAATCAGCATCACCATTCCCCTGCGTTTTGGAGGCCCGCCAGATACCTAGTGCCAGCAGGAGCCAGGAAAAAATCAGCGCCGTTCCGCCCATGGGGGCGAAAAATGCCCAGAACGAATAGCCGGTCAGCACCAGCAGATAGAGTCCCCCGCAAAACAGCAGAACGCCCAGGGCCATCAGCAGTCCCGCTGCGCAGAGCAGGCACCGCCTGCCGTACTGGCGGATCAACACGCCGATGAGCAGCAGACCAAGCCCGTGATAAATCTGAAAGCGATTCGCAATGTCGTAAATATGCAGCGCACGGCCACCTACCCTCCCAGCCACCAGATGATCCCCTGCCGCACCGGCGATCACCGCCAGGGCCATCACCAGCGCCCCCAGCATGGCAAAATATGCACCTGCCCGCATCCCGCATTTCCGCCCTGCCGAACATTCCACCATGTCATTCCTCCCTTGAATACCATCCCGGTTTATAGCCCATGTGGAGGGCATCGAACAAACACGGCCCATCCGCCCCCCCCACCGTTCATAAGCCTGTGCTATGCTGGCAGTACCATTCTGGAGGAGTTATGACACTTCACAAAATTTGTATTCTGGGGGGTACGGGTTTCGTGGGGCGGCATCTGGCAGAACAGTTGAGCCAGAAAGGGCACGCCGTGCGCATCCTGACGCGTAACCGCGAACGTCACCGTGAAAATCTGCTGGTACTCCCCGGTGTGGAGTTGATCGAGGCCAATGTCCATGACCCCGTTGCGTTAAAAAAACAGCTCGCAGGACGAGATGTCGTCATCAATCTCGTGGGAATCCTCAATGAACGCCATCAAGGCGATTTCGACAGGAACCACGTCGAACTCCCGCGCCTGGTGGTCGGCGCCTGCAATGATCTGGGCATCCCCCGTCTGCTCCACATGAGCGCATTGGGAGCCAGCCCCACTGGTCCCAGCGCCTACCTGCGCTCCAAGGGAACTGGTGAGGAGGTCGTCCGTCAGTCGGGCGGGAATAGCGCGGAAGTGGGGCACTTTGATTACCTGGAAGAACCCATGCCGCTTTGGAGTCATGGGCTCAAAACAACTTCTTTTCGCCCAGCGGTGATTTTTGGTGAGGGTGACAGCTTTTTCAACCGCTTCGCCGGGTTATTGCGCAGCATCCCCTTTTTCATTCCGTTGGCCCGGTCAAAAGCCAGAATGCAGCCGGTCTGGATTGAAGATGTGGTCAGTGCCTACGTGCAATCCATGGATGACGAAAAAACCTACGGTCAGGTCTATGATCTGTGTGGTCCGAAAGTCTATACCCTCGGTGAACTGGTGGCATATACCCAGAGTCTGATCGGCACCCGTCGTGTCATCGTGCCCCTCGGCAACTTCGCCGGCAATCTTC
Source organism: Gammaproteobacteria bacterium (assembly GCA_023381645.1). The sequence continues at coordinate 17,773 of JAMCRJ010000037.1, forward strand.
AGGCCAGCATCATGGAAAGGCTGCCGGGCAAGGTACTCACCCGCGATAACCTGCTCTCCCTGTCCGTCGACAGCGTTTGTACCAGAAATGATCTGGTCGACAGTTTCCAGATACAGGCCACCACTGTCGAGAGTATCGTACCCGGCTACCTGGGCGGAAAAGGTGCCCGCGCGGAGCGTCTTGCGGAAATCCGCAACCGGCGTTCCTGAGCCTCGGACGAATCGGAATCACGCGTCGGACAACACCTGCGCCTCGCTCTGCAACCCCCAGGCCGCCAGACGCGTCCGATCGGCCGTGGACCAGACCGCACGATGCAGCGCGAGCATGGAGTTGCGATCGGTCAGCAGTACGTTGCGCTCACGGTTGCTGAGCCCTTGCGGACCCTGTTCCAGCGCCTTGTGGCAGAGTTTCGCCGCACGTGGCCAGGCGGCGGTGCGGTTACGCTGCAAGGCAGTATGTATGGCGTTGAAACGGGGGTCCACCACCACCTGAACAAAGGGGTCCCCCTCTATGTGGGGCATATAGGCCACCGTATCCGCGTTGAGCGATTGCAGTTCCTGTGGGACATGTACTTCTTCGGGGATGACAAAAAGATGATGCCGCTGGGCCCAGCGCCCCAGCGCGGGGCGACTCGTCCAGGCCGCCAGGGGCACCGCTGACGCCAGCCCCCCGAGTATGGGGACCAGCCAGGCAAAGTGCCACGCCCCCAGAAAGGGATAGAGTATCCCTGCCAGAATCAAACCCAGCGCCGAACACCAGCCAAAATAACGTAGCGCATCCCGCCAGGACGTCTCCTGATCGCCACGGACTTGCGCGCCCCAACTCACGCCGCGCCCCATCAGTGTCTGAATCACGAACTGGCTGTGAAAGGCCATACGGATCGGCGCCATGAGTATCGAAAATATACTCTCCAAAAACATGCCGATCACCAGATGGAATACGCCGCCGAATTGCTCTTTTCGGCCGTGCTGACGCAACACCCAGAGTACCGCCAGGAATTTTGGCGACAGCAGTAAAGTCGCCGTCACCCCAAACAGCCAGAAGGGCATGGGACTGACCAGCCAGTCCCAGTCGAGCGGGGTGATGACGCTGCCGTCACTGGCTGTATTGGCCCAATGGAGCGAGCCCAGCGCACCCAGGATCAAAAACAGGCCCCACAAGGGCGCCGCCAAAAAAGACATGGCACCATTGACAAAAAGGAAACGATGCGCCGGACGCAGCCCCTCCCCTGCCAGCAGGCGCAGATGTTGAAGATTACCCTGCGCCCAGCGGCGATCGCGTTTGAGATCGTCGATCAGGGTCGGAGGTACTTCTTCATAACTCCCGGACAGGCTGGGCACAAACCAGACTTCCCAGCCGCTTTTGGCCATGAGCGCGGCCTCGACAAAATCGTGGCTCAGTAGTGGGCCGCCGAGAGGGGGCCGTCCCGGCAATACCGGCAGGGCGCAATATTGGGAGAAGGGAGCGATTCGAAGCATGGCGTTGTGGCCGATATAATGGCCGTCACCCAACTGCCAGAAGCGCAGGCCGACGCTGAAAATCGGGCCATACAGATGCTGCGCGAACTGTTGCAGGCGCGCATACAGGGTTTCGCGATTGACCGCCACCGGCTGGGTCTGAATGATGCCGACCTGAGGATTACCCTCCATCATCTCCAGCATCCGGTACAGTGTCTCGCCGTTCATCACACTGTCGGCGTCGAGTACCACCATGTATTCGTAACCCTTACCCCAGCGGCGGCAAAAATCTGCCACATTTCCGCTCTTGGCCTTGTTGTTGACGGGCCGACGCCGGTAATGGATACGCCCAAAAGCGTCCAAAGACTCGCAGAGCGCCGACCACACCAGCTCTTCGCGCAGCCAGATGGCAGGGTCGCGGGTATCGCTCAACAGGAAAAACTCGAAATGGGCAAGCGCGCCGGTCTTCTGTATGGATTTATAGGTGGCCTGGAGACCCGCGGCGACCCGCTCTATCTCTTCATTGTAAATCGGCATGAGTATCGCCACCCGGCTCTGCAGACGCGGCTCCGCCAGGCGCAGTTCGGGGCTGCCCGGTGCGGTATCGGCGCGTCCACGCATGAGCAGGACGAACCCTACCAGCGCCGTCCAAAAGCCAGCGGATATCCAGGCAAACAGCAATACAAAGATGAGCAGCGTCGGCAGTTCCAACCAGAAAGGCAGGCGGTCTGTCAATACCTGGTCCAGTGTCACGCCGGCGCCGCACGCCGGAAGAACAATGAAAGTGCTGAGCCAGTAGCGCCGGTACCGGCCGATGGCTTCCCATGGCCGGGCGCCGCCACGGCCCATATTCAGGCTTCTCCGGGCAGTACGCGCGAATGCGCGCTGATCGTGTGGCGGTTGAGCAGGGACTGGGCGAGGCGCATCAAGGCTGCGCCCCAGGAGCGATTCAAGGGTCGCGAGGCCATGCTGGAGCGCACGATGGCCGGGCCTACCTGACGCTGCAACCAGCGGCAGGACTTGCCATCATGGGTGTCGCCGACGGGCAGATGGAGGGAAAGATCCAGTCGCGTATCCAGCTCGTCACCGTCCCCCAGCGTCGCCAGGGCCAACTGTAGGCCCGCGAAGGCCCGGGCATAAAGCGCCTCACCTTCCATATCCGCGCCGCGCAGTTGCGCCACTACCTGCCCGCGAATCCACAGCCGCTGGGCATCCGTCAATGAAAGGCGGGCCATGTACTGCTCCACGCGGGCCAGCACCGGGGCATTGTTTGCGACGACCATGGCCTCCGCTGTCCAACCCGCCAGCAGCTCACCCGCGGGATTGACACTGTAGCTTGATTCATCCTTAAACATTACATCTGCTCCTTTGCCGCGTGTAAAAGATATGTCCAGGTATTGCTCATCACCTGGTGGTTCAGGGTTAAAAAACACCGTACGTTACTGGGTGAATCCGGTTGCGGCTGAATGACGGCAATCACTCGCCAGAAATGACCATCCTTTTCCCATTCCAGTTTCTGGCTGAGAATTTTCGCACCATCCGCAGCCTCGAGATGGACCTGCACGGGCGCAGTTTCCCGCAGTTTGGTGAGCGCACCGCCCCCGAAATCGATTACCACCGTCCGCGCGCCGGGCACTTTTGGATCATCGCCCAGATAGGTGCCCACCGGATGGGGCAGCGGGATCAGACCGTGATTATCGAGGAAAAAGCGCAGTGTATAGGCGAAGTGCAGGGGCGTTTTGGGTGCGGGTTCATGTTCCGGCACCCAGAACGCGCCAATATTATCCATATCCCGATTATTGGTGGGCAGTTCCACCAGACGCACCTGCCCCTTGCCCCAGTCACCGTCAGGCTGCACCCAGACGCTGGGGCGTCGTTGGTACTGGGTTTCGATGCCCTGGTAAGCGGAGAACCGGCGATCCTGCTGAATCAGGCCGAACCCGACAGGATGATCCATCGTGTAGGTCGTAGTCTGGACGTACAGCGGGTTGTCGATGGGCCGGGTCGTCCATTCACCATTACCGTTGGCCATGACCAGGTCGCTGGAATCGTGCTGGGCCGGGTGCCAGTCACCTGCGGTGACGCCGCGTCCATGCCCGTGCCAGTACATGCTGGTCAGGGGCGCCAGTTCCAGCACCTGTACCGGCTTGCGCAGGAAGATGGTGGCCTCCACATGGACCGTGGTGCTATCACCCTGCTGGATGGTGAAGCGATAGGCCCCCGTCGCGACGGGGCTGTCCATCAACGCATAGACCACCATCGCGGTCGCATCGGGTTTGGGACGCACCAGCCAAAATTCTTTGAAGTAGGGGAAGATTTCGCCGGAAGGCTGAGCCGTGTCGATCCCGAGCCCACGTGCCGAGGTCCCGTAGATGGCACCTTTGCCAACAGCGCGGAAATATGTCGCACCGAGAAAGGAGATGAACTCGTTGTGATGAGGTGGATTATCGAGCGGCGCGAGCAGACGGAAACCTGCATAGCCGAGTGCGCCGGGTATATTTTGGGGTACGTTCAGTTTGCCGAAACTAAAGTGCTCCAGCGTAAAGGGAACTGGCCGCACCGCACCGTCCACAACGCTACGGATCACCACTGGGCGGTGAAACCAGGAGCCGGGCAGATAAAACTGTGCCTCATACGGCAAGTTGTCGCCTCGCCAGAGCGGTGAAACATCCTGAATCTGGGCATACTGGTCGGGCGTGAGATCTTTGAGAAAAGCCGGGATAGGCAAGGGCTTAGGGTTGTAGGTGCGGTCCACCAACAATTTGGCCTTGGCCTCCACCGTAGCCATGTCGAACTCGGCAGCGTATGCAGGCAGCATTGCCGCCAACCCGGTCAGCCCAAGCAGGACGGCGGAAAGCGGCTTCAGTGACAGATGATGACGACGATAAATATTCATGGCAGAACAGTAAGCAATACCTGTGCCATAGTTGCAACATGCTAATTTTTAAAGTTTAATCATTTTTTTGGGCTTGTTTTTGTCGCTTGTGCCCGACGTCGTCGGGAAGATGACCAGAGAACCCACCGCACCATGTCGCATCTCTCGCGGACGGATTCAAGACACACTTCATAGCGCACTGAAAGTATTATAGTATCACCGGACGCCCATAGACGGTTTCCATAAATAGTGCCTTTCGACCATAAAAAATGGCTAGGGGTAATAGTCGCTGATAAACAACAAAATAATTCATGAACCTGCACCCGTTCCACCATGGAATTGAATAGCTGACGCAGCAACGCGTGGCCACCAACATAATCAATAACTTTACGAATTGCTTCTATCATATTGACTAGGATGGATTTATGAGCACGGACAACTATGATGTCACCATTATCGGCAGTGGCCCTGGCGGCTATCGTGCGGCAGTTCTGGCCGCTCTGCGCGGTAAAAGAACGGCAATTATCGAGAGAAAGACCTGGGGAGGAACCTGTCTCAATCGGGGCTGTGTCCCTAAAAAAGACTGGCATGAAACGGCAAAATGGATAGAGCAAAGTCGTCATTTCCAAAAGCGGGGAGTGGTGGGTCCGGTGCTGACGGGAAACATGGCACAAGCCTGGCAGCATCAGCACGATGTGGTCGAGACTGTCCGTGGCAGCTATCTTGACTACCTCAAGCGCCTCGGGGTACATCTTTACGATGGCACGGGCAGCTTCCTGAACGCCCGACGCATCGCCGTTGAAGGGGTCGGCGGACTGGTGGAAATCCATACGGAAACCAGCATCATCGCCACCGGATCGGCGCCATCCCTGCCTTGGGGGATCGTTCCGGTAGCCGGCAAAGTGTTGACCAGCGACATGCTCTATGACGATGGTGTCCCGCGCGGGGATCGGGTGATCCTGGTGGGTGGGGGGGTTATCGGCACCGAGTTCGCGTATATTTTTACCCAGCTCGGCAAACAGGTGGAATGGCTGGTGCACTCCACGCCTCTCGCCCACACCCGGTATTCGCCGCAGGCCAGGGATACACTCCATGTGGCGCTGGCCGGACTGGATATCCATCCACAGTCCGGGTTCAGGATCCACTGCATGGAGACGACGACCGAGGGCGTGACGGTCTTCGACGACCAGGGGAAGCCGGTCCATGGCGATTGGGTACTGCTCGCCACCGGACGCCATGCCTACACCAAGGGACTGGGTCTGGAAAACACCCGTATCACCCTGGACGATCATGGATTTGTGCAGACCGACGCCACCCTGGAGACCGGAGAGTCCGGTATCTATGCCATTGGCGACGCTGTCGGACCAATCATGAATGCCAACCAGGCCCTCAACGACGCCCGGATAGTCATCCACAACCTGCTCAGCACTGAAAAACAGGAACGCGATCCGCTCTGGGTGCCGGAGCTGGTGTATTCCGCAGTGGAACTGGCGCGTATCGGTATGGATGACGAGGCGGCCGAGGACGCAGGTTTTGAACCTGCGGTCGGTTTTGCGGCTTTTGAGACTTCACCACGCGCACTGGGGCAGGACGACAGCGTTGGCTTTGTCCGTCTTCTGGCTGATATGGACAGCGGCGAACTGCTGGGCGGTGAAATAATCGGGCGGGATGCCGGCGAATTGATTCATTTGCTTGCCAATGGCGGCGACCGCGACGGGGTGCTGCGCAGGATCGCCGAAACCCGCACCAACCACCCTTCCCGCGCAGAAGAACTGGTAAATGCCACCGAAACACTGGCGGCGCGTTGGGGTCTGGAAGAACAGATTTTTGGCCCGTCTGATTAATCGAGGGTATACAGAAAGCTGCGCAAATCCAGCAGTTCGTCTTCACAAAGGGTGTGGCCCATGGGGTAGCGGTGAGTACTGACCGCATAGCCCGATGCGGTCAGTAGCTGCCGGGCGGTATCCATATAGGAAATGGGCAGGACGCTATCCTGCTGCCCGTGCGCCCAGAATACCGGCGGCGACTCGGGCGTCGCCGCCGGCAGGCGGGCACGCAACGGCAGATAGGCACTGAGGGCCAGCACCGCGCGGGCCGCATAACCTGCATGTAGCGCGGCGTAGAGCGACATGGCGCCCCCCTGGGAGAATCCACCCAGAATGACGGATGGTCCGCTGCCAGCCTCGTGATCCAGCAGTGCGCCGAGTCGCGCCGCCATGTCCTGTAATCCCTCGGCGTCTTCGGTAGACTGCCCGCCGAAACCATAAACGTCATACCAGGCCCGCATCGGTCGGCCCCCGTTGACATGCACCGGGCGCACCGGCGCATTGGGAAACAGCCAGCGGAACCGACTCTCCGGGTCCACCATATCCGCCACCCCCGCGAGGTCTTCCATGGAGGCACCAAGACCGTGCAGGAGCACAACGCAACGCGCTCCCGCTTGGCAACCGGGGCGGGTCAGCAGACCCTCCGGCCAGACGTCAGGACTCAACGGCATGCCCGGTATTACTCCTCAGTGCGTCCAGCTTGCGGTACAAGGTTCGTTCGCTTACCCCCAGGCGCTGTGCCAGGCTGCGGCGATCACCACCATAATTTCCCCGCGCCCAGCGCAGGTATTGTTCTTCCAGATCCGCCAATGGAATGATCTCGCCAACGCCGGGTATGGAAGGCTGCCGGCCGGTCGAAGACGGCGCCGGGCCGGATTCCTGCACTGGCAGATACTGGAGGTTTGCAGGCAGGTGTTCCGGAAGAATCCAGACATCGTCGGCCAGTAGCGCCGCACGCTCGAGAATGTTGCGCAGTTCACGAATGTTGCCGGGGTAGTTATAACGGCGCAGCAGTTCCAGCGTATCGGCGTGAAGATGCAGTCCCCTGGCCACCGGTAGCCGCTGCAGGATGACCTCCGCCAGCAAGGGCACATCCTCCAGGCGCTCACGCAGCGCGGGCAGCATGATGGGAAATGTATTCAGACGGTAATACAGATCCTGCCGGAAGCGCTCCTCCGCGACCATTTTTTCAAGCGGGCGGTGAGTAGCCGAGACCAGGCGGAACTGCGAACGGATCGGCTCCACGCCCCCTACCCGTCGGAAATGACCCGTTTCCAGCAGGCGCAGGAGTTTCACCTGTAGGCTGAGCGGAATATCACCGACTTCGTCGAGAAAAAGGGTGCCCCCATCGGCCGCCTCGACCAGGCCGGTTTTGCGCGAATGCGCGCCCGTAAATGCCCCTTTTTCATGACCGAAGAGCTCACTCTCAAAGAGGGTTTCGGACAATCCGGAACAATCCACCGCTACGAAAGGCCCGTTCCGACAGTGACTGGCCTGATGGACGGCCGCAGCAGCCAGTTCCTTGCCCGTACCGGACTCGCCGAGCAGCAATACGGCGGCATCGCTGGGCGCCGCCCGGCGGATAAGCCTGGCCACGTCCCGCCAGGCGGGGGAGTTGCCGACCATGGCCGGGGCAGGCAGCACCGTCGATTGCGGCACCAGGGTCAGCAGTTCAAGAAAGTAGACAACTTTAGCGCTATCATTACGGATAGGGTAGAGATCGATCTGCGCGTTTCCGGAGGTATTGCTATGCACCACATGCTGGCCGGTACCGGAGCTTTGGCAGGCCTCAAGGGGGCAATGATTGCCTCCCTGACGACAGGCGTAACCGGCGTCCTCCATGATTTCGTAACAGCGCCGCCCCTGCAGGGGCTTGCCGTCGCCGAAGACCCTCCGATAAGGCTGGTTGGCGGCGAGGACGGAGTAATCTGCACACAGCAGCACAGCCGGGGCGTTGAAACAGTCCAGCAACGATGTCATTTCCGCCCGCAACTGCCTGAGCAAATCCGTCATACTCCCTCCTCCACACGCCCGCACACGGACTCGCGATCGGTGCAACGGGCACATCCTCACTCCTCATTGCGCGCATGTCAATTATAACAGCACCTGCCAATCCTCAACTGCCATTTTTGGCACCTGCGTTGAGGCACAGGCCACGACAGCGGCTGCACAGCACATGAACAGCCCTATAAATAAAACACAACGACCTGTTTATCATTATCCTTTCAAAGGGTATCGGGATAATAGACTATTATCAAATAGTGGCACAGAGATTGCTAATACTCTGATGTCAAAATACTCGACAGGGACGGGCGATATGATTTTCAGACAACTATGCACCCCCAAGGGCGGCCACCTGAGCTATCTGCTGGGCGACCCCGTTACCCGCGAGACCGTCATCATCGACCCCATGCCGGCGCACGTCGACACGCTGGAGGCGTTCATGATCGAGCGTGGCCTCGATCTGCGGTATATACTGCAGACCCACCATGAACCCGTCCATATCGCCGCCGCTACCGTATTGAAGGAACACAGCGGCGCGCGGATTGTCGCCCACGAGAGCGTCACCGATGAGCACATCGACCTGCGCCTGCGGCATGGTGATGTCCTCTATTTCGGAGAAGAAAGTCTGCGGGTGCTGCACACGCCGGGGCTCAGCCCCTGCGCGGTCACCTATTGGTGGGAAGATCGTCTGTTCACCGGAATGACCCTGCTGGCCACCGGCGCGGCGCCCTGTACCAACCAGAGTGATCCGCAAACCCTGTATCACAGCATCACCCAAAGTCTGCTCAGTTTCCCTGGAGAAACCCTGATCTATCCCGGCCTGGAAAGCAAAGGCCGGCGCCTCACCAGCATCGAGGAACTCCGCCGCAAGGACAACTGGTTCAACAATCAACGGGGCAAGGGCGCGTTCTTGCGCAGTTGTGCGCTCTTGTTGCCGGAGAAGTCTTCAGTAGAAGTAACCCGTAAAAGTGATGTAAACAAAATAGGGGCACAGGAGGAAGATGTGCACCATTACATGCCCGGTCGGAATATTCCGGCTTCTTTGTAGGAGGTAATTCATGGACATGTTGATCAATCCCACGGTGGTGGAGCTATCGCGCCTGCAGTTCGCGTTGACCGCTCTCTACCACTTCTTATTTGTACCACTCACCCTGGGTATGACCTTTATTCTGGCCACCATGGAAACGGTGTATGTCATCACCGGCAAGCAGATTTATAAAGAAATGACCCAGTTCTGGGGTAAGCTCTTCGGCATCAACTTTGCCCTGGGTGTCGCTACCGGCCTGACCATGGAGTTTGAATTCGGGACCAACTGGTCCATGTACTCCCACTTCGTGGGTGACATTTTCGGCACCCCGCTGGCCATTGAGGGGCTGATGGCCTTCTTCATGGAATCCACCTTTGTCGGTGTGATGTTCTTCGGCTGGGAGCGCATGAGCCGCAAGGCGCACCTCGTGGTAACTTATCTGGTTGCTCTCGGTTCCAACCTTTCCGCATTGTGGATTCTCATTGCCAACGGTTTTATGCAGGACCCGCGGGGCGGCACTTTTGATCCCAATACCATGCGGATGCAATTTTCCAGCTTTATCGACCTGATCTTCAACCCGGATGCGCAGGCCAAGTTTGTCCATACCTCCATCGCGGGTTTTGTAACCGGCTCCATGTTTGTCATGGGCGTCAGCGCTTATTACATGCTGACCAACAAGCGGAAAGATTTGGCGTTGCGTTCCTTCCGGATCGCCACGCTCTTCGGCGTGATTTCCAGCATCGGCGTCATTACCCTGGGTGACGCCCTGGGCTACATTGATGGCCAGAAACAACCCACCAAGCTGGCGGCCATGGAAGCCATCTGGAACACAGATTACAACACGGTGCCCGCGTCCTGGAACCTCATCGCCATCCCCAGCCGTAGCGAACAGAAGAATCTTTTCGAGGTTTCCATCCCGTATATCCTTACACCGTTGCTGACCCACTCCGAGACGACGGTCATCCCCGGCATCATCCAGCTGGAGCAGGAAGCCAAGCCAAAGATTGCCAATGGCATCAAGGCGATGATCGCACTGAAGGAGTACAACCTGGATCACAGCAATACCCAGGCGCTGGCCACCTTCAAGCAGTACGAAAATGACATGGGTTATGGTTTCCTGGCCATGCAGTTTGCGCCTGATCAGGACCTCAAGAAGATCGACGCCACCAATCTGCCCAGTGTTCTGGACAAGACGGCGAAGGATACCATCCCCAATGTCTGGGTAGAGTTCTGGGCCTTCCGCCTGATGGTCGCTGTAGGCTTCTTTATGCTAGCCCTCTTTGCTTTCGCGGCTTATTTCAGCCTGAAGAACGAAATCGAGAAACACCCCACTCTGCTGAAACTGGCGATGTGGAGTATTCCCTTGCCTTGGGTAGCTTGTGAGTTCGGCTGGATCACCGCCGAAAATGGTCGTCAGCCGTGGACAGTATTCGGCTGGCTGCCTACCTTCGTCTCCGCTTCCACCCACAGCGTCGGCTACATGGTGTTCTCGCTTATCGGGTTCACCCTGCTGTACAGCTCTTTCATCGCAGCGGAGCTCTACCTGATGTTCAAATACGCCCGTCTGGGTCCGCAGGATGATCATCATGGTCATGGTTCTGCACCTGCGGGTGGCGGCATGGCGGGTCAGCCGGTGTTTGCCAAACCCAGCATGGACCGCAAGTAACGCCTGCGTGATGAATCAAGGGGGGTTGATTTACCCCCCGACTGAATGGAGAGCACAAGATGGATGCTTACGTATTTTTAAAGATATTCTGGTTCCTGATTCTGGGAATCCTGTTGATGGGCCTCGCTATCATGGTCGGTATGGATATGGGTGTTGGCACTCTGATGCGCTTTGTCGGCAAAACCGACGGCGAACGCCGCGAAGCGCTCAACATTGTTGGCCCACACTGGGACGGTAACCAGGTGTGGTTCATTCTTGGCGGTGGTGCGATTTTCGCGGCCTTTCCAAGCCTCTATGCGACATCATTTTCAGTCTTCTACATCGTCATGATTCTCCTGCTGTTCAGCATGATCATGCGCCCTGTCGCCTTTGAATACCGTTCCAAGGTGCCCAGTCATCGCTGGCGCGATTCCTGGGACTGGGTCTTTCTCATTTCCGGTGCCCTGCCCATGATTGTTTACGGGGCTGCCATGGGGAATATTCTGGAGGGCGTCGGCTTTCACTTCGGCTGGGACGGCCAGTATTACCAGACCGAATCTTTCATCTGGTATCTGCTGAATCCTTTTGCGGTTCTCTGCGGCGTACTGTCCCTGAGCCTGGCCATCTATCAAGGCGGCGCCATGCTCATGATACGCGGCAGCGGTGCGCTGTATGACCGGGCACGGAATTACGCCAGCGTCGGCGGCATTGTGGCGCTGGTGATCTTCGTTATCGGTGGTTTCATGGTGTCCGGCATGAAGGGTTTTCAACTGGTCAGTGGTGATCCGGGCATGCCCGCGAACCCGGTCAGCGGCCAGACGGTCACACTCGCGAACGGGGCGTGGATGGCTAACTATTCCGCCCACCCCATGCTCTGGCTGGTGCCCTTGCTGGGTTTGGTTGGCATGGTCCTGGGCGTGCTCGCACTGCGCGCCAACAAGCCCATTCTCGGCTGGTGGATGGGTGCAGTGGCATGGATCGGCGTGATCGGTGCGGTGGGCACTTCCATGTTCCCCTTCCTGATGCCTTCCACGGACAACCCGGACCAGAGCCTCACCGTCTGGAACAGCACGGGCAGTGAGTACAATCTGGTCTGGATGACCATCTTTGGCCTGCTTTTCCTGCCCATCGTCATCAGTTACACCACCTGGTGTTTCCGGGTGATGCGCGGCAAGGTGGCGGCACCCGACACGCAAGACGACCACGCTTACTAAGAGGAGGCGGATATGAAAAATTTGCTCACATTTATCGGGTTGGCGGCGGTCATGGTGTTGTCCCTTTTTCTGGCGGTGATTACCGGCGACTACGGCCCTTGGTACTTTGCCTGGCTGGTGGGTACCACCATGATTGTCCTTATCTCTGCTGCAGGTGCTATCATGTTTGACAGACAGGAGGAAGATCAGCAGCGAAAGCAGGGTTCCACTCATTAGGAAACAAGGAGTTGTCTATGCATTATGTCGATCTGGAAGATTTCATCTTCTTTCTGCCGTTCGTTTACTTTAGTCTGGCAGGTTTTGCTTACCTTTACACCAGAAAACGGTTCCGCTAAACGCGGTACCATCACGGGGGCCTTCGGGCCCCTTTTTATTCATAAGGAATTCTATTGCGTACTGTGGACGAATTGCTGGCGGCGCAAAAATCTTCGCTCCGGGAAAACGGTCCCCTCGACTACAGGCAACGTAAGATGCTGCTGCGCGCCGTTGCGCAGATGCTGCTGCAACACGGTACGGCACTGGGCGAAGCAATCGCCCGGGATTTCGGCAGACGCCACCTCCGCGAAACCGAAATCTATGAAATCTATCCCCTGCAGGCGGAGATCGCCTATGTGCTCAGCCATCTCAGGAACTGGATGCGACCACGCGCCGTGCATACCCGCTGGCCCTTCCTCCCGGCACGTAGTCAGATCACTCCGCAACCCGTGGGAGTGGTGGGCATTATCGGCGCATGGAACTATCCGTTGCTTCTGACCCTGCTGCCGTTGATCTCCGCCATCGCCGCCGGAAATCGGGTGATGATCAAGGCGCCGCGCCTGACGCCTCAGAGCATGACGTTATTGGCACAATATCTGCGTGATGTGGCACCTGAGGATACCATTGCGCTGGTCCAGGGATCACCTGGTGTGGATCACGCGTTTCCGGGGCTGCCTTTCGACCATCTGATTTTTTCGGGAGCCACCCGCACCGGACGGGTTATCGCTCGTGCGGCGGCGCGGAATCTGGTGCCGGTAACACTTTCCATGAGTGGCAAGAGCCCGGCCATTATCCAGCGTGATTATCCCCTGGCCACGGCCGCCCGGTCCATCATGGCGGGCAAACTCGTGAATGCCGGACAAACCTGCATCGCCCCCGATTATTGTCTGGTGGCGGCGGATCAGCGCGACGATTTTATCGCGCTGGCGAAATCGGCCGCTTTGTCGCTCTATCCCCAATGGGCAGACAACCCGGACTACACCAGCATCCCCAATGTGCTGCTGTGGGAACGCCTGGATGGCCTGCTGCAGGATGCCCGGGGGAAAGGAGCGCTACTATGGCAGTCTTCGCCAGCACTGGCATTGACCGATAGCGCGCAGCGGCCCTTCCCGCCCACGCTGCTCTGGAATACACGGCCCGGCATGAAAATCTTGGAAGAAGAAACCTTCGGGCCAATCCTGGTAGTTCTGACTTACGATAACCTCGGGGAGGCACTGGCCTACGTGCGCGACCATCCTGCCCCTCTGGCGCTGTATTATTTCGACCGGGATCAGCGGCGCGCCCTACGGCAGTGTAAGGGAATTACCGCGGGAGGCATCACCATCAACGACACCATTTTCCATGTCGCACAACCAGGTATTCCTTTCGGCGGTATCGGCCTGAGCGGCATAGGCCAGTATCGTGGTATTTATGGGTTTCAACGCCTCTCGCACTATCAGGGCGTCTTCAGGCAGAATCGTCTGAGCGCCTGCGAATGGGTTCGCCCCCCTTACGGACGCTGGACGCGGCTGCTCATCGCCTGGCTGTCACGCTGGGGATAACGGTTCATCTTCGGAGAATACACACCAAAATGCCCGCGTCTGATGTGATTATTGCCGGTTCTGGACCAGCCGGCGCCATGCTGGCCAGAGACTTGGCACGCGCCGGGGCTAGCGTGCGGATTCTGGAACGAGGCGAAGAAACCCCGGCGTCAGCGCCCAATTTATGGAAGCTCTGGCGCCGCAAGGAGGCATTATATGTGGCGCCGGGGGTTGCCCTGTTCCGTGGCATGCGGGTTGGAGGTGGTTCCACAGTTTTCTACCACACGGCCGTATCTCCTCCCCTGGAGATGTTTTCCCGCTATGGCGTGGAAATGGCGCAGGATTTGGCGGCTGTTCTTGCAGAATTACCGCACCAACCCCTGGAGGCGTCACTGCTGGGTCCCGCCGCGCAACGTATCACCGACGCGGCACGCTCTTTGGGTCTGCCCTGGCAGACGTTGCCGAAGATGATTTATCAGGAGCTCTGCAGCCATGGGGGCTGCCCACCCGCAGCTTTCTGGTCTGCTGAGCTGCTGCTGACGCAGGCAATGCAACTGGGCGCCAAACTGGAAACCGGCATCCAGGTAAACAGGGTGCTTTTTCAGAATGGGCGTGCGGTGGGTGTGGAGGCCCTCCAGAACGGGCAGCTACGCCGGTTCATGGGGGGGACGGTCATTCTGTCAGCAGGTGGCGTGGCAAGCCCCGTAATATTACAGCGCAGTGGGATCCGTGAGGCGGGGCGGGGATTTTTTTGCGATCCTTTGCGCGTTGGCGTGGCAATGGGCCGGGAAGACGGGCACCAGGAGGCAGCACTGCCCATGACAGCGGGATTCGTAGATCGGGAAGCAGGTTACATGCTGACGGATATGACTGTTCCACCCAATTTTTATCGCGCCTTTGCGTGGGCAGCCGGCAGAGTCGACATGCTTGCGAATTATCGGCATAGTATGATGATCATGGTAAAAATCCGCGATGAAATCAGCGGTGAAATTAACGCTAACGGGCGCGTCTGGCGACACTTTTCCGCAGCCGAAAAAAAACGCATGCGCAACGGCATGGGACGAGCTGCGGACATCCTCCGGGCGGCGGGCGGTAGACGGACATTCTTCTCGCCCTGGCTGGCCGCGCACCCCGGCGGCAGCGTGCGTCTGGGCGAACTGCTGGATGAGCGGCTATCCTGTTGCGCCCCCAATCTCCATGTCTGTGATGCGTCGGTGATCCCCGAACCCTGGGGTTTACCCCCGACGCTGACGGTATTATCCCTGGCGAAATATTTGGGCCGCATATTACTTGGGTGAATGAATGAGCGTACTTACGGTATTGCAGTTTTTCCATATCGCCGCAGTAGTTTCCTGGATTGGCGGAATTTTTCTGCTCGATATTTTTATCGTTCCGGTTCTGCGCCGTAACATAGCGAGCGAGGCAGAACGCAGCAAATTACTTTACCAGATTTTTCGCCCCTTCTTTGCCTGGGTATGGGTGGCTGGTGCGGCACTGGTGATTACCGGCTACTGGATGGTGTACGTATACGGCGGATTTACCGCGCTCAATATGGCGATGCGGATCATGGTGACACTCGGCACCCTGATGGTGATGCTGGCCCTGCTTGTATTCTTCGTGCCATTCCTGCGCATGGGGCGGGCCATTGCCGCTGCCGACTGGCCTTTGGCCGCCCGGGCCGCCGGGCAGATCAGGCTGTTTTCCAGTATCAATCTGGCACTGGCCATCCCCGCCATCCTGGCGGGGGTATGGGGAATATTTGGCTGACAACCCTTGATCCCGATGCGGTTATCTAAGGTAGATATTCTTCCCCAGCCGCTTGAAATCCTCTGCCTTTTCCTGCAGACCTTCCAGTCGGGCCGTCTCGATGTCTTCACCCTTGGTTTGCGCGTATTCCTGCAAATCCTGGGAGATTTTCATGGAGCAGAAATGGGGACCGCACATGGAACAGAAATGTGCCGCCTTGGCACCTTCCTGCGGCAAGGTCTCGTCGTGATATTCCCGCGCCTTTTCGGGGTCCAGTCCGAGGTGAAACTGGTCTTCCCAGCGGAATTCAAAACGCGCCTTGGACAGGGCGTTATCCCGCACTTGCGCACCGGGATGCCCCTTGGCCAGGTCGGCGGCATGGGCGGCGATCTTGTAGGTGATGGCCCCTTCGCGCACGTCATTTTTGTCGGGCAGGCCAAGATGCTCCTTGGGCGTGACATAGCAGAGCATGGCGGTGCCGTACCAGCCGATCTGCGCGGCGCCGATGGCACTGGTGATATGGTCGTAGCCGGGGGCAATGTCCGTGGTCAGCGGTCCCAGGGTGTAGAACGGGGCCTCGAAACAGTGCTGTAGCTCCTCCTCCATATTGGCCTTGATGAGTTGCATGGGCACGTGGCCTGGGCCTTCAATCATGACCTGCACATCGTGCTTCCAGGCAATCCGGGTGAGTTCACCCAGGGTATGCAATTCGGCGAACTGCGCCTCGTCATTGGCGTCGGCCAGCGAGCCGGGACGCAACCCGTCACCCAGGGAAAAGCTCACGTCATACGTCTTCATGATCTCGCAGATTTCTTCGAAATGGGTATAGAGAAAGCTCTCCTGGTGGTGGGCGAGACACCATTTGGCCATGATGGAACCACCGCGCGACACGATGCCGGTAAGACGATTCGCCGTCAGCGGGATATAACGCAGCAGGACCCCGGCGTGGATGGTGAAGTAGTCGACACCCTGCTCCGCCTGCTCCACGAGCGTATCCCGGAACAAGTCCCAGGTGAGGTCTTCGGCCTTCCCATCGACCTTCTCCAGGGCCTGATAAATCGGCACGGTACCGATGGGTACCGGACTATTACGGATAATCCATTCGCGGGTTTCGTGAATGTGCCTGCCGGTGGACAAATCCATGACCGTATCGGCGCCCCAACGGATCGACCAGACCATTTTTTCCACTTCTTCGGCAATGGATGAGGTGACCGCGGAGTTGCCGATATTGGCGTTGATCTTCACCAGGAAATTACGGCCGATAATCATTGGCTCCAGTTCCGGGTGATTGATATTGGCGGGGATGATGGCGCGGCCCCGGGCGATTTCGTCGCGCACAAATTCCGGGGTAATGGTGTCGGGGATCTGCGCGCCGAAGGACTCGCCGCGATGGGCGCGGAACAGCGCCGGATGGCTGGCGCGCAGATGCTCCAGACCCTGGTTTTCGCGGATGGCGACGAACTCCATCTCGGGGGTGATGATGCCACGCCGCGCATGGTGCATCTGGGAGACGTTGCCGCCGTTGGCCGCCCGGCGGATTTCGCGGCGATAATGAAAACGCAGATCCGCCGTGCGGACATCCGCCAGACGGGCGCGACCATAGGCGGAACTGGGCTCGGGCCGGCTTTCGATGGCGGTATCCGTCGGCGACCATTGCCAGCGCAGGGCGGGCAAGCCCGCATGAATATCGATGACCGCGTCCGGGTCGGTGTAGGGACCGCTGCAATCATAGACCGGGATGGCAGGATTGACTTCGAGGCTGCCATCCCGCTTCCGGGAGTCGCTCTGACGAATCTCCCGCAAGGGGATGCGCAATTCCGGGAAACGCTCGCCATTGAGGTAACGCTTGTGTGAGCCGGGAATCGGGCCGCAGGTTACCGCTGCATCCTGCATAGTGTTCACCATATCCGTGGGACGGGTAGCCATAATCATTCCTCCTAAAAATTTATCCGATTACTGCGGAACACAATCAGGATGCGGGAGGAAGATGCGGACAGGCGTGATGCGGTCGCGCTTCCCTACGCCGGCATAACCCGGATCAGGTTCCAAGGGTACCTCTCAGCCCACGACGTGGACGCCCCCAGCGTTTACAACGATTCATTGAGCACGGTACGGGAAGCTGAGCGAATCTGTCAAGTTAGTGTACCCCTTACGCTACGAAGGGCAGGACGCGCGAAGCGAATCAGTGCTATCATCGCGCCCGTCCATCAGCCCTTGTTTGCTGCCCTTTCGGAGTCGATCTTGCTCAGCACCGCCAACCTCACCATGCAATTCGGGGCCAAGGCCCTCTTTGAAAACGTCTCTGTCGAGTTCGGCAATGGCAACCGCTATGGCCTTATCGGTGCCAATGGCAGTGGCAAGACGACGCTGATGAAAATTCTCGGTGGCGATCTGGAGCCCAGCTCCGGACACGTCAGCCTGAGCAGCGGCGAGCGTCTCGGCAAGCTGCGGCAGGATCAGTTTGCCTTTGAAGAATGCACCGTGCTGGACACGGTGATCATGGGCCATACCGAACTCTGGCGGGTCAAACAGGAACGCGATCGCCTCTATGCCCTGCCGGAGATGACCGACGAAGAAGGGATGGAAGTGGCGCATGTGGAGGTGGAGTTTGCCGAGTTGGGCGGCTATGCGGCCGAGTCCCGGGCTGGGGAGTTGCTGAGTGGTGTGGGTATTCCGCTGGAGCAGCATAGCGGATTGATGTCGGCGGTGTCACCCGGCTGGAAACTGCGGGTATTGCTGGCGCAGGCGCTTTTTGCCGACCCGGACATTCTCTTGTTGGACGAGCCGACCAACAACCTCGACATTCATACCATCCAGTGGCTGGAAGAACTCATCGGCAACATCAACAGCACCGTCATCATCATTTCCCATGACCGCCATTTTCTGAATAGCGTCTGTACCCATATGGCTGACCTGGACTATGGCGAGTTACGCATTTATCCCGGCAATTATGATGAATATATGCAGGCTTCAACTCTGGTGCGGGATCAGTTGCTCGCGGATAATGACAAGAAAAAGGAGAAGATGGCCGAGTTGCAGGGCTTTGTGAGCCGCTTCTCCGCCAATGCCTCCAAGGCCAAGCAGGCGACTTCCCGCGCCCGTCAGTTAGAGAAAATCCAGCTTGAAGAAGTGAAGCCTTCCAGTCGGCAAAATCCCTATCTGGTCTTTCATCAGGAACGCAAACTCTATCGCAATGCCCTGGATGGGAAGGACCTGAGCAAATCCTTTGGCGATCTGCGCCTGTTTCATAAAATGCGCTTGCATGTCGAGGCGGGCGAACGGATTGCGATCATTGGCTCCAATGGTCTGGGCAAAACCACCTTGTTGCGTTGTCTGATGGGCGAATTGACCACAGACGCCGGCGAAATAAAATGGGCGGAGAATGCGCGTATCGGTTACTTCGCCCAGGATTATGCCCAGGAATTTGCGGAGGATATGACGCTTTTCGACTGGATGTGCCAGTGGCGCGGTGAGCGCGATGATGACCAGGCGATCCGCGGTGTGTTGGGCCGCCTGCTCTTCGGGCAGGATCAGGTCAATCGTTCGGTCAAGGTGCTCTCCGGTGGCGAAAAGGGCCGGATGCTCTTCGGCAAGCTCACCCTGCAGAAACCCAATGTGCTGATTCTCGATGAACCGACCAACCACCTGGATATGGAATCCATCGAGTCTCTCAACTCGGCCCTGGAGAAATACGACGGAACCTTGCTTTTTGTCAGTCATGACCGGGAATTTGTGTCTTCATTGGCCACCCGCATCATTGAATTCACCCCGCGGGGCATTCGGGACTTCAAGGGCACCTATGAAGATTATCTGCGCAGCCAGGGCATGGGGTAAAGATCGGCGGGTTTATTTTTTCCGGTAAAATGGTTTCCATGTACCGATAAACAGCAAAACAACGCCGACCAGAAAAATTTCGCCGATCCATTTCCAGTGAACCGCATTCAGCACGTCCGCCAGACGCAGCAGACTTTGCGCCTGGGCATCGGTGCCGTGGTGGACCGCCAGTTCCGCCACGGCGTTGGTTTTGAACACCACGCCCAGATAGCGCAGCACCATCAGCA
The DNA here is from genome assembly GCA_023381645.1 of Gammaproteobacteria bacterium. The sequence goes on from JAMCRJ010000037.1 coordinate 37,403, forward strand.
ACAGATCCGCAATAAGCAGCCCGGCGCCAATGTACACCCACCAGATGCGCAAAAAAGCGATGCGCCGCATCCGCCGCTCAGGCCCGCCAGCCATTCATGATCTGTAAGGCCTTCCGCAGCATGGCCTCGGCTTGCTCCGGGCTATCGGCCTCCGTATAGCAGCGCAGTTCCGGCGCGTTGCCGGAAGGTCGCAGATGAATGATGCTGCCCGACGCGAGGGTCACCCGGATGCCGTCCGTCAGATCCATGTCCTGCGCGGCACCCGCAACTTCTCCAAAGGCCGTGTTGAAGGCCACGAGATTGGCTGCCTTGTCCTCGCCGCGAAAAGTATCCATGTAGCGCTGGCTCAGCACCGTTGGAAAGTTCTGCAAACGGTCGCTGGCGGTATAACGGGGCGGCAGGTCGGTCAGCAGGTCCGCCAGGGGGACGCCACGATCCTGCGCCGCCGCAAGCACCGTCAGCATGGGCAGGATGGCGTCGCGGGTGGGAAGGGACGCCAGGGTGCGGCCATCACGGATAAGCGGGCTGCCCAACAGAAAACCCCCGTTGGCCTCATACCCGCAGACGGGCGTCAATCCCTCCTGCAAGGCGGCCTGCATCGCCTCGATGACATAGGGAGAACCGATCCGGGTGCGGCGGATTTCCGGGAAAAATCCGGAGATTTCCAGCGCGGTGTTACTGCTCACCGGCGTAACCACTGTGTAAGCACCTAAAGTGCGGGCGGTCAGTATTCCCAGGACGTCGCCGCGCCACCAGCGGCCCTCATGGTCGGCAATCATGGGACGGTCGGCGTCGCCGTCTGTGGTCAGGAGCGCATCGAGATGGTGCTCAGCCACCGCACTCTGCGCCAGAACCGTGTCTTCAGGGCGCAGTGCCTCGGTATCCAGGGCCACAAAATCGGCAGAGCGGCCCAGGGGAAGCACCTCGGCACCCAGTGACTCCAGCAGTGTCACCAGCAGGTCACGGGCGACGCCGGAGTGCTGGTAGACGCCCAGTCGCCATCCGGCAAGACTGTTCGCGCCGAAAAAGTCCCGGTAACGCTGCTGATAGAGCGCCAGCCAGTGCGGGTCGGGATCAGGCAAAACGGCTGGTTTGCGCAGCGCGCCCACGTCGTCGAAAAGCGCTGCATCCACCGTCATGTCCTGACGCAGAATCCCGGCCTCATCGGCTTTGAGCAATTCTCCGCGGGGCAGGTTGAATTTGATGCCATTGCGATCGAAAGGAATGTGGCTACCGGTGACCATCAGGGATGGCACTCCCACCGTCAACCCCGCAAAAGCCAGCGCCGGCGAGGGAAGGTATCCGGCGAAACGGGGCTGCCCGCCCCCCGCGAGGACGGCAGCCCAGGCCGCGGCCAGCATCCGCGGCGTGCTGGGACGCAGGTCGCCGCCCAGTATCACCGCATCCCCGGCGTGAAACTCGCCGATTTCCGCAAGATAGCGCAGAAAAGCCCGCGTATGTACATAAACGACCTGATCCGTGAGATCCGCCACCAGACCCCGCAACCCACTTGTCCCAAAAGCCGTCATCACCTGCCCCTCTGTGTCTGCCGTTTCGCCCATGATAACTGCAAGGCGCTGGCGGGGATACCGGCGGACCACCCCGAACCGCTTCCCCTCCTGCCCCCACACTGTGTACCATATGCGGTTTGCACGGCGGCATCGTCCTGGTGCATTTCCCGATACCATCAAACCACCGAGCGCACCCATGCCTACCAATAATGACTGGATGAACTGGCACCGCGATACCAGTGCGATGCCCACGCTGGTGACGTACGGTTACGAAGATATCCGCAGATGGATGGGGGATCTGGAGATTCGCAAAGCCCAACCTTACCAGAAGTCCATCAGCCATCTGGAGCAGCGTGGCAGCACCGACCTCTCTGCCCTGGTGCAGGGCACGGCACGTACGCCATACCGAGTAGACATCCACCTCAGCCAAGGGCATCTGGTAACCCTGTGTACCTGCCCGGTAGGCAGTCGCTGCAAACACGTCACCGCGGTGCTCCTGGCTCTGTTGGCCGGTCGTAGCCACACTGCGCTGACGCCGGCCTCGGCTTTGCGTCCGCATGTGATGCAATGGCTGAGCGAACTGCGCTCGCATCTGGACCCACCCAAACCCAAGCCGCCGACTACCACTCATGCCCTGTACTGGCTGCTGGAACCGAACAGCCGACATCATCAGGGTCCGGTTCTCAGTTGTCGTAAGGCCCGCCTGAACAAAAGCGGAGAATGTGCTGGCCTCACCGCCTGGTACAATTTTGAAGGCGCCCAGCGCCGCCCGCCCAGCTTCATCGACGAAGCGGACCAGCGCGCTCTGCGCCGTCTGCTGCTGGAAGATCCCTATGCCAGCCAAACCGGCGAATTTGATCTCGGCCCCCGCCACGGTGCCGCAGCACTCGCCATACTCGCCGGTACCGGACGCCTCTTCGCCAGCTCGCCAGCCAACCCGGCACTGCGACTCGGTGACAACCGGCCTGGCACACTGGTCTGGAAGGTCAGCAAGGGCGGGGAACAATATCCGGCACTGGAAACCACGCCGCCCGCTACCAGCTTCCTTCCCCTGGATACCACCTGGTACCTGGATGGCAAAACCGGGGAAATCGGCCCGATCGAGACGGACCTGCCGACCACGGTCCTGCGCGACCTGCTGCAGGCCCCGCCCCTCAATGCGCAAGAAGCCATTCTTTTGCGCGAGATGCTGGAGCAATCGGTGCCCGGTCTCCCCGCACCCGTGGCCGACCCCGGACAGGGCCTACGGGAGATCGAAGCGCCTCTGCAAGCCCTGCTCTGGTGCGACACTCTGGCCCTCCTCGGTATTCAGGCACACCGCAACTATGCGAGCCAATGGAGTCCTACCTGCCGCTTCGATTATGCGCAGCCCACATTTGTGTATGGTCCCGCACGCGTTGCCGTAGATGACGACAGTGCCATCCAGACCCTCAACAATGGTGAGATGGTTCGGATAACACGCGACAGGACAGCCGAAAAACAGGCACTGCAGGCACTCGGGAAAACAGGCCTGAAACCTGCCAGTGGCGGCTTTTTCCACAGTCTGTCGCCGCTGCCTCATCCCATCTACGGGCTGGCCAGCGAAGCCGACTGGGACGGGTTCATGTCAACGGGCGTCGAGACCCTCCGTGAGCAGGGTTGGGAGGTACGCTGGCCGGATGGCTTCCGCCACTACTTCCTGCAAGTGGACGAATGGGATATGCAGGTAGATGGTGCCGAAGAAGGATGGCTGGGCCTCGATGTCGGTATCGTGGTGGATGGCAAGCGGCTGGCGCTGCCCCCCCTGCTGGGCGCGCTCTTCGCCCGCGATCCGCGCTGGCTGAATCCAGGCGGTCTCAGTACCATTCCCGATGATGAGTATATCCATCTGCACACCCCGGCGGGCGTGCCTATCCAGACTACGGCGGATCGCCTGAAACCTCTGGTCGGAACCCTCATCGACCTGTTCAGCCTGGACGGCGGGGGGCCTTTGCGGATGTCCGCCCTTGACGCGCCCCGCCTCGCCCGGTTGGTGGACGGCAGCCAGTGGCGCAGTGAAGGGATGGATGCCGTGCGCGCTCTGGCTAGATCTTTGCCTCAAAACGGAGAGATTCCCCCCGTCCCTCTGCCCGCAGGTTTTGCCCTCCCCCTGCGCGCCTATCAACAGGATGGGCTTGCCTGGCTGCAATTCCTGCGCGAGCATCATTTGGGTGGCATTCTCGCGGACGACATGGGTCTCGGCAAAACCGCGCAAACCCTCGCCCACCTGCTGCTGGAGAAGGAGAGTGGCCGCCTGACGGATCCCGCTTTGATCATCATGCCTACCTCGCTGATTCACAACTGGCGGGAAGAGGCGGCACGCTTCACTCCCGACCTGCGGGTACTCTCCCTGCACGGCAAAGAGCGCAGCAGCCGGTTCGCCCAGATACCCGACAATGACCTGATTCTTACCACCTATCCGCTGATCTGGCGGGACGTCGAAACGCTCAGAAACCGGCACTTTCATTTGCTGATTCTCGATGAGGCACAGATGGTCAAGAACGCGCAGGGCCGTGCCGCCGAAGCCATCCGTGAGATTCCTACCCGGCATCGGCTCGCCCTCACCGGCACCCCCCTGGAAAATCATCTCGGCGAACTCTGGGCACAATTCGACTTCTTCCTGCCTGGCTTTCTCGGCGACCAGCGCAGTTTCCAACGGGCCTGGCGCGGTCCCATCGAGCGCCACGGAGATGCCGAGCGTCTGGATTTATTGGCCCGTCGGGTGCGCCCCTTCATCCTGCGCCGCCGCAAGGAGGATGTTGCCAAGGAACTCCCCGAGAAAACCATCATTATCCGCTCCATGGATATCGAAGGGGCGCAGCGCGACCTTTATGAGACGGTACGCAGCGCCATGGACGAACGGATCCGCCGGGAAATCGCCGCCAAAGGTTTTCAGCGCAGCCAGATCGTCATCCTCGACGCCATGCTCAAACTCCGCCAAGTCTGCTGTGACCCGCGCCTGCTCAAGAGTGAAAAGGCGCGAAAGGTACAGGACAGCGCCAAACTCGCCCTGCTCATGGAGATGATTCCCGAGCTGCTGGCGGAAGGTCGCCAGATTCTGCTGTTTTCGCAATTCACCGAGATGCTCGCCCTGATCAGTGCGTGCCTCGACAAGATGCATATCCCTTACGTGCTGCTCACTGGCAGCACCCAGGATCGCAAGACGCCCATCGACCGCTTTCAGCGCGGTGAAGTACCACTCTTCCTGATCAGCCTCAAGGCGGGCGGCGTCGGCCTCAACCTCACGGCAGCAGACACTGTGATTCACTATGACCCGTGGTGGAACCCCGCCGCCGAAAATCAGGCCACCGATCGCGCCCACCGCATCGGTCAGAAACGTCAGGTTTTTGTTTACAAGCTGATTGTTGCCGGGAGCATTGAAGAAAAAATCCTGGCCCTGCAGGAGAAAAAAGCCGTTCTCGCCGCAGGTGTGCTGGAGAAAGCGCAGAAAGAAAAGCTCCGTTTCGGCCCCGACGACTTGGCCTCCCTGCTCGCGCCGTTGCCGGATGCCTCGCGCTGAGACAGGAGCCGCAGCGCTTCCTGAACGGCACACTTGGTGGCATGATGTTCTTCAGCAAACTCCGGGGGGTCAAGGCGTATGCAGGCAGCACACACAGCGGACCGATGGCACCATTTCATCGTAGGGGGTGTCCTGCGCCGTTCATCAGGCAGCAGTGCCGATGGCCGCGTTTAAGGCGGCATTGAGAATACGCTCCTCCCGTCCCGCGGCGGTCCTGGTGTCGCTTGTGCTGTGGATGGGTTGCGGAACACCCGTAGCGACGGCCGGTACCCTCAGTGCCGTTCAGGAGCGACTCCTGAACTCGGCGGCAAGCGCCTTCGCTCAGGGTGACTATCGCCCCGCCGCCGACGCGCTCCCCGAGCTGGCAGATACCTACATGGGATCGTGGGTGGGCTACTGGTCTCTGCAACCCCGCCTCAACATCATGACCCAGAGCCAATACCAGCGCTATACCCTGCACTATCCGGGCGGGGTGGCGCATCATCTGCTGCGCCGGCAATGGCTGCTGGAACTCGCGCGCCGCAGGGACTGGCCGGACTTCACCCAGGTGTATCAGGCCGGCAGCCCTCCTGACCTGATTTCCTTGCGCTGCGATGCGGCGCGCGACCCGCTGCTGCGCCCCAGCATGGTAGTTGCCCCCTTCTTCCTCTGGAGCAGTGCTCCGGCGAACGATCCGGCCTGCAACGCCATGGCGCGTGTCTATCTGGCACAGGGGCAAATCATGACGTCCGAGCTGTGGCATCGCCTGCGGCAAATGTACGAGGCCTCGGCCTTCAGCGCCGCGTTGGGCTTTGCACCGTTTTTGCCTCCGCCGCAATCCAGCCAGCTTGCGCAGACGGTAACGGCACCTGCTACGTGGATCTCTCAGCAGATTCAGCAATACGGCACCGGCAACTGGCCAGCCGGTCAGGCCCATTTGCTGGTGCTCGCCCTCTTGCGCCTCGCTGCTACTCACCCCGCGCAGGCGGCACAGTTTGTGCGGGCCCTTGGCGTTCTCTCTGCCGCTGATAAGTCGCTGGTACTTTATAACAGTGCCTACCATGCCACGCTGTCCTTTCGTTCCGAATCCGGACACTGGTATGCCCAGGCTTACGCCGCCGACCCGCAGTTCCACCCCCGGCCCCGACTGCTGGCCTGGATGGTCCGTACGGCATTGCGCAACGGTGACTGGAACATGGTGGAGCAGGCCACCCGGCAGATGGACTCCGTCCAACGGCAGCAGCGGCAGTGGCAATTCTGGTCCGCGATCGCACAACTCCAGCTTGGACAAACGCAGGCCGCCTATGCCACGCTGGCGGCTCTAGAATCTCCGTGGACTTATTACGGGCAACTGGCCATGGCGACGTTCAACAGACCTCTGATCCTGAAGCCAGACAACCCGCCCGCGCCCATCGAAGTGAGCGCTACTCCTGTGAATAATGCTCCCGGGCGGATCGCGGTCACACTCTATCATCTCGGACTCTATTTCGACGCCCTTGCCGAATGGGACCAGTTTTTGAAGGGGTTGAACGGACCAGCGGAAATCCAGGCCGCAGCCCGGATGGCCTTTCAGCATGAGGCGTGGCTGCTGGGCATCCATGCCAGCAGCCTGATTCGCGGTGGGAAAGACTGGAGACAAGGCTACGTGCTTCCCTATGTACAGGAAATCAGTGCCGCCGCAGCCCAAACCGGCTTGCGCCGCGCCTTTCTTGCCGGGCTGATCCGGCAGGAATCGGGTTTTGCGTTCGGCATCCGGTCCGACGTCGGCGCGCAAGGCCTGATGCAGGTGATGCCCGCCACCGCCCGGTGGCTACAAACCCATGTCGCCGGCACCGCCACCGCCGATCTGCACAGCGTCCACGGCAACCTGACCCTGGGTTCGCACTATCTGAGTCTTCAGCAACAGCATTTTGGTGGCTCCGAGCTGCTGGCTGCGGCGGCCTATAACGCCGGACCCGGCGCACCGCAACGCTGGCTGAGCCGTTGGACACCGGCCCCGGGACCATGGGCTGGCCCGATTTTCACCGCGAACATCCCCTTTCGGCAAACCCGCCACTATGTGCAAAGCGTGCTGACCAACACGGTTGTCTACGCCGCCATTCTCGACCGCAAGCCGCAAACCATATGGCCTGAGTGGCGCCTCGGCACCAACCCGTAATCCGCTTCGCGGTCCATGCAGTGCACTCCGTCTATGCTATGCTGTTATCCACAGGTCACAGGGAGTCTGCGTCACCATGGCAGCACCCGGTTTTCTTCCCCGCCCCCACTTCCAGCACCTGCTGACCGCCCTGATTGCGGCGGGCTATCTCTGTCTGGGTCCCAGGGTGCGGGACGGCGCCATTGTTTACGAAAGGTTGGACAGTGCCGACGATCTGCCACGGGGAGTCCACGACCATCAGCAGCCGGGCGTGTACCGGCTTCACCGCGACGAGAGCCCGCGCCGTTTCGCCTGGGCCAACGGTCCCCAGGCCCTCAAGCCGCTGCTCTTCGCCCCCCGCGAGATCCTCTGGACCGGCGCTGCGGGGAGTGACGGGGGCATAAACTTTCACCCCGAGATGCCGGAAACCCTGCCCACCGCCGTCATCGGCGTGCGCGCCTGCGATCTGGCGGCGCTGCGTCTGCAGGACCAGCACTTTCTGGAGGGGCCTTTCCCGGATCCCCATTATGGAGCCCGGCGCAGGAATCTTTTCCTGGTGGCGGTGCATTGCACCCATCCCGCAGCCACCTGCTTCTGCGCCTCTACCGGCGACGGGCCGCGGGCTGAGTCGGGTTTCGACCTGGCCCTGGCGGAACTCGATGAGGGCTTCATTGTGACGGCGGGAAGCCCCGAGGGCGAGGCGCTGCTCGGGCAACTGCCCCTCCAGGCCCAGGATCCCGCCCAGCAGGCCACCGCCGACGGGGAGATCATTGCCGCCGCCCAGGCGCAGCAACGCGCCCTGCCGTCCCGCAACCTGCGTGAAGGCCTCTTTGCCAACCTGCACCATCCCCGCTGGGACGATGTGGCCCAGCGCTGCCTGTCCTGCACCAACTGCAGCTCCGTCTGCCCCACCTGTTTCTGCCACGCCGAGACGGAGGAGCCAGCCATGGATGGCCTGCGCAGTACCCATTCCCGGCAATGGGACTCCTGTTTCACCGAAGGCCACAGCGCTATCCATGGCATCGTCATCCGCGCCGATACCCGCCTGCGCTATCGCCAGTGGCTGACCCACAAGCTCGGGAGCTGGCACGACCAGTACGGCCGCTCCGGCTGCGTGGGTTGCGGGCGCTGCATCGCGTGGTGCCCGGCGGGCATCGACATCACCGCGGAAGCGGCGGCCGTCTGCGGAGGGGATCATGCCTGATCCTTACCTTCCCCAGGAAGTTGAGGTCCTGGAGCGCATTCAGGAATCCCCCACCATCTTCACCCTGCGCCTTGCCTTCACCGACCCGGAAATGCAGATCTGCTATCGCTTTCAGCCGGGCCAGTTCAACATGGTTTATCTGTACGGGGTGGGCGAGGTGCCCATCTCCATCGTCTCCGATCCCGAAGATGCGCACCGCATCGACCATACCATCCGTGCCGTGGGGCGGGTCACCCAGGGGCTGGCGCGCCTCGGGAAGGGCGCCCGCCTGGGCCTGCGCGGGCCCTACGGTCGGGGCTGGCCCCTGAAACTGGCCGAAGGCAGGGACATCGTGCTCCTCACCGGGGGGCTGGGCTGTGCGCCGGTGGTTTCGGTCATCCACTACATCCTGCGGCGACGGGAACGCTTTGGGCGGCTCACCATCCTGCAAGGGGTCAAGCATACCGACGACCTCATCTGGCGCGCCCAGTATGAAGCCTGGAGTCGGCTGCCCGAGGTGCAGGTGGGGCTGGCGGCGGACGTGGGCAGCCCCGGCTGGTTCGGACAAGTGGGGCCAGTAACGGTCCTCTTCGACCGCGTGCAGTTCGATCCCGGTGCGCTGGTGATGATGTGCGGCCCCGAGCCCATGATGCGGGCGGCCGTGCAGGAGTTACTGCGGCGCGGCGTGGCGGGGGAGGACTTGTGGCTCAGCATGGAACGCAGCATGCACTGCGCCATCGGTCATTGCGGCCATTGTCAGATCGGCGGAAACTTCGTCTGCCGGGATGGCCCGGTATTTCCCTATCCGGAGATCCAGGCCCTGCTGGGCGAGCGAGGGTTTTGACGTCATGGCCACTGCCAAATCGCGCCTCGCGGTGCATAAGTTCAGTTCCTGCGACGGTTGTCAGTTGGCCTTCCTGAATCTGGGGGAAGACCTGCTGCGGCTTGCCGAACTGGTGGAGATCGTCCACTTCGCCGAGGCCGGACCCGTGGACCCGGATGCGGTCGTGGATATTGCCTTCGTGGAGGGGAGTATCTCCACGCCCGAAGATGAGGAGCGCATCCAGAAAATCCGCAAAAACAGCCGGTGGCTCCTCACCATCGGCGCCTGTGCCACCGCGGGCGGCCTCCAGGCCTTGCGCAACCTGGCCGACGGCCCCGGCTGGATTGCGGAGATCTACGCCCAGCCCGAACACATCCACAGCCTGGCCACATCCACCCCCATTGCCGCCCACGTGCCGGTCGACCTGGAGCTGTGGGGCTGTCCGGTGAACGGGCGCCAGGTCCTGGGGGCGGTGCGTGCCCTCCTCTTCGGGGTCGTTCCAGCGCTTGAAAAGGACAAGGTCTGCCTAGAGTGTAAACGCCATCAAGCGGTCTGCGTACTGGTGGCCAAGGGCCTGCCATGCATGGGGCCGGTGACGCTCACCGGCTGCGGGGCGCTGTGCCCTCTTTTCGGGCGCGATTGCTATGCCTGCTACGGGCCGGCGGAGAACCCCAACGCCGCGGCGCTGGGGCGGCGGCTGGAAGGGCTCGGTCTGGTGCCGGAGGCCGTCGCGCGGCGCTTCCTCTTCATCAACAGCGGTGCCCCGGCCTTTGCCGAGGCGGGCCGCCATTGGCAGGAGCAGGTCCATGACCCAAAGCCGTGAGGTCAGCCTTTGCGTGCCGGTCCTGGCACGGGTGGAAGGGGAAGGTGCCCTTGACCTGGAAGTGCATGAGGGGCGCATTCAAACGCTGCGCCTGCGTATTTTCGAGCCACCGCGACTCTTCGAGAAGTTCCTGGAAGGCCGGGAATACCAGGAGATCCCGGATATGGTGGCGCGCATCTGCGGCATCTGCCCGGTGGCCTACCAGATGAGCGCCGTGCATGCCATCGAGGGCGTCTTCGGCCTGGCACCCGGTCCCTGGGTGCGGGCCATGCGCCGCGTGTTCTACTGCGGCGAGTGGATACAGAGCCACAGCTTGCACATCCATCTGCTGGCAGCGCCCGATTTCCTGGGTTACAGCAGCGTCTCCGAGATGGCGCGCGCGCATCCCGACGTCGTGCGCCGGGGGCTCGCCCTCCAGGCCCTGGGCAATGACATCATCCGCTTTTTCGGCGGTCGCTCGGTGCATCCCGTGGGGGCCCGGGTGGGGGGCTTTCACCGTGCGCCCAGCCGGGCGGAGGTGGCGGTACTTCGGGAGCAGGTGCGGGCCGCCCTGCCGGGGGCCGAGGCGCTGGTGGCCTGGACCGCCGCGCTGAACCTGCCCGATGTCCCTCAGGACTTTGTCAGTGTCGCCCTGCGCCACCGGGATGAGTACCCCATGAACGAGGGGCGCATCGTCTCCAGTGACGGCCTGGACATTCCCACCGCCGACTACGAAAGCCATTTCCGGGAGTGTCAGGAACCCCACTCCACCGCCCTCTATGCTGCACTGGACGGACGCCCCTACCTGGTGGGCCCCCTCGCGCGGCTCAACCTCAATCTGGATCGCTTGCATACCCCCGTCCGGGAGGCCCTGGGGCGTACCGGCATCGCTTTTCCCAGCCGCAACATGTTCCACAGTATTGTCGCGCGGGCGGCAGAGATCCATTATGCCCTTCTGGAGGCCAACCGCCTGCTGGAAGATTACACCGAGCCAGAGGCACCCTTCGTCCCCGCCGTGCCGCGCTCCGGCATTGGGTACGGGTGCACGGAGGCCCCCCGCGGTCTACTCTGGCACCGCTACGATCTGGATGCCGCAGGTCAGGTGCTGCACGCCCGCATCGTCCCGCCCACCAGCCAGAACCAGGCGCGCATCGAGGCAGACCTGCGGCACTCCCTGGAGACCCTGGGTCTGGACCGGGACGACGAGACCCTGCGCCAACAAGCCGAAATGGTGATCCGCAACTACGATCCCTGCATCTCTTGCGCCACCCATTTCCTGACGGTTCGGGTGGAGCGGCGGTGAACCCGGTCCGCATCCTCGGCATCGGCTCGCCCGTCGCGGGCGATGATCTGGGTTGGCGGCTCGCGGAGGCCCTGGAACAGGCGGGCCTGCCCAGGTATTTTCCCGCGGGAATGGTCCACGTCACGCTCTGCGATCGCCCCGGCAGCCTCCTGCTCCCGGCCATGCGCGGTGCGCGTCTGGCCATTCTCCTGGACGCCATGCGTAGCGGCGCGCTACCCGGCACCGTGCAGCGCCTGGATATGCTGGAACTGGACGGCAGCACCGGACTGCTGTCGAGCCATGGCTTCGGTGTGGCCGAGGCCCTGGCCCTGGGCCGCGCCTTGGAGGATCTGCCGCCCCAGGTGCTTATTTACGGGGTCGAAACGGGCCATGTATCCTCCCCTCCGCCGCCCGGCGACCTGGTGGCCCTTCTCTGGCCGGCGATCATCGACGATATCCGGGTATGCATGAAGGAACCCGGGGTGATACCTTTAGCGATGGCGTCCGAACAAAAGTCTGGAGGAGCATCCTTATGAACGGGAAACAGCGTCACATCGCCTGGTTGGTATCCTGCGCCATCCTGTATGCCGGCACGGCAGTCACCGGGGCCGGCGCATCTCCCGTAGACATACAGTTGAATGTTGGGGCACCGCCCATCTATGCGGCGCCGGGCTATCCGCCGATGGCGATCGCCACGCCACCCCTGATGATCTGGTTGAGCAACCTCGGGGTTTATGCCGCCTATGGCACATCCCAGCCCATTTTCTATCTGGGCTCAAGCTACTATTACTATTACGGCAACCGCTGGTGGGCCGGGCCGGGCTATCGCGGGCCATGGCGCCCCATCGCCGCACCTCCGCCCGCGCTCCGTCACTGGAATTACCGCGACTGGCAAAACGTCCAGCGCGATGCCCGTCGCCATTATCGCGACCCGCAATGGCGCCATTTCCGTCCGGCGGAACGTCCGCAACCACAGTATCGCGGGCCGGAGCAGCGGGCTTCCGGCGCTTTTCGGGGACCAGAAGGCCACGGACCTGCGCAGCGACCGGAGGATCGTGGTGGACCGGGTCGTGGCCATAACGGTCATGACCAAGGTCACGGTCCTCACTGACAAGGATCGCGGCAGGGCCGAAACTAACCGAGTTTGTCTCTGACCCAGTCGCGGGCGGCGTTGAGGGCGGCATCCAAGGCCGCCGGATTGCCGGCCCCGGCCTGCGCCAGTTCCGGACGCCCGCCGCCCTTGCCGCCCAACGGTTGTGCTACAGCATTCACCAGTTCTCCGGCGTGAACCCGTCCGGTCAATCCTTTACCGACTCCGGCGACCAACGCCACTTTTTCCCCCTCCACACCCGCAAGGACGATGACGCCGTCAGGTAACTGACTGCGCAGGCGATCCAGGGCATCACGCAAGGCTTTGCCGTCCATCCCCTCCAGGCGCCTGATCAATACCGGCACTCCGCCCACGTCCTCGGCCTCCGCGGCAAGATCGGCACCCGCCCTGGCGGCTTCATCGCGCTTGATCTTTTCCAGCTCCTTTTCCAACTGGCGCAGGCGCTCCAGGGTTTGCGCCAGACGTTGGTCCAGTTCTGCAGGGGCGACTTTCAGCAGTCCTGCTGCCGCTTGCAGGCGTTCTTCATCGCGCTGAATAGCCTCCAGCGCCACCGCGCCGGTGACCGCTTCGATACGCCGGACACCCGCCGCCACGCCGCTTTCGCTGAGGATCTTGAAAACGCCTATGTCGCCCAGCGCCTCCACATGGGTACCTCCACAGAGTTCCATGGAGAAATCACCCATGCGCACCACCCGCACTTCATCTCCATACTTCTCGCCGAAGAGGGCCATGGCACCGAGGGCCTGTGCCTCGGCAACAGGCAGGACCCGGGTTTCTGCGCCGACATTGTTGCGGATGGCGGCGTTGACCACGCGCTCGATTTCCCGCAACTGCGCGGCCGTCACCGGCTCCGGCTGACTGAAGTCGAAACGCAGCCGCTCCGGGTTGACCAGCGAACCCTTCTGCTGCACGTGACTGCCGAGAACATTGCGCAGCGCGGCATGGAGCAGATGGGTCGCGGAGTGATGTGCTGCCGTTGCCCGTCGCCCCACTTCGTCCACACTGGCGAGCACCGTATCGCCGACCTGCAGACGACCGGATGTCAAACGACCCAAATGCACATGCAGGTGACCCATGGGCTTTTGGGTGTCACTCACGGCAAACAGCGCATCATCCGACTGGAGCTCGCCACGGTCTCCCGCCTGCCCGCCGGACTCCCCGTAAAAGGGCGTCCGGTCGAGAATAACCACGCCCGTGTCCCCCGCTTCGAGGAAGGTCACCTCTTCACCATCGCGGATCAGCGCCAGGACCCTCCCCTCATCGGCACAGGCCGAATAGCCGGTGAACTCGGTAACCGGCAGCCGCATGGCCAGATCGTGGTACACCCGCTCGGTTTTGACCTCACCGCTGCCCGCCCAGGCGGCACGGGAGCGGGTGCGCTGCTCAGCCATAGCCGCCTCGTAGCCCTCCATATCCATGATCAGATCGCGCTCGCGGGCGATATCAGCGGTCAGATCGACGGGGAAGCCAAAGGTATCCGCGAGCCGGAAAATGATCTCGCCGGGAATGGCGGCACCCGCTGCCAGGCCCGCAATTGCCTCTTCCAGCAGACTGAGTCCGCGTTCCAGCGTTTCCCGGAATCGGGTTTCCTCACGCTCCAGAGCACGCTCGACTTCGCGCTGTGCCCGCATGAGTTCAGGGAAAGCACTACCCATCCCCGCCACCAGCGGCGCCACCAGTTGATGGAAAAATACCGTCTCCATGCCCAGCTTGCGGCCATGCCGCACGGCGCGGCGGATGATGCGGCGCAGCACATAGCCGCGGCCTTCGTTGGCGGGCAGGACACCATCGGTGATGAGAAAGCTGCAGGCGCGAATGTGATCCGCCAGCACCCGCAAACTGATGTCCGTCGCCGCATCGCTCCCATACGTTTTGCCGCTGATGGTGGCTGCTGCGGCAATCAGCGGCTTGAAGAGATCGGTGTCATAGTTGTTATGTACGCCCTGGAGCACGGCCGCGAGACGCTCCAGACCCATGCCGGTATCAACGGAGGGTTTTGGCAGAGGAGTCAGAGTGCCGCTGCTGTCCCGGTCAAACTGCATGAAGACCAGATTCCAGATTTCGATATAGCGATCGCCATCTTCCTCCGGGCTACCGGGAGGGCCTCCGGGAATATGGGGACCATGATCGTAAAAAATCTCCGAACAGGGGCCGCAGGGACCGGTGTCGCCCATGCTCCAGAAGTTGTCCTTTTCGCCGCAGCGGGAGAGGCGCGCGGGATCGATACCGATCTCATCAACCCATATGGCTGCGGCCTCCTCGTCCTCTTGGTAGACCGTGATCCAGAGCTTTTCTGGCGGCAGGCGCAGACGTTCGGTGAGAAAGCGCCAGGCAAAACCGATCACTTCGCGCTTGAAGTAATCGCCAAAGGAAAAGTTGCCCAGCATCTCGAAGAAGGTATGGTGCCGCGCCGTATAGCCGACATTTTCCAGATCGTTGTGCTTGCCACCCGCGCGCATGCAACGCTGCGAAGAAACGGCGCGCCGATAGGGACGGGTTTCCAGGCCGAGAAACACGTCCTTGAAGGGCACCATACCGGCATTGGTAAACAGCAGGGTCGGATCATTACGGGGAATCAGGGGGCTTGAGGGCACGATCTGATGCCCCTGTTCCACAAAATAGTCCAGAAAAGCTTGGCGAATGGCTTGCGCTTGCATCGGTCTTCCGTTGTTAAAGATAAAGTGTTTTTGTCTCTGGGCGGGGTTTCTCCGCCCCTGACCCGCTGTCAATCCGCAGAGAAATCCTCCTCTCTGCCGGCGGCCAGCACCCGCCGAATCGTCTCTCCGGTAAACCCCCGTCCTGCCAGAAAGCGGGCACGCCGCGCATAATCTCTGCCGTCCGTCGGCGGCGTGTTGCCGAAACGCTTCCGACAGACGGCCTGCGCCTGCATCAGCCAGTTAATCTCGGGGTCTGCGGTAGTTTCGACCCCCGCCCGCCGCAAGTCCTGACGCAAGCGCAACGGCCCGTGCCCCTGACGTACGCGGGTACGGGTGAGCATTTCCGCGTAACGCGCATCGTCCTGAGCACCGGCGGCGACCAGTGCGTCCAGCGCCAACGCCACGTCCCCTGCATCACATCCCGCATGAAGCAGTTTGTCACGCAACTCCAGTCGTCCATACTCCCGACGCCCCAGCAACCGTAGCGCCAGCGCGGTGGGATCGCCGCGTTCTGCCGTCAACTATCCAACCGCTGCGGGCTCTGCCACGTCTTCGGCAAAGGCCAGGGGGTGTCCTGCCGCCGCCGCCCGTATCCGCTGTTCGATATTGACCGCCAGTTCCGGATGCTCCTTGAGGTACTGGCGGGCATTGTCCTTGCCCTGACCAATACGCTCGCCCTGGTAACTGTACCAGGCGCCGCTTTTTTCGACGATGTCGAACTTCACACCGAGGTCCACCAGTTCGGACAGCCGGGAGATGCCTTCACCGTAGTAGATGGCAAATTCGGCTTCGCGGAAAGGCGGTGCCACCTTATTCTTGACCACCTTGACGCGAGTATCGTTACCTACCACTTCGTCGCCCTTTTTGATCGCGCCGATGCGGCGGATATCAAGACGCACGGAGGCGTAGAATTTGAGGGCGTTACCACCGGTGGTGGTTTCCGGGCTACCGTACATCACGCCAATTTTCATGCGAATCTGGTTGATGAAGATGACCAGGGTGTTGGTCCGGGAAATGTTGGCGGTGAGCTTGCGCAGTGCCTGGCTCATCAGACGCGCCTGCAGACCGACGTGGGAATCGCCCATGTCGCCTTCGATTTCCGCTTTGGGGGTCAGCGCGGCCACGGAGTCGATGACAATGAGGTCCACCGCGCCGGAGCGTACCAGCATGTCAGCGATTTCCAGGGCCTGCTCGCCGGTATCGGGCTGGGAGATCAGGAGGTTTTCCAGATCGACGCCGAGTTTGTGGGCATAGCCTGGGTCGAGCGCGTGCTCGGCATCGATAAAGGCGGCGGTACCGCCTGCGGCCTGACAACTGGCTATGGCATGCAGGGTAAGAGTCGTTTTACCGGAAGATTCCGGCCCGTAAATCTCTATCACCCGGCCCCGGGGCAGGCCGCCAACACCCAGCGCCAGATCCAGTCCCAGCGAGCCGGTGGAGTAGACCTCAATGTCCTTGATGGCGTTGTGATCACCGAGACGCATGACGGCGCCTTTACCAAACTGTTTGTCAATCTGTGACAGGGCGGCCGCGAGGGCCTTGCTGCGCTGTTCATCCATAATATTTTCCTTCTCCAGAATCGAGGGGGTAACCCATCCTTGCAAAACACCTTGTTGTAGTGGCGCGCGGCAAGGGCCCGCTGAACCAACACTCAGCTTAGCGGAACAACCTTTTCCGGCATTCTACCTGAGCGGGCGGGCGGGGCAAACGGCCGATGGTTACCGCAACAACCCCAGCAATCCGCCCAGGGCTACCGAACCCGCCGCATACTGCACCGACCAACGGTCTCCGTGAAAATGACAGGTCCGCACCTGCGGTTCCATGCCCCGTGCGCCCCAGGCAATGCAGACCGTACCCACCGGCTTGCCAGGCACGGCGCCTCCCGGCCCGGCGATGCCGGTGATGGCCGCGGCAATGTCCGCTTCGTGCAGTGCACCGGCGAGCATTTCCAGGGCGGTCTCCTCCGCTACGGCCCCGACCCGCGCGAGAGTCGCTTCCTGCACCTTCAGCAACTGACTTTTCGCTTCATTACTGTAGGTGACAAACCCGTGGCGCAGCAGCGCCGAGGAGCCTGGCAGGGCGGTGATCCGCGCGGCCAGGTCACCGCCGGTACAAGACTCCGCCAGGGCGAGGCAGGCGTCCCGCGCACGGGCGTGCTGGAGTAAGGACCATTCCGGCGGTGCCATGTGCAGCGACATGGCGCACGGTGTCCCCGCTTCGACCCAGTACTCGCCCGGCAAAACTTCCGGCGTGGTGGCGTTATCGCTGAAAAGGCTCAAAGGTACATCGCAAACGGGCAAATGTGCGCTCGCCCAGTCACGCAACGAGGCCCAGTCGCCGGCCGGCAGATGGGTGCGGCATGATGACGTTATCCAGCCCGCGGCGTTCGCAAACTCGCCAATGGCCACCGCCGTGGCGGAACAATCGGGCAATGTGGCGACGAGTTCCACCCGGACATCCCTCCCGGCCCGCCTGGCCCAGGCCGCCAGACGCTGGGCATCGGGCAGGGCCGCGGGGCGCATGGGCAGAAATATCTGCAAGGACTCCATGGGATGGGTATTCGTCATAGCCAGCCCGCCCACAGCATCAGCCGCAGAAGAATCAGTGCCGGGATCGCCGCAGCCACATCATCGAGCATGATACCCGTGCCTCCATGAATATGTTTATCCAGCCAGGAAATCGGCCAGGGTTTGAGCATGTCAAAAAAGCGGAAGAGCAGGAACCCGACGAGCAACGTCCACCAACCGAAAGGCACCAGCCAGAGGGTGAGCAGCAGGCCCGCCCATTCATCCCAGACGATGGCCGGCGGGTCCAGGGCCCGCATGCCGCCACCGCCATTTTGCATCTCCCGCGCCGTCTGTCCGCAGAGCCACGGCCCCACGGCGAGTATAGCCACCAACACCAGGGTATAAACCACATTGTTCTGCACCACGAGGGCCAGCAGCAGATACAGGGGAATGGCAGCGATAGTGCCCATGGTGCCCGGCAGGATGGGCGACAGGCCGCTGCCGCCACCCAATGCCAGCCACTGATACCAGGGCCTAGAGTGCATGGACATGCCCCCAGGAAGAGGGCAGCGACAGCGGCTCATCCCGCCAGGTCAGGGTGACCGCTGCCCGTGCATCGGGGGCCGCAGGCAGGATGCTGCCCACCGCCGTCAGGCGCAGGGAGAGCGTCCGGGCGGCCTCCTGTATGGCCGTCGATAAGGCAGGAGCGGCACAGAGGATCAGTTCATAGTCATCACCGCCGGTGAGGGGCCAGCGTTGCCGGCGTTCCGGGTCGGTCCGCGCCAAGTCCGCGAGTTCCGGGCTCAAAGGCAACGCATCCAGGGCGACCTGTGCATGGACGCCCGAAGCTTTCAGGATATGGCCAAGGTCGGCCAGAAAGCCGTCGGAACAATCCACGGCACAAAGTACACCACTCGACAGCGCCGCCGCGCCGAATTCGAGACGGGGCGTGGGACGCAGCCGTCTTGCCTCTAACGCGTCCCGCTGTGGTGCCGAGCAGGGAACTGCCCGCCTCTCTTGGCCGCGCTCCACCAAAGCCAGGTCCAGGGCCGCGGCCGCGTCGCCAAGAGTGCCGGTGACCCAGATCATGTCTCCGGGCCGCGCCGCGTCACGGCGCATCACCTGCTGGTCTGAAAGCCCCAATGCGGTCACGGAGAGGGTCAGCGGCCCATCCGTAGCCACCGTATCACCGCCGGCCAGGATAACACCATGCCGATCGGCGAGCGCACTCCAGCCCGTAGCGAATGCTTCCAACCACTCCCCATAGCCTTCCTCCCGCCGCGGCAGGGCCAGGCTGAGCAGACACCAGCGCGCTTCCGCACCCATGGCGGCCAGGTCGCTGAGATTCACCGCAAGGGCTTTCCAGGCAAGGTCTTCCGGGCTGACCTCGGGGAAAAAGTGACGACCGGCAACCAGGGTATCCATGGTCGCCACCAGTTGCCGACCCGCCGGGTCCAGCCAGGCGGCGTCATCACCGATACCAAGCCGCACACCACTGGCCGTCTTGCCCAGTCGGCACCGCAACTGCTCGATGAGCGCAAACTCTCCGCCCGCCATGTTCACTCCGGTTTGGCCCTTGCTTGCGCTACTATAGCAAGGACACCACCTGAAGGAAGCCATGCCCAGCACCCCCACCGTCGCCGGACGCTTTGCGCCCTCCCCCAGCGGCCCGCTCCATGCGGGATCACTCATTGCCGCCGTCGGCAGTTATCTCAGCGCCCGTAGTCAGGGCGGGTGCTGGCGGCTGCGCCTGGAGGATGTGGATGAGGGCCGCGTGCGTATCGGTGCCGCCGACGCCATTCTCCGGCAAGTGGAGGCCATGTCGCTGGACTGGGACGGACCGGTGCTGACCCAGTCTCCGCGCAAGGCGATCTATCAGGAAGCACTGACGGCCTTGCAGACAAAGGGCATGGCCTACCCCTGTGCCTGCACCCGTCAGGAAATCCGGGGCTTGGGCGAACGCTATCCGGGCGTCTGCCGGCAGGGCCTGGCATCCGGACGGCAGACCCGCTCCTGGCGCCTGCGAGTGCCGGACACCTTGCCCCTCTGGGAGGATCGTTTCCAAGGCTGGCAAGACACGCCCGCACCGCAGGGTGACCCCATCCTGCTGCGTGCCGACGGCTACTTCGCCTATATCCTGGCCTGTGTCGTGGACGACGGAGCGCAGGGCATCAGCGAAGTGATCCGCGGCGGCGATCTGCGCACCCTCGCCGGTACGCAGCGTTATCTGCAAAGCGTCCTGGGTCTGCCCCATCCGCAATATGGGCACCTGCCTCTGCTCTGTAACGCCGACGGTCGCAAGCTGTCCAAAAGCCTCGGCAGCCCCGCCTGGGCGGGTGAACCCAGCCAAGCCTGGGAGGAGACCCTGCGACTGCTCGGCTGGATGACGCCCGCCGGACTGCATGGCGCCCCTGCCGTAGAGTGGCGCGACTGGGCGCTCAGCCGGATGGCCGGGGGGCAACTTCTTTATCGTACTACCTCACTGGCCACCGCCACCGAACAACGTTAGGCTGAGCGTCATGAACCTGCCGCCCCTCACCCCCGCCACCCTGATCCGCCGCTACAAACGCTTTCTTGCCGACTGCGCATTGGCCAGCGGCGAGATCGTCACCGTGCACTGCCCCAACTCTGGCAGCATGCGCAGTTGCGCCGAACCCGGTCAGCCCATCCTGATCTCCCTGAGCGGCAACCCCAAACGCAAACTGCCCTGGACCTGGGAACTCTACTGGAGCGGCACCAGTTGGGTCTGCATCAACACGCAGCGCCCCAATGCCGTAGTCGCCGAGGCCATCGCCGCGGGCGTTATACCCGCCTTGCAAAATTACGCACAACTGCGCCGCGAAGTGCCTTACGGAAGTCATGAACGGGTGGATGTCCTGCTCAGTTCCGAGGGCCGACCACCCTGCTACGTAGAGGTAAAATCCTGCACCCTGCTGGAGGATGACGGTGTGATCCGTTTCCCCGATGCCGTCAGCAGCCGCGCCCTGCGTCATCTGGGGGCATTGACGGAGGTGGTCCGCGGCGGCGGGCGCGCGGTGATGCTTTTCCTGATCGGCCGGGAAGACGGTCGGGGTTTTGCGCCCGCAGACGCCATTGATCCGGCCTATGGCAAGGCACTGCGCCGGGCACGCGCCGACGGTGTGGAAATTCTGGCCTACCGGACCCGCATCAGTCCTGATAAAATAAGCCTCAGTGCGGCGGAACCGCTTCTCTTTTAGCCGCTTCAGGAGAACAGTATGTTACAGCGTAGCAAAACGTCCCCCCAAAACAACGTCAAAACCGCAGAAGAGGTCGAAAAAATGCGGGTGGCGGGCCAGCTCACGGCCATGGTGCTGAAGATGATCGCCCCCCATGTCAAAGCCGGCGTTACCACCGATGAACTGGACCGCATCTGCCACGACTATATCGTCAACGATCTGCAGGGCATTCCCGCGCCGCTCCACTATCAGCCCAGCCCCGAATATCCACCCTTTCCCAAATCCGTCTGCATCTCCCTCAACCATGTGATCTGTCACGGCATTCCCGGCGAACGCGTCATCAGGGATGGCGACATGCTCAACATCGACGTCACGGTCATCAAGGATGGCTATCACGGCGACAGCAGCAAGATGTTCACCGTCGGCGAGGTGCCGTTGCGTTCGCGTCGGGTGATGGAAGTGGCCCATGAAGCCATGGTGCGTGGCATTCAGCAGGTGCGCCCCGGCGCAACCCTCGGCGACATCGGCCATGCCATACAGTCCTACGCCGAGGCGCAGCACTGCTCCATCGTCCGGGAGTTCTGCGGGCACGGCATCGGCCGCAAATTCCACGATGAGCCGCAGGTGCTGCATTATGGCAATCCCGGTGAAGGCATTGAACTGGTGCCGGGCATGACCTTCACCATCGAACCCATGGTCAATGCCGGCAAACGCTACATCAAGGCCCTGCCTGACGGCTGGACCATCGTTACCAAGGATCACAGTGCCTCCGCCCAGTGGGAGCATACCATTCTGGTTACCGATGATGGTTACGAAATACTGACCCAACTGCCCGGCGATCCCATCTGAGAATGACGATCCGCCCCGCGCAGCCCCGGACGCCCGCTGCGTTGGGCGAAGTTCGGGGGTCTCCGCCAACCGCCATCTCGCCACAGCAGAGTGCCAGCGCTCTGCTCCACCAGCGCTGCCGCGCGGTGGACAGTACCCTGCGCGGGCTCTGGCAGAGCACAGCGGGTGCAGACACAGCGACGTCGCAAGAACTCGCCCTGGCGGCCGTAGGCGGTTACGGGCGCGGTACCCTCTTCCCCCACTCCGACATCGATCTCCTGATTCTGACCCCGCCGACGCTCACAACGGTACAAAAGGAGTTCATCGAAGGCTTCCTGACCTGCCTCTGGGACCTGCAGATGCAGGTGGGGCACAGTGTCCGCAGCGTGGACGAATGCCTGCAGGAAGCGCGTCACGATCTGGGTATCGCCACCACCCTGCTGGAATCCCGTTATCTGGCCGGATCGCGCCCATTGCTGCAACAACTGAGCGACGCGTTACGGAAAAATCCCCCCTGGCCTCCCCCGCTTTTTTTCGCCGCTAAACTGGCGGAGCAAGAAAACCGTCACGCCCGCTGCAGCGACACGGCCTTTCACCTCGAACCCAACCTCAAGGAAGGTCCCGGTGCGCTACGCAATATCCATCACCTGCAATGGCTCGCGGCCAGTATTTTCGGGGAGGGCAGTCTGCGTCGCCTGCGCGATGAAGACATCATTACCGGCGAGGAATATCGTCAGCTCCTGCGCGCCCAGGCCCTGCTCTCCCGCCTGCGGATCGCCCTGCACCACGCCACCGGACGCCACGAAGACCGTCTGCGCCTCGATCTGCAGGTACCTTTGGCACGGCAACTGGGCTACGCCGATCGGCCGGGACGTACCGCCGTCGAACAATTGATGCAGAAACTCTATCGCGCCTTCGCCGATATTCTGCGCATCGCCGCCATTGCCCAAGAGAACATCGCGCAGCATCTGGCCGCACGCACACCAGCGCTGGTGGTTACCGGCCAGCGCGTCGCCCTGTCCCGGCCCCCGCTGCACCGCGATGATATACCATTGCTCCGGCATATTCTGAGCCTGTTCCGCAGTCTGGCGGAAGACCCCCGGTGGCGCACCCTCGACGCACAGACGCAACGCCATCTGTACGCCTTGCGAAACGCCATTCACCCGCGGGATCTGGACCGTGATCCCATCGCGCAGGAGCAACTTCTCGCCATTCTCGCCCAGCCCGATGGCGCCTATCGCAGCCTCGCCATGATGCAGCAATGTGGCCTGCTGGCACGCATACTCCCCGCCTTCGGACGTATCACCGGACGTATTCAGCACGACCTCTTCCATGTGTATACCGTCGATCAGCATACCCTTTTTCTGCTCCGCAACCTCGGGCAGATCTGGACTGGCGAGGCGCCGCTCCTGCCCGTCGCCGAGGCCGCCCGGCGGCAGGTGGAAAAACCGGAGTTATTGGTGCTGGCCGGTCTCTTCCACGATATCGGCAAAGGCCGCGGCGGCGATCACTCCAAAATCGGTGCTCAGGAAGCCCGGCGTTTTGCCCGGCGTCTACGATTGTCGCCCTGCGATACAGACCTGATCGTCTGGCTGGTGGAACAACATCTGCGAATGTCCGCTGTCTCCCAGCGCCGCGACCTCGAAGACCCTCAGGTCATCCGCGACTTTGCCCATCTGGTCGGGGATGAACGCCATCTTGCCTATCTGCTGCTCCTCACCGTCGCCGACATGCGTGCCACCAACCCGGAACTCTGGAATGACTGGAAGGGGCTGCTGCTCAGCACACTGTACCGGGCGACGGCCACGGAACTTCAGCGGGAAGACCGCCAGACCCGGGATCTTCCGCAGATCGTCTCCGATAAACAGCAGGCTGTTCTGCAGAAAATCGTCAGCACCGACCATCCACGGGTACGCACCCTCTGGCAGCAGCTTTCGGGCCCGTATTTTCTGCGTTACACAGAAGACGAGCTACTCTGGCATTGCCGGGAAATACTCCACCACAAAAGCCGGAAAGCATTGGTCGCGGTGCGGCCCCATGCGCCCGAGGGCAGTGAAGTCCTGATTTACGGCCCGGACCGACCGGGACTTTTCCAGCAGATTACCGGTGCCCTCGATCGGCAATCCCTGAACATCATCGACGCCCGGATCGATACCAGCGAGGATGGTCGCGCCATCGACACCTTCCTGGTCATCGACAACAGCCACGCCTTCGCCCACAGTGCCCAGGCCCATGCCGACCTGGCTGCCGAACTACGCGCGATTCTTGAAGGGGAAGCCGTGCGCAAACCCCGTTTTGGATTGCGCCATTGCGATCCGCGCCACCGGTTTTTTGCACACGTTCCCGCCGAGATCCGCGTGGACAATGGCGTCCTGCCCCGCTATACCCTGCTGGAAGTCCGCGCCGCAGACCACCTCGGCCTGCTCTATCAGGTCGGCGAGACGCTGCGCGCATTGCAGCTCAACATCCACGGCGCCAAAGTCTCCACCTTCGGTGAACGAGTAGAAGACACCTTTTTCATTCTCAACGAGCGGGGGCGCAAACTGACCGAAACCCAGGTCGGCGCGCTGATTCATGCCTTGGACGACATTTTGAATGGTGAACCCGCTTAAACGATGAATTGCCCCCTCCTCCTACGACAGGCGCAAACCCATGTGGTCATTCCTTTTCCCTGACGCCCGGCGGCGGCGCGACCGCGCCCTGGGCCTCGCCGGTGTCCTGCGCAGCGCCCTGCTGGTGCAAGACATCGCGCGTAATGGCGCACAGCCCGGAGACCTGCTGCAGACCTGCATCAGGAGCGTACTGGCGCTGGACAGCAAGGACAGCCTGCGTGCCCTGGGCGATGTCGACAGCCTGCGGCACGCTCTGGCGCTGCTCTGCCCGCTGCTGCAACGCGGTCCCGGCAACGCCCGGGAGGCCGAACTGCTGCGCTACAGCATGGCGCTGACCACCCTCGGCAAGCGCCTCCTCAAAAACCCCTCAGCCACCCGGCGCGTCCAGGAAGGCGTCGAGCAGGCCCAACGCCAGATCGCCCACTTTGCTGACCCGATGCAACGCAGCATCGTTGCCGGGCTCGCCCAGACTTACACCGAGGCCATTGGCATTCTCCGCCCGCGCATCATCGTCAGCGGAGAGAGCCGTTTCCTGAGCGACCCGGACGATGCCGCACGCATCCGCACCCTCCTCCTCAGCGGCATCCGTGCGGCCGTTTTGTGGCGGCAGGCGGGCGGCCGTCTGCCCGCTACCATTCTCGAGCGACACGCGCTCTGTCAGGAAGCGGAAGAATTACTCGCCACCCATCCTCAGATGACCCGGTGATCACCCTCGATCGAGGGCATCCCGGCGCTTGACGAGCACGTGCATGTCCTCCAAAAGTGGAGACAGGATCGCGAAGAAAATGACTTTTGCCGGCCAGTCCAGACGAAAGGCAGATGCGGAAACGGATTTTGATGGTGAGGTCATTGCGGGCTCTGCGCTGTCCTGCTCTCCCCGATCAATGTATACCGCGCGCAAAACCGATGGCCACCATGACCAGCATGACGGCGATATAAATGCGCAGTCCCCAGAAGGCCACCTGTATCCATCCCCGGATCGGCGCGCGGGTCAGTGGTTTGGGCTCCTGATGGACTTCATCTTCTAGAAACGCCAGAAATTCCGGTGTCGCCGCGGAATGAAAGTCTTCTTTGGAACGCATACCAAACTCCTCAGGCGGACGGGAAGACGACGGTATAGCCATAAACGGCATTGGCCAGAATAAGGAAACCAACGATGGTGAACGCTGAATAATTTTGCCAGCGCCGGTTCACATAGCTTCCCATGATCTCGCGATCATTCAGCAGCATGAGCAAAAACAACATCGCCGCAGGCATGAATATGGAAGCGATCACCTGTACGGTCAGGTTCAGAAAACCCAGTGGGATTTGAGGGATCAGCACCACCAGAGCAGCCATTCCGGCGCTCAGGATGCCGGACAGATAAAAGGGCAAGGCCCGTTGCGGTCTAAGGTTCAGGCTCCGGGGCAGCTTGAGTGCCTCGCCCACCGCCCAGGAAGTGCTTGCCGTAATGGCAATGGCCGCAATCAGCCCGGACTCGACGAGGCCCAGAGCGAACAGTGCGGTTCCGACACTACCGAGGCTACTCTCTCGTAACAGATGGAGGATCGCCTGTATGTCAAACTGGGCGGTATTGAGGTGACCATACGCCAGGGTACCCGTCAGGATGACGATGGCAATGGCGATGATCCCCATGGAAAGGCTTCCGAAGGCGGTATCGGCCTGGCCACTGGGGATGTCGTTGACCGTAAGGCCCTTGTCAACCACCGAGGATTGCTGAAAAAAGAGCATCCACGGCGCGATCGTCGTTCCGAGGTTGGCGAGTATGACATAGGTAAAGGCGCCTACCGCAGTCCCCACTGGAATGTGCCAGTTGCCCAATGCAGCAATAACCTGGCCCCAGTCTGGGTGCGCTGCGATAGCCAGGGGCACAAATACGATATTGCCTGCGGCAATCCACAATGCCAGCCGCTCCCAGGTGTTATAATGCAGAAAGATCATGGTCCCGGCGAGAAAGATCCAGGCCACAGCGACCGAAAGGATCGGCGGCACCGAAAACACGCTCATGCCGACGCGGATACCGATAAACTCCGTCACCAGGGTCAGGATATTCGCCACAGTCAGATCCAGCAGCGAAAACACCCCCCAGAAAGCGCCATAACGCCCCCAGATCATCTCGGCATGTCCCCGGTGAGTCACCGCGCCAAGACGCACGGTCATCTCCTGCACCACATAGGCCACCGGGATCATGAGCAGCAGGAAGGGAACGAAGAAACCGATACCATACATCGCCCCGGTCTGGGCATAGGTAATCACGCCTCCGGCATCGTTGTCGGCGATCATCACCAGGATACCCGGCCCGATCAGGCTCAGAAACAGCATCAGCCTCCGCCACCAGGAGGGATGATGGCGGAGTTGATAAATCCGCCAGCGATCCTTGATGCGCTCCCGCACGTCCTCGGGCAATTGTTGCAACACATCCGCCTCGCTGGAGGCTCCGTGAAGTTCTGGTATGACTGACATCGATCCCCTCCTGAGTGGGCGTTTTATAAGCTGGCACCACCGGTCAGGTCAAGCGGCGCAGGGCCTTTCCCGGCGCTAACCGCCCTTGCCCAGCGATGACGCGCCGGACACCGCCTCCCGCGAAAGTTCGACGACATCTCCCAGCTCCATCACCTGATTGGGCGGGAGGCGGAAAAAGTCGGTGGCGTTGGCGGAAAAGCGAAGCATGACGGCGAAAAGACGTGCTCTCCATAAGGCCAAACTCGCGTTGACGGCTGGGATCACCCGTTGGCGGGAGACAAAATAGGTGGTATCCGAGGCGTTCCAGTGGAAGCCGGAATCCCCCGCGGACTTGAGAATCTCCGGAATGTCGGGCTGCTCCATGAACCCGTAACGGGCCGTGAGCCGATAAATACCCTGTCCGTAGTCCCACGCTGTCACCCGGTCCGCGGGGAGGATGCGGGGCTCCTCCTCAAATTTGAGGGTGAGGATGATGACCCGTTCATGAAGCACCTTGTTATGTTTCAGATTATGCAACAGGATATGGGGAATACCCTGGTCGCGCACGGTCAGGTATACCGCCGTACCCGAGACACGGATAGGCTCGGTGGGAGTGATACCGGCCAGAAAAGCCTCCACCGGGATGGCCTCTGGATACAGTTTGTGGGCGAGGATCTCCCGTCCGCGCCGCCACGTCGACATGACCGTGAAAACGAGCAGGCCGACTACCAGAGGGAACCAGCCCCCCTCCATGAATTTCATCAGATTCGCGCCCAAAAATATCCCGTCCAGCAGAATGAAGAAACCACAGAAAAGACCCGCCTCCCACAACGGCCACTTCCAGCTATGACGCGCAACGAAAAAGACCAGAATGGTGGTCAGCATCATGGTGCCGGTAACCGCCGTGCCATAGGCGAAACTCAGCGCATCCGAGGACCTGAACCAAAGGATCACCGCGATGACCGCCACCATCAGGAGTCCGTTGAGTCCCGGAAGATAGATCTGCCCGCGCTCCGCTGCCGAGGTGTGAATGATGGTCAGACGCGGTAGGTAACCCAGCAACAGGGCCTGTCGGGTCGCGGAATAGGCACCTGAAATCACCGCTTGCGATGCGATTACCGTGGCAATGCCCGAGATCACCACCATGGGCAGGGTCGCCCAGGCAGGGAAAAGACGGAAAAATGGGTTCTGAACGGCGGAAGGATGGATCTCCAGCAAGGCGCCCTGGCCGAGATAGTTGACCGCCAAGGCGGGCAACACCAGAAAAAACCAGGCCATCCGAATGGGTCGCACACCAAAATGGCCCATATCGGCGTAAAGCGCCTCCGCCCCGGTGACGGCAAGGACGACGGCGCCCAGGATCGCCAGCCCGCCAAAGCCGTGCATTCCGATAAAGTGGAGAGCAAACCAGGGGTTGAGCGCAAGCAAAATCTGCGGATCAGCGACGATCCAGGTCAGCCCGGAGCCCAAAAGCAACAGGAACCAGACCAGCATGCTCGGGCCAAAGAAATGGCCGATGGCCGCTGTACCCCGGCGCTGGACCAGAAAAAGCCCGATGATAATCCCCAGAGCCAGAGGAACAACCAATGGTTTCCAGGTGACGGAGACGACCTCCATACCTTCCATGGCCGACAGCACGGAAATGGCCGGGGTGATGACGCCATCGCCATAAAAGAGGGCTGCACCCAAAAGTCCAATGCTCAGTATCCACCAGCGCAATCGTCCCGAGTGTCCGGTAGCGTGGGATGCAAGAGCAGTGAGCGCCATGATACCACCTTCGCCATGATTGCTCGCGCGCATGATCACCCAAGCGTATTTAACGGCGACGACCAGCACCAGGGTCCAAAAAATCAGGGACAGGATGCCCTGAAGATTTGCCGCATCGGGTTGCAGGGACATGGCGGAAAGGCATGCGCTGAGGGTATAAAGAGGGCTCGTGCCGATATCCCCGAAGACCACACCGAGGGCCGTCATGGCCAGCAGCGGAAGGGTTTCTTTCTGGTCGTGCATGGCATCCTCATGGAAGGGCTGGCCAGACTGCTCAAAATACGTCCGGCGACTGAAAAATACCGGACCGTCACACGAATTTTGCAGGTGTCGCCAGCAAACCGGAGGCCCACCACAATAGGCCTGCATCCGGAAAACATAACAGACTTGTGCGGATTATATCTGAGCAGGTTTCCTGAGGATATGGGCCTGCCGTGTGACAAGCTGCTAGGCAGAATTGCGGCGATAGCGGATAATTGCGGCGCCGCAGGGCCTTCCGGTTCCCTGCGCCAACCATTCCAGTGAAAAGGACAAAATCCATGAGCGAATCCCTGCACACCCATGCCCCGCACGAAGAAGCCGCTCATGTGGCTGCCGAATCCCCCGCCCACAAGCATTCCCTTGGTCAGTGGGTGGCTATGTTCACCGCGCTGCTGGCCACCATCGGCGCCGTTGTCAGTTATCAGGGGACCCATCTGATGAACGAGGTATTGCTGGCCAAGAACGAGGCGGTGCTGGAGAAAGCCAAGGCGACGGACCAGTGGAACTACTACCAGGCCATCAGCACCAAAGAGCACCTCATGCAACTGGCTGTGGATCTGACTCCGCAGAAACAGGCAGGGCCATACCAGAAGGAAATCATCAAATATACGAGCCAGAAAAAGACGGTTCAGGCCGAAGCCCGGCAACTGGAACAACTTTCCACAGCGGCCAATATGCGTTCGGAGCAATTGAACAGACCGCATAACGACATGGCCATTGCGATGATCTTTTTACAAATCGCCATCTCTCTGGCCTCTATCACGGCCTTGACCGGAAGGGTCTGGCTTTTCGGCATGGCCATGCTCAGTGCTCTGGGCGGGGTCGGACTTTGGCTTATCGCCCTGGGTATGAGCTGACGTTGTCCACGATGCTCCTGCAGCCGGAATGGTATACTTGGTACGGGTGGAATGACCGTATCTTTCTGCTGGTGAATCACCTGAGCGATACGCCGATGCTTTCAGCGGCCATGGAGATGGTATCGTGGGTTGCCCAGCCGGCTTATTTTGCCGTCTGGATGGCCCTGCTCGTGGTGGCCTTCCGGCTAAGACCCCTGACGCTGCCCTTTGCCGTCGTCTGGGATTTTACCATCGGTGAGTTGGCCGTATGGCTGATCGTCGTGACGCTCAAATCAGGGCTCGCCTATCCCCGCCCCGTGGTTGCACTTGGGTCCCTGTCGGTACATGTGGTGGGAAGGCCGGAGTATTGGCACAGTTTTCCCTCCGGCCATGTGGCAATGGCCTTTCTGCTCGTCGGCAGCCTGCTCCTGGGCAAGGCCTCCAAAATCCTGTGGATACCCGCCGCGATATATGCCGTGTTGGTGGCATGGTCACGCATGGCGGTCGGCGCACATTTCCCCGCCGATGTACTGGGCGGTGCCGTGATCGGTATTTTCAGCGCTGTGCTGGCCGCGCTGCTGGAACGGCTGACCGCTCCTACAGGTCACTCCCAAGACCGGAAAGGACGGCGATAGCGAGCCGAGGATGTCTCATTGATCAATGCGCAATCTGCGCCAACTGTGCGTTGTTGATCTTCACCCTGGCATGTTCCCGCAAGTCCTTCAGATAGGCAGTCGACAGTAGGCGGCCCCTTTGCTCCTCCAGAGATGCACGAATTTGCGCCGTCACTTTGGGATTTATGGCCGCTGACGCGGGGGCGGTTACGCGTGTAACGGCAAAAATCCGGTAGCCCGACGACGTCTTCACCATATCCATAGAAGGGACGCTGCCAACCGGTGCGGGTGCCGTGAAAGCCGCCTCCAACACCGCATTATCCAACCCCAGCGCATTACGTCTGGTTACATCGCGGTACGCATGCAGCGGATAGGCGCCATGGTCTGTCAGCATATTCATATCCTTCGCCTGACGCGCCGCCGCCAGCAATGCCTGCGCTTTCTTCTGGGCCAGTTGCTCCGCCTTTTCCGTGGTTAGTTTTGCCGTAATGGCCCCTGCGACAGCACTCAGGGGTTGGACACTACCTGGTGTATAATGAACCAAATGTACTGCCAGTAAATCCCCGTTCGCCAAGGTGAGCGCCGTGCTATTTTTCCCGGCAAGCACCGCCTTGCCAAACGCCAGATCAAGCGCTTTGGCATCGGAAAAAGGTCCTTGGGCAAGCACCTTTCCAGCGGTCAGTACGCCACTTTCCTGAACCGTCAGGCCATAGGCTTTGGCAACCGCGTTCAACCCGTCGGGGCTGCTGAACAGGCGATCCTTGAAATTCTCCACCTGGGCCTGGAAGGCATTTTCAGCAGAACTATTAACAGAAACAGCAGACTGCGTGGCAACCACAGGGGACGAACTGACCGCCGGACTGGTCGGAGTGCCGCCCTTGCCGACAAAATCCTTTGGCCCCAGCACCACATACTGTACCTGCACCTGCGCCGGCAACCGGAATTGATCCATGTGGGCGTGGTAGTAATCGGCCACCGCAGCAGCCGTTGGCCCGGCTGCCGCAGCAAAGTCGCTATCCCGGATATCTACCGTGCTGACATCACGGTACTCCTGTGACCAAGCCCAAATCCGGGTAGCCTCGATCTTCGATGCCGTGGCGATAACCTGGGGAACGACTTGCAACTGCTCCAGACGCATGCTTTCCCGCAGCATGTCTTCAAACTGTGCCGGTGTCATTCCATTGGCAGCCAGCAATTTCTGGTAAAGGCTTTTGGAAAAAACACCCTTCTCCTGAAAGGCTGGAATGGATTCGATTTTTTTCGCCAACGCAGCATCCGGCACCTGCAAGCCCAGACGGCCTGCCTCCATACCCAAAAGCATGTTGTCAATCAAACCGTTAAGCACATCCAGACCGAAACTCTTATCCACCGCCATCTTCGCCGCCGTCGTTGCGCCGAAAATATGGCTATAACGCGCCAGGGCATCTTTCATACGTTTCTGAAATGCGGCATCGCTGATCTTCTGGCCATCCACCGTCGCCACGACAGATGAGGCTGAGTTTCCGGAGAATAAATACCCGCTTACGCCCCAAAGCACGAAAGACAACGCGATTAAAACCATGAGTGATTTTGCCACCCACGATCTGCCGAATTTCCGAAATGTTTCCATCATAAACATATCCCCCGAAAACCGGAACGCCCAAAAAACAGGCTAACGACGGTTCCAATAACCCACTTTAGAAAACACCTGAACAGTCCTACTGGCGGATATCGGTATTCACGCCACGCGCAATACCGACGTAAAAAAAGGCGCCCCAAAAGGGTCGCCTTACTCGCATTGGCGGGGCGGACGGGGCTCGAACCCGCGACCTCCGGCGTGACAGGCCGGCATTCTAACCAACTGAACTACCACCCCAATAAAATGAGTGGTGGGCGGTGAGGGGCTCGAACCCCCGACATTCGGCGTGTAAAGCCGACGCTCTACCAACTGAGCTAACCGCCCAAACCAGACGCGCTAGTTTACTGCATCACGCAACGCTTTACCAGCCTTAAATTTAGGCGCGCGACTTGCGGCGATCATGATTTCCGCGCCGGTAGCGGGATTACGGCCTTTGCGCGCATCACGGCTGGAAACAAGAAATGAACCGAAACCGACCAGAGTTACCTGATCACCAGCCTTGAGCGCGTCAGTAACCACCTTGACAAGCGCATCCAGAGTATGGCCGGCGGCGGCACGGGTCACGCCAGCTTCTTCTGCAATCTTCTCGATCAACTCCGATTTGTTCATAATTTCTTTCTCCTGTTATGGACTCGGTTACTAGGTATAACTACGCATCAACTCTATCCAGAAAACGTTATAGCAGGGTAAAAAAAGGCTTGTCAAGAAAGTGCACAAAATGCCCGGCGTCACAAAGGACGGCCAGACCTTCCCCCAGAATCATCACCATCAGGGACATCAACATGGATATCGCCACATTCTGGACCCGTTCGCCGTTATTAAAATTGCGGAGATGAGCCCTCATGCGGCCTCTAATGTG
The DNA here is from genome assembly GCA_023381645.1 of Gammaproteobacteria bacterium. The sequence continues at coordinate 69,967 of JAMCRJ010000037.1, forward strand.
CCATTGCCTTGTCCTCGGAAGACTCTTTGCCAGGCACCACACCCACCAGCACGTCGCCGCCGCTTTCAGGCGGCAAAGGTGTCGGCGAAGACTCCAGCGCAATCGCCAGAACTTCGTCAATCCACCGAACCACCTTGATGGTCAGCGCATCACGTACGTTTTTGGGGATTTCCTGCAGATCTTTTTCATTCTCCGCTGGAATCAGGACCGTACTGATGCCGCCGCGATGTGCTGCCAGCAACTTCTCCTTTAACCCACCGATGGGCAGGACCTCACCGCGCAGCGTGATCTCTCCGGTCATGGCGACCGTGGCATGTACCGGAATATTGGTCAGTGCCGATACCAAAGCGGTGGCCATGCCGATACCTGCACTGGGCCCGTCCTTTGGCGTGGCGCCTTCCGGCACATGGATATGGAAGTCATGGTTCTGGTAAAAATCTGCGGGAATTCCCAGCGCGCGCGACCGCGCACGAACCACACTCATCGCCGCCTGGATGGATTCCTGCATGACATCCCCCAGCTTACCGGTGATCAGCAGTTTGCCGCGACCCGACACGACCACAGCCTCGATACTCAGCAACTCACCACCCACTTCGGTCCAGGCCAGACCAGTGACCTCACCGATACGGTTTTCCTTTTCTGCCTTGCCAAAGTCGAAGCGGCGCACCCCAAGATACTTGTCCAGATTGCGATCCGAAACCTGCACGCGCGTGCGCTTTTTGTCGAGCAGGAGTTCCTTTACCACCTTCCGGCAAATGCGCGCAAGTTCTCGTTCCAGATTACGCACACCGGCTTCCCGCGTGTAGTAACGAATGATATCCCGGATGACCGTCTGGGAAAGCTGCATTTCCCCATCCAGCAGCCCCGCCTTTTCTATCTGCTTGGGCAGAAGATACTTGGTGGCGATGTGGATCTTTTCGTCTTCGGTGTACCCGGATATGCGAATCACCTCCATGCGATCCATCAACGGTGCCGGGATATTGAGCGTATTCGCCGTGGTAACGAACATCACCTCGGACAGATTGAAGTCCACTTCCAGGTAATGGTCGCTGAACGTCGCGTTCTGCTCGGGATCCAGCACTTCCAGAAGCGCGGAGGCCGGATCACCCCGGAAATCCATCGCCATCTTATCTACCTCGTCCAGCAGCATCAGCGGATTGCGCGTAGCAATCTTGGCCAGGCTCTGGACGATTTTACCCGGCAGGGCCCCGATGTAGGTACGCCGATGTCCGCGGATTTCCGCTTCGTCACGCACGCCACCCAGGGACATCCGCACGAATTTACGTCCGGTCGCCGCCGCGATGGAGCGCCCCAGGCTGGTCTTGCCTACGCCAGGCGGACCTACCAGACACAGGATGGGACCGCGGCTGTTGCCGACCCGTTCCTGTACGGCAAGATATTCGAGAATGCGCTCCTTGACGTCCTCCAGACCGTAATGATCGGCGTCGAGAATGGCCTTGGCCCGCTTGAGATCCTTGGTGATTTTACTGCGCTTGCGCCACGGCACCCCCACCAGCCAGTCGATATAGTTGCGCACCACGGTTGCCTCTGCCGACATGGGGCTCATCATCCGCAGTTTTTTCAACTCGGCGTCGGCCTTGGTCCGTACATCCTTCGGCATCCCGGCCTTGTCGATCTTACGTGCCAGTTCATCCAGCTCACCACCGCCCTCTTCCGACAGATCACCCAGCTCTTTCTGGATGGCCTTCATCTGCTCATTCAGATAATATTCGCGCTGACTTTTTTCCATCTGCCGCTTGACCCGACCGCGGATGCGCTTTTCCACCTGCAGCAGGTCGATTTCAGACTCCATCATGCCCAGCAGATGCTCCAGCCGGGCGCGGGTGTCCGCCTTCTCCAGAATTTCCTGCTTTTCTTCGAGTTTGAGGCCGAGATGGGCCGCAACGGTGTCGGCCAGTCGTGCGGGATCATCCATACTCGCCAGAGTGGATAGTATCTCCGGGGGAATTTTTTTGTTCAGCTTGACGTAGGCCTCGAACTGGGCGCTGACCGAACGCATGAGCGCTTCCAGCTCACGATCATTTGCCGCACCACTGGCCACGATCTGTACCTGAGCGCGCAGGGATTCCTCCGCCGGCAGGAAAGATACGATTTTAGCCCGGTCTGTACCTTCGACCAGCACCTTGACCGTACCATCGGGCAACTTGAGCAACTGCAGAATCGTCGCCAGCGTACCGATCCGGTAAATATTCTCTGGTTGAGGGTCATCGTCCGCGGCATTTTTTTGCGATACCAGCAGAATCTGCTTTTCGCCAGACATCGCATCTTCCAGGGCGCGAATCGACTTTGCCCGCCCCACGAAAAGGGGGATCACCATGAACGGGAATACCACAACATCGCGCAGAGGCAACACCGGCACCATCTGTGCTTCCTCTTCCACCAGGAGACTTCTATCGATTTTGGCCACGGTCTATCTACTCCAAAAGCAGGTGATTACTACCAATAGCAACGCAGATGGGGTCGTCGACGGGGCTTTTCAAGGACCATCCCCGCCTGGCTTCAGGCCGGATGAGACATATCCACCTTGGCAGCATCATCGTAAACCAGCAGCGGCTTCGTGCCACTTTCCACGACAGCGGCATCCACCACCACCTTTTTCACGCCACTCATAGAGGGCAATTCGTACATTGTATCCAGCAGAATCTGCTCAAGAATGGAACGCAAACCACGTGCCCCCGTCTTGCGGGTCAGGGCCTTTTTGGCAATGGCCCGCAATGCCTCGGTACGGAACTCCAAGGTCACGCCTTCCAGGGCAAAAAGCTTCTGGTACTGTTTCACCAAAGCGTTTTTCGGATCGGTGAGGATGGAAATGAGGGCCTCTTCGTCCAGCTCTTCCAGCAGCGCCAGAATGGGCAGACGCCCAACGAACTCGGGAATCAGACCATAACGCACCAAGTCTTCCGGCTCCAGATTCTGCATCAGCATGGCGGCGGTCGCTTCCTTGTCGCGGCGCTTGAGGGGCGCATTGAAGCCCATACCGCCCTTCTCCAGACGCGCGGAGACCGACTTCTCCAGGCCCGCAAAGGCACCGCCACAGATGAAGAGGATATGCCGTGTGTCCACCTGCAGGAACTCCTGCTGCGGGTGCTTGCGGCCGCCTTGCGGCGGAACCGAGGCTACCGTCCCTTCAATCAGCTTGAGCAAAGCCTGCTGCACGCCTTCGCCGGAAACATCTCGGGTGATGGAGGGATTCTCGGATTTGCGAGTGATCTTGTCGATCTCATCGATATAGACGATGCCGGTCTGCGCCTTTTCCACATCATAGTCGCACTTCTGCAGCAACTTCTGGATGATATTTTCGACATCCTCACCCACATAGCCGGCTTCCGTGAGTGTCGTGGCATCGGCCATGGCAAAGGGCACGTTCAGGAGGCGCGCCAGGGTCTGCGCCAGCAGGGTCTTGCCCGAACCGGTGGGGCCGATGAGCAGGATATTGCTCTTGTCCAGCTCCACCTCGTTGTCCTTGCCACCATGTTCCAGACGCTTGTAATGATTGTAAACCGCCACGGACAAGACCTTTTTGGCAACGTCCTGACCAATGACGTAATCATCCAGCGTTTTGCGGATTTCCATGGGCTTGGGTAGCTTGTCCTGATCCTCACCGTGGTCATCCAGTATCTCGTCCTTGACGATGTCGTTGCACAACTCGATACATTCGTCACAGATGAATACCGAAGGACCGGCGATCAGCTTGCGGACTTCGTGCTGGCTTTTGCCACAGAATGAACAATAGAGCGTCTTTTCACCGCTTCCCTCATGCTTTCCAGCCATAGCTGTTCTCCTGCCTGTTCAGGCGGTCTCGTTTTCACCGCGATGACTGATCACAGCGTCCACAAGATGGTAGGTTTGGGCCTCTTCGGCCGACATGAAAAAGTCTCTGTCGAGATCCTGCTCGATGCGTTCCCGGTCCTGCCCGGTATGATGGACCAGAATATCATTGAGCCGCTCCCGGATACGCAGAATTTCTTTGGTATGGATTTCGATATCATGCGCCTGCCCCTGAAAACCACCGGAGGGTTGATGCAACATGATCCGCGCATTGGGCAGCGCATAACGCTTGCCTTCGGCGCCGGCGGCCAGCAATACCGCGCCCATGCTCGCCGCCTGACCGATACAGACCGTGCTGATCTTCGGGCGAACAAACTGCATCGTGTCGTAAATCGCCATGCCGGCGGTGACCGAACCACCCGGGCTGTTGATGTAAAGCGCGATATCTTTATCGGGATTTTCCGCCTCCAAAAAAAGCAACTGGGCGACCACCAGGTTGGCCATCATGTCTTCCACCTGGCCCACCAGAAAAACTACCCGCTCCTTGAGCAGACGGGAGTAAATATCATAGGACCGCTCACCGCGCCCGGTCTGCTCGACAACCATGGGCACATATCCCAGCCCCTGTACGGCCGGGGTCAACGGGTCTCCTGCCTGTTTCCACATAATCCTTGCTCCTGTCTGTTGACACGGGCCAGCGTCGGACACCGGTTATTCCGCGTTTGCTTCGCCTGCCGGCGCCCGGCCGATGAGCTGGTTAAAGCTGACGGCCTCGTCGTTCACTTTAACACGCTCCAGAAGCCATGCCACCACTTTGTCTTCCAGCACCAGGGCCTCGGCCTGCTCCATCTGCCCGGGATTACTGCGGTACCAGCTCATGAACTGCTCAGGGTCCTCATACTGCTCGGACATGTCCCGGATAACCTGCGTGACTTCCGCCGGGGATGCCCGCAGCTTTTCGCGCCGGACGATTTCCGACAACACCAGGCCGAGTACCACCCGGCGCCGGGCCAGCGCGTCCAGATCATCGCCGCTAGCCGCCGCATTGGCATCTTTCTGCAAGCGCTCCAGTTCCTGTCCGATCATTTGCCTGGGCAAATCGGGTTGGTTGTTCGCCACTACCAGGTCCAGAATCTGCGCTTTTACCTGGCCCCGGCTAATCCGCTGCGCTTCACGTTCCAGATTTTCCCGTACTTCCTGCCGTAATACGGCAACGTCTCCGTCCTCGATACCCAGCGCCAGGGCAAAAGCCGCATCCACTTCGGGCAACTGGGGCGCCGCCACTTCCCGGACCTGCAGATGGAACTGGGCGGCTTGGCCGGCGAGCTCCGCCACATGATATTCTGCAGGAAACTGCACAGCGACGGTCCGGTCTTCCCCCGCGGACATCCCCAGCAATCCCTGTTCGATATCCGGCAGCAAGCGGCCGGAGCCCAGCACCACGGAATAATTGGTCACGTCGCCACCCGCCACGGGAACACCATCGACAGTCCCCTGAAAATCCACGGTGACCCGGTCCCCGTTCTGGGCGGCACGCCCGACAGGCACATAAAAACGCCGCTGCTGACGCATGATGTCGATAGTGGCGTCCACATCCGCATCCATCACTTCAGCCGTCTTGCGGACGATGGTCGCCTCCGGTACCTGTGGGTCAAACTCGGGATACACCTCTATCACGGCCGTAAACACCAGGTCTTCGCCGCGCCCGCCTTTCTCGACCTGCACTTCCGGTCTTCCGACCGGACGCAGGGATTCCTCACGCACGGCCTGAGAGTAGCGTTCGTTGATGAGATGATCGAAGGTCTCCATGAGGGCATCGGAACCGTAATGGCGTTCGATGAGTGTCATGGGCGCCTTGCCAGGCCGGAAACCCGGCAAACGTGCGGAGCGCGCCTTGTTACGCAGACGCTGGGAAACGCCGCTCTCCACTTCGCTGGCGGGAATGGTTACATGGATGTGTCTTTCCAGAGGCGCAGCCTCCGGTGTCGAGATTTGCATGAACTGATCCTTCTTTTGCATTTTGTCTAAGCCTATACGTCGATAGTAAACACAAGCCGCCCGTCTCTCAAGGTCAGGTCAGACCACGGCTCCCTGGTTTGACGGGCGTTCCGCCTGCCGCACAGAGAGGGCAGGCGGCAGCCTCCCAGGTAAGCACAGGGAGCTTCAATAGGGGGAAAAATGGTACGCCGTCAAAATCGCTGAATCCCGAACTGCGGTCAATGATCGCCGATGCCGCCAAGACCTGCCCACCTGCTGCGGTAACCGCCGCCATACATTCCCGCGTCGAGCCCCCTGTCGTCGTAATGTCTTCGACCACTAGGACACCCTCCCCCGGCGTCAGCGCGAAGCCGCGGCGCAGCACCATCTGCCCGGCTTCCCGCTCGGTGAAGATGCTGCGTACGCCCAGCGCGCGACCACATTCGTAGGATACCAGAACCGCGCCCATGGCCGGTCCGGCAACACAGGAGATGCGCCACCGCAGGTCATCGGGAATGCTCGCCACCATCGCCGCACACAGCCGCGCAGCGTGCCCGGGATATTGCAACACCCTGGCTGACTGCAGGTAGGTATCGCTATGCAGCCCGGAGGATAACAGAAAATGTCCATGGAGCAGCGCCCCGTCTTCTTTGTACAGCGCCACCACTTCGTCTGCAGTCACAGTAATTTCTTCTCCATGGTCTTAAGTATGATGCGGAGGACAGCCATACCACCGCCTCAATCCGGCATATCAGCCGGGTTCCCGCGAATCGCCGGGTTTAGCCGCCAACTCATTCAATATCTGACCGAGAGCCCGCGCCGGGTCCACCGCAGCCGTGACCGGCCGGCCTACCACCAGAAAGTCCGAACCCGCTGCCAGTGCCGCCGCAGGCGTCATGATACGTCGCTGATCATCCTCCGCGTACTGCGCGGGTCGAATCCCCGGAGTCACCCGCAGAAGCTCAGGCAGCGCATCCCGCAGACGGCCCGCCTCCAAGGCAGAACAGACGAGGCCATCCAGTGCACATGCCGCAGCCAGTGTCGCCAGACGCCCAACCTGGTCCACCACCGAACTGCTCACCCCTACTTCGTGCAGCGCGTCATCGTCCATACTGGTGAGCACCGTCACCGCAATCAGCAGCGGGCGCCGGGTTCTGGCGCCCGCTTCCACGGCCTCACGCGCTGCACGCAGCATGGCACTGCCACCGCTGGCGTGAACATTGAGCATCCATACTCCGAGCCGGGATGCCGCCCTGCAGGCTTTGGCAACAGTCTGCGGGATATCGTGAAACTTGAGGTCCAGGAATACGTCGAAACCCCGTTCCTGCAGACGTTCCACAATGACGGGGCCACTTGCAGTGAAAAGTTCCTTGCCTACTTTGACCCGGCACTGGGTGGGATCAAGTTGATCCGCCAAAACCAGGGCATCGCGTTCATCCGCATAATCCAACGCAATGATGAGCGGCGAAATCACAAGCTGCACCCTCCGGAAAAAGTGCCCCACTGACGGCAACTGGGACAACGCCAATAATACTGAGGACTCTGATAACCACAGGACTGACAATGAAAAACCGCCGGTTCTACCGAAAGTCCCCTGACTGCCATCGCCATGACGGGGTATAATGTTGCATCTGGCGCATCGGGATCCAGTTCCAACAGAACCTGCATCACCCGCATGTCCGGCTGCCGCAATAGCAGATGTCTTAAATACGTCGTCGCCGCCAGGGTTCCTTCAACGCCCCGAAGGGCATGCGCCAGAAGTTTTACCGCCAGCGGCGAACGACACATATCCAACAGGCGCTCCCGTGCCTTTTGCGCATCCACGCCATTCGCAACATGTGGTAAAACGCTCAAAAATGGTTCCAGAACCAGCAGGACTACGGACTCCACTCGGGAATCCAGGAGTTTTCTCCAGTGGTCGAAGGCGTCGTCCCAGTTCTGCTGGTCGAAAGCGATACGCCCGCCGACCAGCAACGCCCGTGGATTCTCCGGGTCCTCCTTGCGCGCCGCCCCTAAAAAGATCCCTGCCTGCTCCACTTCTCCCGCGCGCAGAGACTGCTCGGCGAGCTCACCGTAGAGCATGGCAATCACCGGACGCTGGCCGTGCGTACCCGTTTTGTGCAACTGCTGACGCACGGCGATAGACTTGGCCCACTCGCTGCCCAGTTCGTACAACTCGGCAAGCGTGGCAAGACCCTCCAGATGATCGGGTTGACGACCCAGTAATTCTTTGAGGATGGACTCAGCCCGATCGAGAATCCCGGCCTTGAGGTAATCCTGCGCAATCTCGAAGAGTACACTCTGCCGCAGGTCAGATGCCAGCGCCGGCTGATCCAGAAGATACTGATGTACCCGCAAGGCGCGCTCCAACTCTCCGCGGCGCCGGAAGAGTCGCCCCAAGGCGAGTAGAATATCAACGCTTTCGGGGTGTTGCCGCAGCGCATCCAAAAAAACCTCCACCGCCTCATCATTGCGCTCACTGAGGAGATGGTTGAGTCCCTGAATATAAATTTCGGGAATCGTGTCGGGGACATCCGACGCAGGTTTTCGCGGATAAGTGACCCGACCAATCCAGACGCCCAGCGCGATCGCAAAAAGCAGGACGAGGACGACGACGGTATCCACCACGCCGAACCGTCAATTAAGCCTTGCCACCCGCAACCGCTTCGGGGTAATCAACCTGCTCACGGAGCTCCTTGCCTGGCTTGAAATGCGGAACCCGCTTTTCAGGCACCAAAACCGGCTCTCCCGTTTTCGGATTACGCCCCTGCTTGGCAGGGCGCACATGCATGGAAAAACTTCCGAAACCACGAATTTCAATACGTTCCCCTTCAGCCAGCGCGTCGCTCAGATAATCGAGCATCTGACGGGTAGCCATTTCAATATCACGAACACTCAACTGCGGATATTGTGCGCTGATATTTTTGATCAATTCTGATTTAGTCATGGTTTATTAGCTTCTTACAAAGAATGGTGAATTGACAGGACACCGTAAAATCAAAAAGGCAGGCGACAGGTCAACGCTTCAAAAAAGCCTTTCCCTGACGCCACCTCCGTTACCTCATACTCCCGATCAGCACATGATCGGGAGAGAAGGGTTGCGCTTAACTTTCTTCTTCCTGCTTACGCTTGAGCTGTTCTTTGATCAGATCACCCAGACTGGTGGTGCCCGTCGCCGCACTACGCGCATATTGCTGTACCGCCGCTGTTTGATCTTCCTGGGAAACGGCGGCTTCCCGGGCCTTGGTGCTGAGCGTCAGGGTACGGTTCTTGCGGTCTACCATCGCAATGCTGACTTCGATCTTATCCCCGGCTGACAAGGTCACGCCACGCGCCAGTTCACGATGGGGCAGGAATCCTTCCACGCCCTCGCCAAGCCGAATCTCGGCACCACGGCTGTCCACTGAAATCACCTCGCCCTCCACCAGGGCGCCCTTTTCGTTGGCCACCACAAACTGGATGAACGGATCGGTTTCCATCTGCTTGATGCCCAGACTGATACGCTCCCGCTCCGGATCGATGCTGAGGACCACCGCATCCAGAGTATCGCCCTTCTTGAAGTCCCGTACCGCTTCTTCGCCGGTACGATCCCAGGCGAGATCGGAAAGATGGATCAGACCGTCGATTCCACCATCCAGGCCGACGAATACACCGAAGTCGGTAATACTCTTGATCTGACCGGAGACACGATCGCCCTTCTGGAAGTTCTGCGCGAAGTCGTCCCACGGATTGGGCAGGCACTGCTTGATACCCAGCGAAATGCGGCGACGCTCTTCGTCGATATCGAGGATCATCACTTCGACCTCCTGACCGACATGCAGGGCCTTGGCCGGATTGATGTTCTTGTTGGTCCAGTCGATTTCGGAGACATGCACCAAACCTTCGACGCCTTCTTCGATCTCGACGAACGCACCGTAATCCGTAACGTTGGTGACCTTACCGAAAATACGGGTGGCCTCCGGATAACGGCGGGCGATATCGCGCCAGGGGTCTTCACCCAGCTGCTTCATACCGAGAGAGATACGGCCGCGCTCGCGGTCGAACTTCAGGACCAGAACACGCACTTCGCCGCCCACGGTGACCACTTCACTGGGATGCTTGACCCGGCGCCAGCCCATATCGGTGATATGCAGCAGGCCGTCGATACCACCCAGGTCGATGAACGCACCGTAATCGGTGAGGTTCTTGACCACACCCTCGAGGACCGCACCTTCCTGAATGCTTTCCAGCAGTGCACCACGCTCCACGCTCTGTTCCTGCTCGACCACCGCGCGGCGGGAAACCACCACGTTGTTGCGCTTGCGGTCCAGCTTGATGATCTTCATCTCCAGGTCTTTGCCTTCGAGATAAGCCACATCCCGTACCGGGCGCACATCGACCAGAGAGCCGGGCAGGAAGGCACGCACACCATCGATACTGACGGTGAAACCACCTTTCACCTTGCCGGTGAGGAAGCCATGCACCACGGCGTTATCGTTGAAGGACTTCTCCAGGTCGACCCAGGTCTTGGCGCGGCGGGCTTTTTCACGGGAGAGGCGGGTTTCGCCCATGCCGTCTTCCACCAGCTCCAGACAGACCTCTACGGAGTCCCCGACCTTTACCTCCATTTCGCCTTCCGCATTGCGGAACTGCTCGGCAGGAATCGGCCCTTCAGACTTGAGGCCCACGTCGACGATGACAAAGTCGTTATCGACACGGGTCACGATGCCGGTGAGCAACTCGCCAGGCTTGAGGCCCTGGGTGCTCTGGCTTTCTTCAAACATCTCGGCAAAACTGGGTTCAACAAGCACTTCAGCGTTAGGGGTGGTCATAAATTTCAGTAGGCCTCATATACCGGGCACGCCATGGGCGCCCCTTGAATCACTGCTCGATGCCATAAATGGCGGTTTCAATTTTCCTGCAAAGCCGATTGAACCCAGCTTTGCAGGACCCTGTATGTGTCAGAAACACTTTGTTCGCTGGTATCCAGGAGGCGCGCATCGGACGCGGGCCGGAGCGGTGCCACGCTGCGCTGCTGATCCCGGGCATCGCGTTCCGCAATTTCCGCCACAACTGTGGCGAGATTAGCACTACTACCCTGTTCCATCAACTGATTCAGACGCCGCTTGCCACGGACTTCGGCGCTGGCGGTCAGAAATATCTTGAGCGGTGCGTCCGGGAAAACCACGGTCCCCATATCCCGGCCGTCGGCCACCAGTCCCGGCGCCTGGCGAAAATCCCGCTGCCGCTGCAATAAAGCGGCGCGGACTGCCGGAAGCGCGGCAATTTTTGAGGTCAACGCACTGATTTCGGGGCTGCGGATTTCCGCATCCACGACCTCTCCCCCAAGTAGTACGTGGGTTTGGTCCGCTGCACCGCGAAAGCTCAGCGGTAAGGCACGGGCAAGGTCGGACAGCGCTGCTTCTTCATCTGCATGAAGCCCGGCCCGCTGGGCCGCCAGCGCCAGCGCCCGATAAATAGCGCCGCTGTCCAGCAGATGCCAACCCAGATCATGGGCCAGGAGACGACCCAGCGTGCCCTTACCGACCCCGCCAGGTCCATCCAGGGTAACGACGGGGACGATATTCATGCGTTTACCACCTCCAGCAGCAGCCCGGCCTTCTGCGCCAGCGCGGGAAAACTCGGAAAGGACGTAGCCACATTGGCGCAGTCGAGAATTTCGATATCGCCTTGTGCCACCAGTGCCACCATAGCAAAGGCCATCGCGATACGATGATCCCCATGACTGTTTATCTGGCCACCCTGTAGCGCTGATCCGCTGATAATGGCTCCATCCGCGCGCTCTTCTATAGTGGCACCCAGTGCACGCAGCCCACCAGCCATTACCGCGATGCGGTCACTTTCCTTGACACGGAGTTCCTCGGCGCCGGTAATCACCGTCTGCCCCTTCGCGCACGCCGCCGCTATGAACAGCGCAGGGAACTCATCAATAGCCAGAGGTACCAGACGGGACGGGATAGCGATGCCTTGCAACGGTGCATAGCGAACGCGGATATCAGCGACTGGCTCACCGCCCACTTCACGCAAGGCCGTCAGATCGATTCGGGCACCCATGCGGGTGAGGATTTCGATGATACCGGTGCGGGTCGGATTGATTCCAACTCCTTCCAGGGTGAGATCGGAGCCCGGCGCGATGGTGGCGCCGAGCAGAAAGAACGCGGCCGACGAAACATCTCCCGGCACCTGCAGCGCCTGCCCGCACAACCGGCCACCGCCACGCAGGCAGGCGCGCGGGCCCTGCCGCTCCACCGATTGGCCGAAACCCTGCAGCATCCGCTCGCTGTGGTCGCGGGTAGGTGCGGGCTCGGTCACGCAGGTTTGTCCGTCGGCATACAGTCCGGCCAACAACACGGCGGATTTGACCTGGGCGCTCGCCACCGGCAGGGCATAGTCGATGCCGTGCAGGGGTCGCCCATGAATATGTAAAGGTGCCCTGCCGTCCTGGGCGATGATCTCCGCACCCATGGCACGCAACGGGTTCAGAACGCGGCCCATAGGCCGCTTCTGCAAACTGGCGTCGCCAACCAGAGTGCTGGAGAAAGACTGTCCGGCCAGCACTCCCGCCAGCAGACGCATGGCGGTACCGGAATTCCCGCAATCCAGGGGGCCAACGGGCGCGCGCAGCCCCTGCAGGCCAGCCCCATGAATGCGCAGATGCCCTTTATCCGGGCCTTCCATCTGCACCCCCATGCTGCGAAAGGCGGCGATGGTAGCCAGCACATCGGCGCCCTCCAGCAGCCCCTCCACTTCAGTGACACCTTCGGCAAGCGCCCCGAAAATGACGGCGCGGTGGGAAATGGATTTGTCTCCCGGGACCGGGAAACGGCCGGCAAGCCGACTGCCTGGACGAATGAGATATCGAGTCATGATTCAGTAGTTTAACGGAGGAAATTGAAACTGTTGACGGCAGGCGCGACCCTGTTCCAGAAAGGCTTTCAGGGTGCGCATGTCTCCTCCTGCGAGCATCTGCCGAACCGTGTCGAGATTTTCCTGCAACGCCTTCAGATGCTGTACGACGGCCGCTCGATTCTCCGAGAGGATGGCGGTCCAGAGATCGGGGTCAGAGGCCGCTATCCGGGAAAAATCACGCAGCCCGCCGCCGGCGAGGTCCCGCAGAGCGGGGACCTGATCCGCCAGACCCGCCATGTAGGCAAAAGCCAGCAGATGAGGCAAATGGCTGGTCGCGGCAAGAGCCTGGTCGTGCGCCTCCGGCGTCATTTGCGAGACGGTCGCACCGAGGCATTGCCAGAAGCCGCGCACAGCGTCCAGCGCGGCGGGGGTCTGTTCCGGCAGGGGCGTCAGGATGACACGTGCGCCCTGATAAAGATTTTTCCGCGCTGCCGCAAATCCGGTTTTTTCCCCGCCCACCACGGGATGCCCCGGGATAAAGCGATCCCCCAGCAACTGGCGACCCAGTTGCGCCACCGGCGTCTTGATGCTGGCGACATCGCTGACCATCCCCGTAGCAGATATATGGCGTGCCAGTTCCGGCAACTGCCGCAGGGCAATTTGCGGAGGGGTGGCGAGCAGCATCAGGTCGGCGTTTCGCAACGCCGGCTCCGGTTCGCAGGTCAGGCTGATCCGCCAGTACTTCGCCGCAGAACGCAGGCGTCGAACCGCTTGCGCATCTATGACCACACCTACCAGCGATCCGGCGAAGCCCCTGCTGCGCAGGGCCTTGGCGACACTGCCGCCCATCAGGCCCAGGCCGACGATGACGATTCGCTGGAAAGGGACGTCCGGCATGCTAGAGTTCGCGGCCGACGGCCTCGGCAATCCTGCGTAGATCGCCCATCAGCATGGTGAGTTGCTCCGGACTCAGCGCCTGATCGGCATCACACCAGGCTTCTTCGGGACAGGGATGCGACTCCACCAGCAAACCATCTGCACCCGCCGCAACGGCCGCCTTGGATAATTGCGGCACGAGCCAGGCCTTGCCACCCGCGTGACTGGGATCGACGATGACCGGCAGGTGGGTCTCTCGCTTGAGAACCGGTATGGCCGTGACGTCGAGGACGTTGCGATAGGCCGTTTCAAAGGTACGGATGCCACGTTCGGCAAAAATAATCCTGTGGTTGCCGTGGGCGGCGATATACTCCGCCGCCATGAGCCATTCCTTTATGGTGGCGCTCAGGCCACGCTTGAGGATGACCGGCACGTCCAGGCGACCGACTTCCTTGAGGAGATCAAAATTCTGCATATTGCGCGTACCGATCTGAATGATGTCCACTCCTTTTTCCAGAAACAGATCAATCTTGCGGACATCCATCAGTTCGGTAACGATGGGCAGACCGACCGCATCTGCGGCGATCCGGAAATAATCCAAACCCTCGTCACCCACGCCCTGAAAAGTGTAGGGACTGGTGCGGGGTTTGAATGCCCCGCCACGCATCAGACGGCATCCCGCCGCCTTGACGGCTTCTGCAGAGCTGCGCATCTGCTCGGGCGTTTCAACCGAGCAGGGACCTGCGATCACCTGTATCTGTCTGCCACCGATGGGGATCCCCCGCACTTCAATGACCGTATCGGTGGATTTGAACTCGCGGCTGACGAGCTTGTAGGGCTTGAGAATGGGCATGACCTGTTCCACGGCGGGCAAGGATTCGAGTGCGCCGTCAGGCAGCAAGCGCTCGTCTCCCAACAGGCCCACCACGGTGCGCTCTGAGCCGGTACTGACCATGGGCTGCAGGCCATACTGGCGGATACGCTCCAGCAGATGCTCCATCTGCTCTGCGGTGGCCTGCGGTTTGACGATGACGATCATAGGGTTACAGGACCTCGCCCAGCATTGTAAGAAAACGTTGGTTTTCCACCGGCAGGCCAACACTGACCCGCAGATGATCCGGCATACCGTAAGGGGTAAGCGGCCGGACGATCACGCCCCGAAGCAGCAGGGCCTCATAGACGCGCTGTCCACCTCCCGGCACGGCAAAGGCGGTAAAGTTGCCTGCAGGCGGCAGGATTGTCAATCCAAGATTGCACAATCCATCGCGGAGGGCCACGATCCCCTGACGATTGTTGGCCAGGGTAGCCTGCAGATGGGCGCGATCCGTAAGCGCGGCATGCGCCGCAACCTGCGCCAATGTGTTGACGTTGAAGGGCTGGCGAACCCGCTCCAGTACCGCCATCAGGTCGGGGTGGCCGATGCCGTAACCGCAACGCAGACCCGCCAGCCCATAGGCCTTGGAAAAAGTACGGGTAAGCATCAGGTTACTGAAGCGCCGCAGCCACCGTCTGCCATCCGGATAATCCGCCGTGTCCATCAGTTCCAGGTAGGCTTCGTCCAGCACCACCAACGCATGGGAAGGCACGCTGTCGATAAAGGTCTCCAGGGCTTCCGCCGCAAGATACGTACCCGTGGGATTATTGGGGTTGGCGATAAAAACCAGCCGGGTATTGGCGTTGAGCAGGCTGGCCATGGCATCCAGGTCATGACCGTAATCCCGCGCCGGTGCGACCCGTACGGTCGCACCACTGGCCTGCGCGGCAATGGCATAAGCGGCAAAGGCATACTGCGAGACAATCACCTCCGTACCCGGCCCGGCAAAGGCACGCACCGCAAGCTCCACCACCTGATCGGAACCGTTGCCGAAAATAAATTGCGCAGGGTCCAAGTCGAGCTGACGGGCCAGCATCGCGCGCAATTCCGGAGCCGACCCTTCGGGATACTGCGCCAGGGCGGGCAACGCCTCGCGGATGGCCGCCAACGCCAGAGGGCTGGGACCTAAAGGATTTTCATTGGAGGCCAGCTTGATGGCATTACGGATACCCAGTTCCCGTTCCAGTTCCGCCAACGGCTTGCCCGGCTGATAGGGACGCAGGTCGGACACACCCGCTGCCGTATATTCCAGATAGCTATTGCACATTTCAAAATACCGCCCGGGGATAACTGCCGAGACAGCGGCAAAAGGACGCCTGTTGCGCGAGAACATCCAGCACCGGCGCGATGGCGGCATCCTGACAATGGCCAAGCAAATCGAGGTAAAAGACGTACTCCCAGATGGCCGAGCGTGCCGGCCGTGACTCGATGCGCGTCAGGCTGATGCCCGCGTCGGCCAGCGGTGACAGCAGCGCATGCAGACTCCCCGGACGATTGGCGCCGGCCACCACCAGGCTCGTCTTGTCATGCCCCGTAGGTCGCGTATGGATTTTGCCAATGATCAGAAAACGGGTGGTGTTCTCCGGGTTGTCTTCGATCCCCGCGGCCAGAATGTCGAGGCCGTACGCTTCTGCGGCGAGGGTCGTAGAAATGGCGCTGCCATCAGCATCCGCCGCAGCCCGTTCCGCGGCAACCGCGTTGCTGGCTACGTCCACCAATTCCGCCTGCGGCAAGTGGGTCGCGAGCCACTGACGGCACTGGGCCCTGGTCTGATAGTGGACGTAGACACGGCGAACGGTGGAGATGGGCACCTTGGCCACCAGATTATGGACGATGCGTAACTGGACCTCGCCGCAGATCTGCAGGGGATAATCCAGGAGCAGATCCAGACTGAGGTTGACGGAACCTTCGGTGCTGTTCTCCACCGGCACCACGCCGAACCGGGCCTGTCCAATGTCCACGAGGCGGAAAATTTCGGCGATTCCCGCGGTGGGCTGCAGAACAGCCGCGCGCCCGAAATGCTTCTGCGCCGCGATCTGCGAAAACGTGCCGGCGGGTCCGAGATAGGCCACTTGCAGGGGCTGCTCCAGGGCCAGACCTGCAGAGATGATCTCCCGAAAAATGATGGCTACCTGTTCACCGGAAAAGGGCCCCGGGTTGTCGGCCATGACCCGACGGAGAATCTCCGACTCACGGTCCGGATGGTAAAAATTCACTTCGCCCGCAGCCTGTTTGACAGCACCCACCTGCTGCGCGAGTCGGCCCCGCTCGCCCAGCAGTTGCAGGAACTGCTGATCCACCTGATCGATGGCCTTGCGCAGGGCGGCCAGTTCCGGGTTTTTCATAACCGCAACATGCGGGCAGCCAGGACTCCCGGGAGGGTGGCGACCTGCTCCAGCAACACTTCCGTCAGCGGCTGGTCGACGGCAATGAAGGAGAGCGCTGCCCCCGCCGGTTTTTCGCGGCCCAGGTGAAATTGCGCAATATTGATGCCCGCTGCGCCCAGCAACCCACCGATGCGCCCGATCAGACCGGGCTCGTCACGATTCTGGATATAGAGCAAATCCCCCGCCAGGGGCATTTCCACGTCGATACCATCCAGTTGAACCAGACGGGCCTGATGCTCATGAACCAGTGTTCCCACCGCCACCCGCTCACCCTGATCCATGCGCAGCGTCACCGCGATCCGGGCACGCAGTTCATCGGCTGATTCGCGTTTGCGGGTTTCGATGCCTATGCCGCGCTCCTTGGCGAGAACCGGGGCGTTGACGGCGTTGATGGTTTCCGGCAGGGCACTCTGCAAAATGCCCTTGAGAATGGCGGTGGTGAGGGCCGCCGTATTGAGTTCGGCAACTTCGCCGGCGTATTCGATCACCACTTCGCGCAGCCCGGAACCTGCCAGTTGCCCGAGAACCAGTCCGAGCCGCTCTCCGAGATTGAGGTAGGGCTGCAACAGCGCCAACTCCTCCTCTTTGACGGACGGCAGATTGACCGCATTCTGGACCACGCCGCGCAACAGATAGGCACTGATCTGCTCGGCTACCTGGATGGCGACATTAACCTGTGCCTCTTCGGTGGAAGCCCCGAGGTGCGGCGTACAGATGAAGTTGTCCAGTTCCAGCAAAGGATTGTCGCCATGCACCGGTTCTTTGCAGAAAACGTCCAGAGCCGCGGCGCGCAAGTGCCGGGATTTCAAGGCATCGTACAGGGCTGCCTCATCCACGATGCAGCCACGTGCGGCATTCACCAGAATGGCACCCGGCTTCATTTTGGCAAAGGTCTCGGCACGGAAAAGGTTACGCGTAGCATCCGTCAGCGGCGTATGGACCGTTAAGAAATCGGCACGGGCCAGCAGCGTATCCATCTCCACCAGTTCCACGCCGAGATCGGTCGCACGGATTTTGGAGAGGTAGGGATCGTAGGCGATGACCCGCATCCCCAGACCTTGGGCACGGGCAATCACCAGCGAACCGATATTGCCCGTGCCGATGATACCCAGGGTCTTCTGGTAGAGTTCGACCCCCTGGAAACGGGATTTTTCCCACTGACCCGCCTTCAGGCTCATGGTGGCCTGGGGAATCATCCGTGCCGCCGCCATCATCAGAGCGATGGCATGTTCTGCGGTCGTCACCGTGTTGCCATAGGGGGTATTCATGACGATCACGCCGCGTTTGCTGGCCGCATGGATATCGATATTGTCCACGCCGATACCGGCTCGCCCCACCACCTTCAGGCGGCTGGCAGCGGCGAGCACGTCGGCATCCACGTTGGTGGCCGAGCGTATCGCCAGACCATCGTACTGACCGATGATCGCGCAAAGTGCCTCTTTGCCCAGACCGGTTTTCACCTCCACGGCGATACCCCGTTCATGAAATATTTCTACCGCACGTGCAGACATTTTATCGGCGATCAAAACGGTCGGCATGGTGGCGCTCCTCAACCGTGCTGGCGGGCGAAGTCCCGCAGGTAGTCCGCCAAGGTCTGTACGCCAATCTCTGGCATCGCGTTGTAAATGGAGGCGCGCATGCCGCCCACCGAGCGGTGTCCCTTGAGCTGGATCATGCCATGGCTCCTGGCGCCCTTGAGAAAGGCTTCATCCATGGCCGCATCCGCCAGCGTAAAAGGCACATTCATGCGCGAGCGATTGCGGGTTTCCACCGGGTTGGCATAAAAACCGCGGGATTCATCGATGGCTTCATAGAGCAACCGGGCCTTTCGCGCGTTGATCTCCGCCATCTTTTCAAGGCCGCCGAGCTGTTTGAGCCACTTGAAAACCAGACCGGCGACATAGATGGCGAAGGTCGGCGGCGTATTATGCATGGATTCCTCCTTGGCATAGACGGCGTAATCCAGCATGGTGGCGGTGTTTGCCGGTGCATGGCCGATGAGGTCATCACGGACGATGACCAGGGTCAGTCCGGCGGGGCCGATATTTTTCTGCGCGCCGGCATATATCAGACCGAAACGGCTGATATCCATGGGCTTGGAAAGAATATGGGAAGAGGCATCGCTGATCAGCGGAATATCGCCCAGATCCGGAATGAAATCGAACTCCACGCCGCCGATGGTTTCATTCCCGGTGATATGCACATATGCAGTGTCCAGGCTGACCTGCCAGTCCGCCTGCATGGGTACGTAGCTGGCGTGACGATCCTCGTTGCTGGCGGCAATCTCCACCGCAGCAAAGCGCCGGGCTTCCGTAATCGCTTTCTTGGACCAGATTCCCGTCTGCACATAGCTGGCCTTGCCATGACCACGCAGCAAGTTAAGCGGAACCATGGCGAATTGCAGCGTCGCTCCGCCCTGCAAAAACAAAATCTTGTAATTGGCGGGAATGTCCAGGAGATCGCGCAGATCCTGTTCAGCCTCCGCGGCGATCTTCATGAATTCAGGACCACGATGGCTCATTTCCATAACCGACATGCCGCTGCCATGCCAATCCAGGAGCTCTGCCTGAACCTGTTCCAGAACCGCGTGGGGCAAAACCGCGGGACCAGCGCTGAAATTGAAAATGGTTTGATTCATAGTGCATTTACTGGGGCAGATCGGTCTGCTCCCCCTCCTCTTCGTCCGTATCGGCAATCAATGCCAGTCCCGCGAGTTGTTCACCCTCGCCCAGATTAATCAAACGCACCCCCTGCGCATTCCGGCCG
>JAMCRJ010000076.1 GCA_023381645.1 Gammaproteobacteria bacterium
ACCCCCAAGGCGCGGGCTACCGGCGATATGCTTAGGCCCTGAATCAAAATGGTCAACAAAACCACACCAAAAACGAGATTGATCAACATTTCCCGAAAGGGAAAGTGCTGTGGAAGACTTAAGACCAGCACCATGGATAAGGCGCCGCGAATGCCGCCCCAGATCAGCACAAAATTCCACGACCACGGCATGCGCGCGCGCGACCGGCTCAGCAAAGCCCCCATGCTATAGATGACTGCCCCTCGGGCAATGGTGATGGCCACATAGGCCGCTATCACCAAGGGCCATATCCGTAGCAAATCAGGCAAGCGAATGGTGAGGCCCACCAGCAGGAATACCAGGGAATTCAGCGCAAAACCGATGTACTCCCAAAAAGTATTCACTGCGAGCCTGACCGAGGGAGCCATGCCCCTTTTGGCACCATAGTTTCCACAGATCAGGCCGGCCACGACCGTACTGATGACCCCGGAATAACCCAACTGCATGGCAACCAGAAAGCTGCCATACGCGGCGAGTATGGTGAAGGTAATCTCTACCATGCCATCATTGACGCGTTTGATGACCTCTGAACTTAGCCACCCGACGATGGCCCCGATCAAGACGCCACCACCCACCACGGCCAGAAACTTCACCGCCAGGGCGGAAGCGGTCACGGGTTTCCCCATCGCTATCGCCAAAAACAAAGTGAAGAAGACGATAGCCGTTCCATCATTCAGCAGGCTTTCACTCTCCACCAGAAAGGTGAGCCGTTGTGGTGCCTGCAGTTCGCGAAAAATGGCCAAAACCGAGATCGGGTCCGTCGCAGCGACGGTTGCGCCAAATACCAAGGCGACACCGAGCGGCATGGTCACTGCCGCCAAGTCGGGCAAATAACGACTGGTCCAGAGAAATACGAATGCCGTCACCACGATGGATGTCAGCACACCGGGCACGGCGAGACCAAAAATAGCCAGGCGATCGCGCCATAAAGCGCTGGCGGACAGATGATATGCCGACTCAAAAACCAGTCCCGGCAGAAAGATGGAGAACAAAAGATCATGCGTCAGGACCGGCGTTGGAAACAGATGGAGTGTTCCCAGTAACAATCCGCCCAAGACCAGGGCCACCGTATAGGGTATGCGTAGTCGGTTGGCCACCACCGCCAACAAGGATGCGGCTACGAACAGATAGAGAATGACAGTTTCCGGTATCATCGTTCCTACGCGCTATTCATTGAGTAAAAATCTGACGCACAACGCGTGCGCATGAGGCAGCAAGCAGCCTGATTAACAATCATCACCCTGTGGCCAATCATGCCACAGTCGCTTCCCAATGCCTATTTCTCTCCGGATTTACCGTCCGCTTTTTTGAAGTGTCCGACTCTCCGAGATTCCCAACGGTAGCCAAAAAATGTAGAAATGGACCGTTTCTCCCCAAGGGGAATGCCGTGAATCAGAATCCGTAAAGGACCCGCTTTTATTTTCCGGAGCGCAGCCCTGCGCAAAGTAGTAATATGATGCCGGCCGTCGCGCCAGATCCATACGGCCAACATGATAAACACGAGCCATAGTCCCCCTATCAACAGTCCCGCCAACATAGCACCTCCGTATTTCCATGACCGCCAATAACGCTACCCTCCGGCCATATCGGCAGCATAACCCATCATTCGTATACTCTTTTGGCGCGACGCCCGTAATTTGGGGTCGATGCGGAAGATCTCTTAACACTTTGGCCAGTTCGGCGGAGTAGGACGCTATTGATGCCACCCATCTGCCCGCTTAGTGATAAAAGACCTTCCGCATCGATTGTTTATCCGTGCGATTGAATGACCATGGGAAGCTCACGGCGCATGTCCAATTTCATATGCAAATTGTAGCATATAGGCATTTATCTGCTGGTCAGAAACCGCTTGATGAAGGGCGACATAGAATATCGATACGCTCAGCACGGCCACAACACCCATACTGGGGAAAAAGGTCAGTGTGCCGATACCCCCCAAACTTTTGGGCCCGATCCAACTAATAAGCCAGAGGCCGCAGAAATAAGGGATGACCCAGCACATATATTGCCGCCAGCCCATTTCCGACCAACCGCCATTGCGCCAGATTCCCGTTATCGCATAGATCGCCAGCAAGCCAAAGAGCGTGCTGAAGATGAAATTCAGGGTATGCAAACCAGACCAAAACACAATCCAGCTCGAAACCACAAAAGCGAGGGGAGCCAATACCGGC
This sequence comes from Gammaproteobacteria bacterium, assembly GCA_023381645.1. The sequence goes on from JAMCRJ010000076.1 coordinate 2,211, forward strand.
GCCCACCACAGTCGAAAGGATCGGTCACCTTCCGGTAGCGCCCGGCGCAGTTGCAGCAATGCGATGGGGCCGATCACATAGGAAAGTACAGTCATCGAGGCAATATAACCCACCATTTTCTGCCAGGATGGGAAGGGAAAAAAGAACACCGCGCCCACTACATAAAGCAGGATAAGGCTCACCCAGGGAACGCCAAAGCGATTGATCGAGGACACCCATTGCGGTGCGGCTCCCGTCTCCGCCGTTGCCAAGGTCACTCGGGCGGCCGTAGTCGTGTAGATCAACGCGGTACCTGCGGGAGACACAAAGGCATCCACATACAGAAGCATGGCCAACCAGCCGATACCGATCGCCGTAGCAAGCGCCGCAAAAGGACCGTTGATGCCATGAAAACGCAGATTCTGCCATCCTCCATGCATCAGATCCTGCGGATTGACAGCACCTAGAAAAGCCACCTGCAGACCGATGTAAATGGCTGAGGCGATGAGCACGGAACCGATCACGGCGATGGGGACGTCCCTGCGCGGATTCCTGCTCTCCCCGGCAAGATCGATGGCGTGCCGGAATCCCAGCAAGCTAAAAATGACGCCACCACTGGCGACCGCCGCAAACATGCCATGCAGGTCTGTCCCCTGGTTGATCGCGCGTACCGCAAAATTACCCGGATGCCAAGAGATGGATATCAATAGAATTACAGTCAATAATGGAACGGTCAGTTTCCATACGGTGGCCGTATTATTGATTTTGAGCACCAAGCGCACTGCCAGAAAATTGAGCGCAACGAATATTGCCAACAGTAGCAGCGCCGTTCCGAATCCCCATGCGTTCAACAGGCCTGTGTGCGGCTGTAAAAATCCCGGCAGATAGTTATTGGCGTATGTCAACACGGCCATCACTTCAATCGGCGCTATCGCGGCGTAGGAGAGAAAAAGTATCCAGCTCCACAAGTGACCAACGATGGGACCATTACCCACATGCGCCAGATGTACCACCGCTCCGGCACGCGGGATCAGCGGTGCCAGTTCTGCAAAAACCAAGGCGAGAAGCAGGATCGCCAGCGCGCCGATGAGCCAGGATCCGATGCTCAGGGGGCCGGCAAGCTCCGCGGTATACAGTGGACCGAACAACCATCCTGACCCAATGGAAGCGCCGACGCACGCGAACAGCAATCCCGTCAGTCCGCCCTCGCGGTGAAGTTGGTATTTGCGCGCTACGGGCTTAAAACGGGGCACAAGCCCTCCTTTTTGAGCGCTGATCCTATGTATACCCATGATTTTAGGCGGATTTATTTTTTGTGGATTCCTGCTTCCGCAAATACTGGTTCAGGCTGTTGACATGCAATTGCATAATCCGCCACTGCGGCGCACCTTCCGCATTCAGAGTCCAGAAGCCCAACCGAGCATTCTGCAGGCAGACCCACAACAGGTGATGATTGAATTCTTTCAGTAATACCCAGACGTGGCCATCTTTCACAGGACCTGCAAATAGTCTGCCGAATAAAGGATTATCGGTAGTCACTGCAGAGCGGACCTGCTGTGCCAGCCACTCGTCGGTGAGCGTGACCGGCTTTAGAGAAAAGCCGTGTGCCCGTTTCCGATGGTAGCGATAGAGGAGATAGAATCCGACGAGCAGCGCCACAAAACTCAACAACACAATGCTGATCATGACGGAAGGATACGTCGCAGAACCGATTTCTGCGCTTTTTGATGCCGACACGTCCGTCCCCGGCAACATGGCTAAAAGAGCCGATCTGCCCGGCGCACCAAAATACGGCGCCAGTGTTCCACGTCCTGCAGGCTGACCCCGTACTGACGGGCGATATCCCCGGTCTGATCGGGTCTCGCGCGAACCGCCGCCAAAGCAATCATAGCCTTGACCGACGGATCGGGCTGCCAGTGTCCTGCCTTGGATCGCGCACAGCAGGGGTAGAGGCGCCAGGCGTTCTCCAACAATGTACGCCAGCAGGACTTCACCAGGCTCACATCCACTCGTAATTCCTGTGCCAGTCTTTCAAAAGACCATTGCGGTTTTCTCAACGCGAGCAGCGCCAGAGTAGCGCGAAGCTGGCGTGAAGACGATGTCATGAGAGCCACCATAGCGGATTCTCCTCTTGGAAATTAGTAGAAAAAGGATAGCGAAAGCACAGGAAGGCGTATTGTCTCCCACTATCGCGTTCCGATGATGTGCTGTTGATCCTGCCGCGCAGCATGATAACCCTCCAGAAAGGCATAGAGCAGCGTGCTCGGCAAAGGGTGGGTCCCTTTTGAATATGTTTCCTGCCCCGCCGAAATCGCCATTTGAAAAGCCGCCAGGGGATGTGTCATCGCCCAGTCATACCCCGCCTTTCTGGCCTTTTCGCGCCTATGATGACTGACGATTCCGCCGATCCTGTACCACAGCAGGAATATCCCGCCGAGAATAAAAACGCCTTCTGCCAGATCGCCGATCAAAGACGGGGCGCTCATGATGCCGAAACCTCACCGTAAAAAGCGGGATTGCAGGCGTCATCCCCCATTTCCCCCGTACGGATGCGGCTGACTTCCGAGACCTCCGTCACGAAAATCTTCCCATCACCCACCTTGCCGGTACGTGCTCCCTGGATCACTGCCGCAAGGGTGTCATCCAGCCGCTCGTCACTGATGACCACTTCGATTTTTATCCTGGGGATATAATCCGAAGTATAGGCATGGCCTCTATAAACTTGAAAATGGCCTTTGCTCTGTTCAAAACCGGTGACTTCGGTAACCGTCATTCCCCGTATGCCGATACCAGCCAGTGCATCACTGACGTCATCCAGCTTGAATGGTCTGATAATGGCGGCAATCCGTTTCATGACGGTACCTCATACGTAGATTTGGTATCTGGGTAGGCTCATATGGGCCGTAAAGTTAAAACAGAAACCCGGTTTCGATGAGGGCTCTGGCCTGTGTAGGATTGGCTCCCTGTGGGCCAAAGACATCGCCCTGGGTGTAGCTGCTCGCCTGGACGTAGGAAAACTCGGCGCGGGCGAAGAAATCGTGATCCTGGTAGGTGGGCGTCACGGTGATCGACCATGCCTTGCTGCCGGGTCCATACATCAGGTTGACCGCGCCATCCGTGGCGTTGCCGGTGCTAGCGATATATTCGGCCCGAGCGGCCAGGGTAACGTGAGGAGTGAAGCTATAACTCGCCAGGATGGCCGCGCCTTTTGTCGCCGTGCCGCGCCCCACACCGATAGCGGGGTTGGCCGACACATGGGTGTACTGGAGGTAGGGCTGAATCATCCATGGACCCGAACTATAAGTATAGATCAGGTTGTAGATGCTGCTGTTGTTTTGATAGACCAGAGTAGCAAGCGTGGAATAACCCGTCTGCCCCGCATTGCCTGCGCCCACGAAGCTTACGGTGTTGGCGGAGTTGATGGTGTATGACAGGTCGCCGGAGAGCCAGTTGAAGCGGTTGGAGTAGAAACCGTCACTCCATGCCAGAGAGGCGCTCAATGGCCCTGCGCTGTAGTTGACTTGCACCCCCCGATTGACGGCGTTTTCCTGGTTCCACAACAATCCGCGCTCGATGTTCATGTTCTCGAAGGTGAAGGTGTATTCCGCGCCGATCAGGGTGGGGAGCTTGCCGATCAGCACCGAGAAGTTTTTGGTGGGCGCGATCTTCAGATAGGCCTGTGGCAAAGCACCATAATAGTCGGCGGTGGTGGCTCCGGTGGAAAGGAAGGGTGTACCCAATGTCGGCATGTTGTAGGCACCGGCCTGGAGAAAGAACTGGATCAGGCCGTGTGTCTTCTGGATGAAGATCTGGCCATTGCTGATATCGGCGCGGGTGAACCGATCACCGGGAACCGGGTTGTCCTGCCAGACGCCCATGCCGCTCATCACACCGGTGATGTCCAGTTTCCCGAGCGGGCCGGCGTTGAACTGAAAAGGAGACGGTGACTGCAGCGGTCCGGTCATCGCCGGCATCGGCAGGGGCGCGGCCTGAGCGGTGCCTGATACCAGGGCCAATGTGGACAAAACCGCGACAGCAAGGGTTGTTAAGCCAAATTTGCTACTGCTGCGAATGTTTTTTGGCGATATGAATCTGCCCATCTGTTTCTCCAATTGCGTAAAAAAGGCCTGGACACCAGGTATGACTGGTGCGATTGCGTATCCAATGAATGTGCAAAGTTATTGGCCGTTGAATAATGATATTGCGGTAAAAGGCAGCGTCTCCGAACAGAACGCCGCAACCTCATTTTTTACCCGGCGCATGGGATGGATCACCCACTGCTGACCGTTGTGCACCTGAAGATGTGTCCAGGCATCTCTGCGCAATTTCCGGTCGAATTTTTTGGAACGCAAAAACGTCCCCAAAAGCTCTCCCTTGTGCAAGCGCAGGAGCACATCCGGGATTCGTCCATCGGTAATGAGCGTGGCCGCGCCAGAGCGCGCCGCATGGGTGGCGGCGTGTATTTTGGTGAGCATGCCACCAGTACCCACGGTGCTGCCGCTTCCACCCGCCATACACTCATGCCGTGGGTCACCCGCCATGCCTTCCGTGATCATTTCGGCATCAGGCCGCGCGCGCGGGTCGACTGTAAATAGCCCCGATTGATCAGTCAGCAATACCATCAGGTCGGCATGCCAGACGTTGCTGACCAGAGCGGCCAGATGGTCGTTGTTGCCCAGGGCATTATCCAGGTCGGCGATCGCATCATTCTCATTGATGATGGGCAGCATCTGCGTCTTCAGAAGCATCTCGATGGCGGATCGGGTATTCTTGAGGCGCCTCCGATCCCTGAAGTTGTCGCGCGTCAGCAGCACCTGCCCACAGTGCGTCCCTTCCCCTGCCAGGAGATTTTCATAGGCATGAATCAGGGCGGATTGTCCCACACTGGCCGCCGCCTGGCGTTCTTCGGCGGTGGTCGTTTTTTGCGCCCATCCCAGGTGACATTTTCCGGTGCTGACGGAACCGGAGGAAACCAGTACGACCTCAATGCCTTCGGCACGAAGCTGCAGTATTTGCTGCACAAGGTTCTGCATGGCCGACAAATCCAATCGCTGTCCGTCCTGAGTCAGCAGACTGCTCCCGATCTTGATAACCCAGCGGCGTGCGCGCTTCTGTAATGCTGAGCGGCTGGGTACTACGGAATGCAGTGTCGTTTTACCGAGGGTATTCATGGTCATTGAAAGGCTCCATTGGTTTAAAAACCCGTTTGGTTATGTCCTCAACGCAGATTGTAGATGGTCATCATCTATAAATTCCATATAAATGGTATATAATTTGCGTATATATTCGGGCGGGTGTCTGCGCACAAATCAATCCTGCAACTGGCAATGGTACGAATTCAGAAATATGCCACCCGACAACCCACGGTATCCCGTTATGGCGAAATTACCTCTTCGAGGTATAAAGCAGATACCATTTGCGCAACGCCAGCAGGCACCAGATAAACTCGACCACGCCAAAAGGCCAGGTACCGGCCAGGAATCCATAAACAGACGTTGCGAGGCACGATACGGAAAATGCCAGAGTCCACCAAAGGGAGCGCGTCTCCAGGGCATAAAAAATCATCATCCATGTAACAGCAATCACGCCGAAGAGGGTTAATGGTGACATGGAGAGTTCCAGTTCCTTAGTGGGGGTTCGGCACTGAGGGCTGATCGGGATTGATGGGCTGCGGCGTTTTCCCCTCGCGCGCCATCGCCCAACCACGCGCAAATGCATAAGCCAGCACGCCAGACAGATGTTCGGGAAAATAGGCTATGCAGGCGTCCTCGACCTCATCGGCGGTAGCATCCGGGTGCTGCAGCGTCCAACGGTAGCCCGCCCACTCGGCCGCGAGGATACTTTCTTTCAATGTCTCCATGTGTTTTTCTACCTCCGTAGATACCCTGCCGTTAGTAGAGTAGAGAGAAACCCCCTCCGCCAACGGTAGGGTTTTGTGGTGTCGCGTTACCCCTGGGCGCCGGGTGAGCCTGCCGGGCGGATCGCTCCGCCCTGAAACGCGCTGATTTTGCGGCGAAGGAGTGCCACTTTCCGCGCCTCGCAGCGATATAGGCCAAGCGCGACCGTGAGCAGGATGACCAAAGTCGCGCACGCCCAGAAAGCCATCATGATTGCGGCCCTTTCGGGAAGGGGCCTGTTGCTCCATGCGCGGCGGCGTATCGCTCATGCAACGCGAGGTTGAGTTTCACCACATTGACCACCGGTTCGCCGAGGAATCCCAGCAACGGTTCTGTGGTGTTCTCCTTGACCAGGTGGCGCAATGTCACGATATCAATACCACCAGCCTGCGCAATGCGTGGGATCTGATAGAGCGCCGCCGCAATGCTGATGTCAGGATCCAGGCCACTCGCCGAAGACGTCACGAGGTCCACCGGAACCGGGCCTTTCTCGGCGGGGTCTGCAGCCTTGATGGCCTTGATCCGCGCCGCCACATGCTGTGCCAGAACAGGATTGTTCGGACCCAGATTGGAGGCACTGGACCCTGCACCGTTGTATGGCACTGGTGAAGTCGCCGAAGGGCGGCTCCAGAAATACTGCGGTTCACGGAAATACTGGCCGATGAGGCTGGAACCCACGACCTGTCCATGCTGACGAATGAGAGAGCCGTTGGCCTGATGGGGAAACACGACCTGGCCGATACCTGTCATCGCCAGGGGATAGATCAGGCCGGTCATCACGGCCAGAACCAGGAACAGCAACAGCGCGGTTTTGATGTCTTTGATCATGGCGTCATCCTCCTACAATACAGCCAGCAGCATGTCGATCAGCTTGATAAAGATAAATGGCGCGATAATGCCGCCCAATCCGTAGATCCACACGTTGCGGCGAAGAATATGCTGCGCCGAGTCCGCACGGAACTTGATGCCTTTGAGGGCCAGAGGGACCAGAAAGGGGATGATGAGCGCGTTAAAAATGACCGCGGCCATGATGGCATGGGTGGGTGAGCTCAAATCCATGATGTTCAGCGCGCTCAATTGGGGGTACGTCGATACAAACGCCGCCGGGATGATGGCGAAGTATTTGGCCACATCGTTCGCCACACTGAAGGTGGTGAGGGCGCCGCGGGTCATCAGCAGTTGCTTGCCGATTTGGACGATCTCCAGCAGTTTGGTGGGATTGGAGTCCAGGTCGACCATGTTGGAGGCTTCGCGCGCCGCCTGGGTACCACTGGCCATGCAGAGACCGACATCGGCCTGGGCAAGGGCCGGGGAATCGTTGGTGCCGTCCCCGGTCATCGCCACCATGTAACCCTCATTCTGGTATTCTCGAATGCGCGCGAGCTTGGTTTCCGGTTTGGCTTCCGCCAGATAATCATCGACCCCAGCTTCTGCGGCAATGGCGGCGGCAGTCAACGGATTGTCGCCGGTCACCATGACGGTACGGATACCCATCGCCCGTAATTCAGCGAAGCGGGATTTGATGTCAGCCTTGACGATGTCTCGCAACTCGATGGCACCCAGTACCGCTGCGCCAGAGCAGACCACCAGGGGTGTCGCACCACCTCCCGCGATTTCCTGCACTGCACTATCCAGTTCTGTTGGCCAGGTGCCACCCAAGGATTGGATCCATGCCTTCATGGAATCCGGGGCCCCCTTGCGGTATTGCTGCCCGTTCCAATCCACTCCACTCATGCGGGTCTCGGCAGAAAAAGGGATCAATTGGGCTTCCGGTGGCAAGGTTTCCCGGCTTTGCGGGTAATGCTTGTCGGCAAGAGCCACGATACTTTTGCCCTCCGGCGTATCATCGGCCAAAGAGGCGCGGCGGGCCGCTTGCGCGAGGGTTTCCTGAGTGATGGCTAAAACGGGGTAAAACGCCGTTGCGGATCGGTTGCCGTAGGTAATGGTGCCGGTTTTATCGAGGAGCAGCACATCTACGTCCCCCGCCGCCTCGATGGCGCGCCCGGAAGTCGCCACCACATTACTCTGCAGCAACCGCACGATACCGGCAATACCGATAGCGGGCAACAGTGCTCCGATGGTGGTGGGAATCAGGCAGACCAGCAAGGCGACCAGCACCGTCAGGCTGATCACTGATCCGGAGTGGCTGGCATAATGTACGCTGTACCAGGAAAATGGAAAAAGGGTGACGGTAACCACGAGAAAGACCAGCGTCAACACCACCAGCAGGATGCTCAGGGCGATTTCGTTGGGGGTTTTGCGTCGCGACGCCCCCTCCACCATGGCGATCATTTTGTCGAGGAAGGTGTGTCCTGCCTCCTGGGTCACCCGGATGACGAGCCAGTCCGAGATCACCCGGGTACCACCGGTGACCGCGCTACGATCCCCACCGCTTTCGCGGATGACGGGCGCGCTCTCGCCCGTGATGGCGCTTTCATCGACGGCGGCGACCCCGGCCACCGCCTCGCCGTCCGTGGGGACGAGGTCTCCCGCTTCTATCAGGACGAAATCGCCGCTGCGCAGGCTGGCGCCGGGAACCTCCTTATAGGGCGCATCACGTACCGGTTTGGGGAGCTTTTTGGCCGTGACTTCCTGCCGGCTCTGCCGCAGGCTGTTGGCCTGGGCCTCGCCCTGACGCTCGGCCAGCGCTTCTGCAAAATTGGCAAAAATCAGTGTGAGCCAGAGCCACAGGTCGATCACGCCGGTAAAGAGCGCCTCGTCGTTACGCACGATCAGATCGTGAAAAAAGAGGGCCAGCAGCAGCCAGGAGCCGATATAGACGACGAACATCACCGGATTGCGCAACTGGCGACGCGGCGAGAGCATGCTGAAGCTGTCCCACAGCGCACCCCGGCCCTGATCCTTCCAGTTGATCGGAGATGCCGCATGTTTATGATGAGTGGATTCCATGAATATGATTCCTCAGTGAGTCAGGGTGCTGATGGGTGCCAGTTGCTCTGCAATCGGACCCAGCGCCAGGGCCGGAAAGAAGTTGAGCGCGCCGACCAGAAGAATGACGCCGACCGTCAGGCCAATGAAAATAGGCGTGTAAGTCGTCAGCGTTCCCGATCCAGCGGGGATTTTCTTTTTCTCGACCAGGGCACCCGCCAGCGCCAGCAATGGCATATAGGTCCAGTACCGCCCCAGCAACATGCACATGCCGGTAAGCAGATTGTAGAATCGGGTGTTACTGCTCAAACCGCCGAATGCGCTGCCATTGTTGTTGGCAGGGCTCGTCACGGCATAGAGCATCTCGCTGAAACCGTGCGCCCCGGGATTGAATACACCGGCCCGGCCCGCCACCGTGGTGACGGCAAGGGCCGTACCGATCAGCACCAGCAACGGCATGACCAGAATGGAGAGAGAGGTCATTTTTATTTCAAAGGACTCGATCTTCTTGCCGAGAAACTCCGGTGTGCGCCCCACCATGAGACCACCGAGAAAAACCGCAAAAATCATGAAGGCGAGGAAAGTAGCGAGACCGGAACCGACACCGCCAAACGCGACCTCACCCAGTTGCATCAGGAAAAGGTTTACGCCCCCGGACAACGGCATCATGGAATCGTAGGCACCGTTAGCGGCCCCCGTAGAGGTCGCGGTGGCAATCGTTGCAAACAGCGCGGTCGCGCCAGAACCGATGCGGTCCTCCATCCCCTCCATATTGCCACCACCGGCAAGACCCGCGGTGTTGGCCTGGGTGATCCCCAACTGGGTAAGCACGGGATTTCCAGCCAGTTGATAGTGCTGACTTACGAGGGTCAGCGGGATAAAGAGCACCAGCATGGAAATCATGATGGCCCATGCCGTGCGCCTGGCCTGGGCCATATGCCCAAACATGAACACCAGCGCGGAGGGGGTGAGAATCATGGCCACCATTTCCAGGAAGTTGGTGAAGCCCGTGGGATTTTCGAAAGGATGGGCATCGTTCATATTGAAGAAACCGCCCCCATTGTTGCCGAGCATCATGATGGCTTCTTGAGAGGCTACCGGTCCCACATGCATTATCTGCTGAAGAATGGTCTTACCGCCGGATACAAAGGGTGCAACAAGATCCGCCCGCACCTCGCCGGTGAGGGTTTGCACCACGCCCTGTTCCATGAGAATCAATGCAAGGAGCGCGGAGAGGGGGAGCAGCACGTAGAGAACGGTGCGGGTCATGTCGACCCAGAAATTTCCGAGTTCCTTGGTTTTATGACGGGCGATAGCGCGAATGATGGGCAGGACGATGGTGATACCCGTCGCCGCCGAGAGGAAATTCTGCACGGTCAGGCCCAGCATCTGCGAGAGATAACTCATGGTCGAGCCGCCGGAGTAATCCTGCCAGTTGGTATTGGTGGTAAAGCTCGCTGCGGTATTGAAAGCGGAGCCACCCTGGACGCCGGCAAAGTGTAAAGGATTCAGGGGCAGCGCACCTTGCGCCAACAACAAGGCATAGAGGAAAACGCCACCGATGAGGTTAAAGATCAACAGGGCGATGGCATAACGTTTCCAGCCCATTTCCTGGTCTGCCGAGACGCCGGTGATGCGGTATAGTCCCCGCTCCACGGGACCCATCAGGCGTGTCGCCCAGAATCGATCGCCAGAGTAAACGCGATGCATATAGCGGCCCAGAGGTAATGCCAGTAGAATGGTCAACGACAGAACCGCGGCTGTCAGTATGATGGTGGATATCATAGGAACCGCTCCGGATTGATCAGGAATACCAGAAGATAGATGAAAAGCATGGCGCCCAGTCCGAGGCCTATCCACACGAACGCGTTCATTTTATGCTCCTCAGGCGATCCAATAGCTCAACAACCCCTATGGATGCCAGGAAAAAACCAATAATAATCAAGAGGTATATAAGTTCCATGTAGCCTCCGTGGTGTGCGCGAGGCAATGTCTCGCACGTATTCATAATGTAACCGCCAGAAAGCCTAGCAAGATTCCATCTATAAATTCCATATAAATCACCTATAAATTCTCTATAAGAGAAGAAATCTACGCATTGCCGATAACGGTGGCGTTAACCTGCTTGGTAATGACCGGGCTTTGGCTTATGCTCAAATGCGGGAAGGCGCGACAACCAAGGAGCATTATGTACAGTGGCACTCTGTACCTGGTAATAGCAGATGTCGACTGAAGATCGCAAAGACGGACGACCCGATCCGGATGCCCTGTTGGCACAGGTGCAGCAGGAGGAGCAGGCGCGCCAGCGCGGCCGGCTCAAGGTTTTTTTTGGTGCCGCGCCGGGTGTCGGGAAGACCTACGCCATGCTGCGCTACGGGCAGCAGGAGATGGCCAAGGGGGTGGACGTTTTGGTGGGCGTCGTCGAAACTCACCAGCGCAGTGAAACTCAAGCGTTGGCTGATGCCCTGCCGGCGTTACCGCGAGTGCATATTCCCTATAAAAACGTTGTGCTTGAAGAGTTTGATCTGGATGCGGCCCTTGCCCGCCGTCCCGGACTGCTCCTGCTGGACGAGCTGGCCCACAGCAATGCCCCCGGCTCTCGCCACAAGAAGCGCTGGCAGGATCTGGAGGAACTGCTGGATGCGGGTCTTTCCGTGGCGACCACCGTGAATGTTCAGCACCTGGAGAGCGTTCACGAAGTCGTCCAGCAGATTACCGGGATACAGGTTCAGGAGACCCTGCCGGATCAGATCATTCAGCAGGCAGATGAAGTGATCCTGGTAGATATCAGTGACGAGGATCTTTTGCAACGGCTGAAGGAGGGCAAGGTGTACCTGGGCGATCGCGGTCAGCGCGCGATGACGCATTTTTTCCGTAAAGGCAACCTCATCGCCCTGAGGCAATTGGCATTGCGACTGGCAGCAGACCGGGTTGATCTGGAGTTGCGGCAGTTTCATCAACAGAATCCGGAGGAGGGGCGACGTAGCGGTAGCCGGGATCGTTTGCTGGTAGCCGTGAGTGGCCGCCCGGAAGATGAGCATCTGGTGCGCGCGGCGTATCATCTGGCGACCGCCCAACGGGCCGACTGGCTGGTGATTCATGTGGACACGCCGCGTGGCCTGCTGCAGAAACCCCAGACCCAGGCCTGGATATGGAATCACCTGCATCTTGCGGAAAGTTTGGGTGCGGAAACCGCACGTCTGACCGGAGTAAATATCGGCGCGGAGGTCTTGGCTTATGCGCGGCTGCGCGACGTCACCCAGATTGTACTGGGACAGACGCAGGGCCTGCGCAAATTCCTCTGGTGGTGGCCCGGTTCTTTGACGGCGCATCTGTTGAACAGCGAGCGCGGCATCGATGTGGTCATTCACCCGCTACCAGTGAACAAAGCCATTCCCGAGGATCGACGCCTGCGGAATCAACAATACCTTGGTATTGTAGACACGCCCCTGCGCCGCAGCACTCGCAATCGCGCCTTTGTGATCAGCGGGGCAATAGGTCTCGCTTTAAGCGGTCTAGCCTGGTCCCTGGGGGCTTACCTGGGTTTTGCGGGGATGTTCATGCTCTACATGTTGGGCGCGGTGGGTACTGCCCTGATGTACGGCCGCTGGCCATCCCTCATCACGTTCATTGCCGCCGTGATTAGTTACTACTCGTTTGGATTGGATCGCGGTTTGCCAACTACGGTGGGCTCGCTTGCTTATTTTGCGCTGATCCTGTCTCTGATCCTGCTCATCAGCCAACTGGTGGCGCGATCCCGCGAGCAGGAACTGATGGCCCGGATCCGCGAGCGACGTGCCCGCAATCTCTATCAACTGGTTCAAGCGCTCAGCAATGCCCGTGGCGTCGACGGGATTCTGAACGCCAGCATCGAGAAGCTGCACCAGACCCTGGGTATTACGATCGCATTCTGGATGCCGCTGGCGGACAACGCGGGTGGTCCCTTGCATTTGCAGATGTTTCCGGCGACCACCGAACTGGAAGCGCCACAACGCAACTTGCGGGCTGCCGCCCGGTGGAGCTTTCTGAACAAAAAGAATGCCGGGATGAGCACCGACACGCTGGCGGATATTCCGGCACTGTTTATGCCCATGTTGTCCGGCGAGCGCGCGCTGGGGGTCATGATGCTGTCGGATCTCGACCTGCGTCGGGCTCCTGCAGACTGGTTGCGCTTTCTCGAAACAGTAGCGCGACTCATCGCGGTGGCTCTGGATTCGGTGCAAGCTTCTCTTCAACGTACCGAAGCCGATGTCCGTTTGCGCGTCGAGCAATTACAAAATGCGCTTTTAGGCGCCGTTTCCCATGACCTCCGGACGCCCTTGGCCGGTGTACTGGGCACAGCGACGACACTTTCTCGCAATGCGCAGGGCTTGACTGCCGATGAGCATGATCTCCTCGAGAATATTCGCGAGCAAACCCAAAAGATGGAACATACCGTGGACCGCATTCTGCACATGGCCGCATTGCAGTCCGGGCGACTCCATCTAAAAAAAGAATGGACTCCCCTGGAAGATCTGCTGGTCACCGCACGCGATCAGGTTAAGGCCGTATGCACTGGTCGTCCTTTTCAGACACGGATCTCCAAAGACTTGCCATTGCTCCTCGTGGATCCGCAACTCATGGTGCAAGTGCTCACTAACCTCCTGGAAAATGCTTGTAGATATAGCCCGAGTGACCGCGCCATCGAAGTGGAAGCCTATGCGAACGATGCCGAGATTACCGTTTGCGTCATTGACCACGGCTTTGGCGTACCACCCGGCCGCGAAGAGGAGATATTTCTTCGTTTCAGTCAGGTCAAACCGCCCCATGGGCTGGGTGGCAGCGGACTGGGCCTCGCCATTTGTGCTGCTATTATAGAGTTGCATGGCGGACGCATATGGGTGCGTAACCGGGTCGCAGTGCGTGGTGCGGTGTTTTGTTTTACCGTACCTCGGGAGCCTGAGCCGCCTATGCCGTCTGACGGAGATTAAGCCGTGACAAACATACACGAAGGCGATCTGGATATCCTGTTGGTGGAGGATGACCCGAGTATTGGCGGGTTTCTACAGGCGGCGATGGACCGTGAACCCGGATATCGCCTGTACTGGGAAACCACGCTGAAAGATGCCTGGAAGGCTTGGGAAAAACGACAAATCCAGGAAGGTCGGCCATTCGCTTTGATTCTGCTGGACCTGGGTTTGCCGGATGGGGATGGGCAGGAATTAATCCGTCGAATACGCGACCACGGAGGGGAGCAGGCATTGATCATCATCATCTCTGCGCGTGGAAGCGAGGCTGACAAGGTACAGGCCCTCGATAGCGGCGCCGACGATTATCTGACCAAGCCGTTTACCATTGGCGAGCTGCTCGCGCGCCTGCGCGCGCATTTGCGGCGACGACCAGTGGGTTCATCCGCTGAATCTTCCCATTGGGTCATTGGCGTTCTGGAGCTGGATGATCTCACCCATACCCTTCGCAAGAGCGGGGTGCCTATTCCGATGACACCCAAGGAATATCAACTGTTCCACCTTTTTGTAATGAATCAGGGGCGGATATTGTCGTATCGACGAATTCTCGGCGCAGTATGGGGAGAGCACAGTAGCGATCAGGCCCACTATGTAAGATTATATATCAAACGATTGCGGGAGAAGATTGAGGATGATCCCGGAATGCCACAATATCTGGTAACCGAAAAAGGGGTTGGGTATCGGCTTGGCAATCCGGAGGTGTCAAAATGACTGCACTCAGGGGGAAGCTGCCACGCGCTTTGACGGCGAGGATAAAATAGTAATCAGTCATCGCCATCCGCATGTTTCTGTGAGAGAAACCCGATGCCATCCAGTACCTGATAAAGATCTCGCGCATAATAATCGGGCGCTACGTCGTTATAGGATTTGCTGCCCTGATTGGAGTCCACAAAAATGGTTTTCATACCCGCCTGTTGGGCGCCATAAATATCCCGATACATATCATTGCCGACATAGATGGTTTCATGGGGAGCCACCTCCAGTTGCTCTGCGGCCATAGCGAATAATCGGGGATCTGGTTTGCGATAGCCGTAGTCACCGGAAATAACCCGCACGTCGAAATATTTCTTGATACCCAGCGCGCGCATTTCGGGGAGTGCAAAGCAGCGTTGCGCGTCGGAAACAGTCGCCATCCGGTAGCTTTCCTGAACACTTTTCAGGATACGTTTGACACCGTCGTAACGCTCCAGGCGGGTGCGGGAGAGACCACGATGCAGGCGAGCCAGCTCTCTGGCCAGTTTCCCCCGGCCTTTGAGGGGTTTGCTGTTTTCCTGGACGAGCAACGTGTGCCAGATCGCCTCGACGTCGATTTCCGGATATCTTTCCGCAGATTGGCGTTTTCCTTCTTTCAGGATCGCAAAGTAGCGTTCGCGGACCTCACGCCGGTTCATGAAGACCCGGTGATAGGTGAGATAATGGGATATGCCACGATAAATCTCCTCCAATTCCTCGTTGGTTTCAATGTTGATCAGGGTACCATAAAGATCGAAAAATACGGCGCGTATGGACATGGTGTTATCTCCGCAGAATGTGAGTGGCTTCGTGGATCAGGGCCTGACTGTAACGCCAGTCAAGCCAGGAATTGCGGGCAATGCGTAACAGGGTCATGCCCATGTAAAAGGGGATCCGTTCGGTAATCGACGCGAAAGCGGCATGACAATCCGGAAAATGGGTGCTGTATTCCCAGAGAAAATGGCCGATAAATGGTTCGGCATGCTCCCCATGATGGGTGCTGCGCATGAAGTGATGTTTCAGTTCTCCCGCGATCATGCCGAGATCATACGCGCGATCTGCAAATTGCATCCGTTCCAGATCGATGGCAATCGTACGCCGATGGGCTGCGAAGAGAAAATTGGAGGGCGTGGCGTCGCCATGGATCAGCACCTGCCGGTCCGCCCACATGCAGCCCATATATTGCCAGCGCTCCCGGTAATGAAGGAGTTCTCCGGTCTGATGAGTGGATATCCGCTGGCGTCTCTGCAGGCGCGCCATGATCTTGTCGAAATAGGCAAATTGGGCATCAAAGCATGCGGTCTCAACGCGGGCTGTCCGGTTATGCAATTTGGCAAGGAAATAGCCGAGGTCCGTGAGGCGGGCATATAATAACTCCGCATCGTTGTGTTCAATACTCTCTCCGATGACCCTGGAGAGGGATTGCCCAGGACAGAATTCCTCGATGAGGACGCTGTTGATATCCCGTGAAATTCCCAGGGGCTGCGGAATATACAGGCGTTCGGTCTGGAAACCCAGTTCGCGCAGCAGATGCATATGCCGCCATTCGTTGTGCGCCCGGTCCCAGGCCTGTTGCGGGTCCTTATGGATACGGTTGAAGAACTTGCCGATCACTTTCTGTTGTGAATGGGTTTCCTCATAGAGAAAAACCGCATTGGAAGCCGGAAATTGAAATACCCGAAACCGACTGGAGCCCTGCCCACGGTCTGGTCGTGGAAATATCTGCCCATTGAGATACGCGTAGAGTGGATCGTGGGGATTCAAACGGCCCAGGTATTTCATTGGGTGCCTTTTGCCTCGTCATGAATCTCCGGGGGTGGGGGCCGCAGTGCCGGATGCAATTCTATCCTGACGATTTTCCAGCCTGATTCCGCACCGTTCAGCAACGGTGCGATATTTCTCTGGATTTGTTGCTCCAGCGCAGCCCTGGCTGAGGTGGAGTCGGTGACGCCGACCAGGTCCGGAAACGCCATGAAGGGGTTGGCGATACGCGCATCCAGTTGTCCCTGCAGTGGGAGAAGGCTCTTCCAGGGGCCATCGCCCTGCAGGACGGCCACCGGATGAATGGTCAGGACATGGATTTGCCCGGCATGATCCGTAATGGTGACGCCATAAGACCCCAGGTCCACGGCACGTTGGGCGGGCATCGGCCCGGCGGGTTTCGGTGTCACCAGCGGCGCGCCGATACTCCGTGGACGAACCGGCAGATGGAGGGCTATACCCACGGCAATGGCTGTGAGCAGCACGGCGAGGATGCCGAAAATCGCCCTTCGACCGCGGCTGGACCGGGCCCACTTTTTGGGGCGTGTTGCCAATCTCCGTTTCTCCTTTCCAGCAGAACAGTGTCCGCCTGTGCGATATCCCTTCCTGCCAGCAAGGAACGTGGGCGATGTGGTTAGTGGGGCGGTTGTAGCACGGGCGAGGCCGCTGAAAGCAACATGGCGCAGGGTTGTATTATACACCATCTTCGGATTTTATTGGCGGCCGGCTGTTGCGCCGCGCCAGCCAGAACAGGGGGTACGGCCCACAGGGCCGAGAAGGTATCCATGCCGTTCAGTGAAATCAGTTGTTGCAGGGGACCTGAACCGAAGGATCCGCTGCCGATGATGACATCGGCAGCCATGTTCAGCCGCCGTGGCGAAACTCGGGGTAAATCAGCATCCCGCCATCCACCGCAAGGGTAGCGCCGGTAATGTAACTGGCCAGATCACTGGCGAGAAAGGCCGCCACGTTGCCAATCTCCTCGGGATTGCCGAGACGACCCATGGAGATTTTCTCATTCAGGTCTTTGAGGGACTGCGGGTCACTCCAGACCGACTGATTGATGGGTGTCTGGATGGCACCGGGGGCAATGGCCACGACCCGGATACCTTTATCCGCCGTTTCCTGGGCGAGGGTCTTGGTGAACATGGACAGACCTGCCTTGGCGCTGGTATAGGCGCTGTAGCCTTCCCAGGGAATAAACTCATGCACGGAGGTGATATTGATGATCACCCCGCGTTTGGCCTTCTCCATACGTGGAATGGCGGCACGGGCGCAGTAGTAGGGGCCCATGAGATCGACGGCAAGGACCTTTTCCCATACCTGAGGATCATCATCGCCGACGCTGGCGCGCGGACCATCCATACCGGCATTGTTGACGAGAATATCCAGGCCGCCGAAGGCGGATTCGATTTCCTGCAGCAGCTTCTCCACGGCCGCAGGATCAGCCACATCGGCCTGAAAAGGCTGAGCCTTGCCGCCCCGCTTCTGGATGGCCGCGACCACCGCCTCGGCTTCGTCCAGACCTTTCCGGTAATGCACTGCCACCTGTGCCCCGGCCGCAGCCAGCGTCTCGGCAATGGCGCGTCCGAGGCCGCCACTTCCACCCGTGACCAGCGCCCGCCGGCCCTGCAAGTCCAGACTGATCATGCGCCACCTCCGACAATATCGATATGAAAATCCTCGCCCTGCCAGTGGCCACTGTCGCGCCAGAGGATGGTGAACTGTACGCTGTCCCCGACCGGCAATTTCTGCACCGGCAGGGTGGCGACATGGCCGAGACCCCAGTCTTCCGACTCGGTATCCTGTATTGCCTGCCAGCCGTTGCTGCCCCAGTGTACGGTGAATGGCGCCTGCAACAACACCCGCAGTTCCTGCCCTGCTGGCAGTTGACGCGGCCGCTGGCGCAGGCGCCAGATCCGGTAGTCGATCTTCGGGGCTCTGCCCTGATAACGCTTCCAGGTCTGCGCCGGGCGGTCCACAGGGTGGCCCTGCGCAGCGCTGTGGCACAGCTTGATGAACTCACCGTGGGCCCAGACCAGGGGCATGGCCGAGCCGCTGGGGTGGCCGGGGAACAGACCTTTCTCCGGTATGGCGTCGGACTCCCAGACCTGTTCCGGCAGCATTCCACCGTTGCCGGTCATGGCCGCCATGGCATTGATGTAGGGCAGGGCGTCTTCGCCGGCGGAGAGGGCGTAATGGCCCCGTTCCCCTACCAGCAAAGGCCAGCCACGACCGATGCCGGTACCATCAAAGGGGCTTCCATCGGCATGTTCCCCGTAACCGTCGCCGTTGTAGCGGTGCCAGACCGGGCCGCAGGGGGTGTCCGTCCGGAGCAGTCCATCCATGACCTTGACCGAGGCGGTGACGTGCGGATCATCCGCGCTGCGCAGGCCGTAACGCACCAGTTGCAGGAAGTCGTTGCCGACCTGTTCGCCAGCGGACAAGTGTGGATCATGGGCACGGTTCTTGATCAGTACCCACTCCTTCTGGGCGCCATCCTGCACCAGGATATCCTCCGGGATGATGCGGACGTAGTGACCGGGTACCTGAAAGCGTTTGGCAAGGCCGGTATCGCGCGCAAAGGTCCATTCCTCCAGTCGTGCATTCCAGTAATCGGCCAGCATCAGGGCACAGTCAGCGTCCTTCCCGCCAAGGAAGCCGGCACCCTCCACCAGTGCGGCGATGGCCACTGCGAGGGTGAAAAGATTGACGCCGCCATCTTCCTCCCAGCGGTCCTGCCCAGTCACCGGCCCCTCGTGGACGATAAAGTGCAAGGCACGGGTGATCATGTCGGTGACGGCTACGTTCTCCAGCATCTGCGCCTCGCGCAATGCCGAGGCAAGGAGCACCGGGAATCCCGTTTCATCGAGCTGCACCCCTTGCCAGAAGGGTTTACCGCCCAGCCATTGATTCTGTAACCAGTGCCCGTCGGCCTGTTGGGTGCTGATGAGATAGGTCAGTACGTGTCGCGCCTCGGTGGTGGCCCCGAAAGCGAGCAGGGCCCCTGCGCTTTCCACCAGATCCCGGGACCAGACCAGATGATAGCCGCCGCGACTGTCGCTGGACTCGCCCCAGGGCACCGAGAGACTGGCCACCATTGCGCCGGGGAAGGTACGGTCCTCATGTACCTTGAGAATGTTGGTGGAGCGCGCGTACAGGGTTTTAGCCGCCGCCGGCAGTTTGCTGACGCAGTGGTGCTGGGTGGGATGGCGTTGGTGCCAGGCATTCCAGCCAGCGCTGTAATCCGCCGCGCGGCTCTGAAAGCCCTCGGCCAGGGAGGACCAGGCGTTGGTAGCGGCTGCTTCCTTGCTCGTGCCAAGACCCAGTGCCAGCGTGCCCTGCTGTGGCAGACGACCCGCCAGGGCCACCTCACCTGGTCCGGCCTCCTGATAGGCCCACTGCATCCGTCCGTTCTGATGAAAATCCTGCCAGAGATCACTGGTACCCACTTCGCCCACCGTGCAGCGTTCCAGTGCCGGATAGCCGTCGGCATTGCGGCAGGCGAGTGCCAGGCCAAAAGGTCCCTGTTCTGCCCAGAGTACTGGCCGGCCTTCCCAATCACCCACCCACGCGCAGTTGTTTTCGGCATCCTCACCGAGACGTGCGGAGCAGAGCAGATAGGGCCGCAGCGCGGCATCGCCCTTCAGATGGAAGTCGAGCAGGAGCACGTCACGTTCCGGGTCCGCGCAGATTTTCAGGGTGAAGTCGAAGCGGTCGTGATGATGGTGGATGACAGGCAGAGGAACGAGGGGGTCCTCCATCTCCAGTTGGGGTTCTGGCAGGCCCTTCAGTTCCTGCCAGAAGCCCTGATCATCGGCAACGATGAAGCCGAGGTCGCGCGTCTGAGGGATGTCTATACGCGGGTAAAAGACTTCGGTGACAATCCCCCTGCCCGTGGTAAACCAGATTTTTCCGCTGCCCAGCGCCGTGCCCACGCAGGATTTCCGGGCGGTGGACCAGAAGGGGTGGCGCCAGGCCGCAGCGGGCGCTTTGCGTGGGTTATCCACTCAGAAAAGGCTCTTGATGGTGTTCATCAGTCTGTCGCCGATATCCGTTCCCGCGCCGCTTGTCGTTGACGCTGTGGGCGCGGCAACGGGCGGATATCCGGCGAGATAATCACTGACGCCAATGATATTGCTGCCACCGCTGATGGTCGGGCCGGTCACCGAGGGCGGCCGAAAGAATCCGGTAGACGGGCTGCCCGCCATTGCCGTCCGCATATAGTGAATCCAGATCGGCAACGCCTCCCGCGCACCCGCAGCCCAGCGGCCCATGGTGCGGTTGTCGTCGTAGCCCACCCAGACGCTGGTAGTGATGCGTGGGCTAAACCCGTTGAACCAGGCGTTGTTTTCGTGGTTGGTCGTGCCGGTTTTGCCGGCGATGTCATTGCGCCCGAGACTCTGGGCGGCGACACCGGTCCCAATTTTGATCACCTGCTGCATCATTTCGGTCAACAGGTAGGCCACCCCGGGGGGTATGGCCGTCTGCTGGGGGGGCGGAGTATAGCCCATGGGGCAGTTGAGCAGGGAGATCTGTGTGCCACGACTGTTGACGATTCTGGTGATGAGATAGGGCTTGGGCAAAAAACCGCCACTGGAGAAGACCGCATAGGCGCGAGCGAGTTGCAGGGGGCTATAGTCCCCCGCCCCCAGCACCATGGACGGCACCTGAGGCACCTGCTTTGCCGGAAAACCAAAGCGTTGCACATACTGCGCTGCGTAGGGAATGCCGATATCCATCAGGATGCGCACACTGGGCACGTTGTGGGAGTAAGCCAGGTTCGACCATACCGGGATGGGCGTATTGGAGAACTGGTTGCTGTAGTTGGTCGGTACATAGACCTGCCCGGTGGGTAGGGTGATGGACAGGGGGGTGTCCGGAATCGGGGTCTGGGGCGTCATGTAGGTATTCTTGCCGGAAGCCAGCAGGGCCGGCGCATCCATGGCTGCGGCGTAGACGAACGGCTTGAAGCCCGATCCGGGTTGCCGGTAGGCAAACACGGCGCGATCGAAATGGCTGAGTTCATAGCTGAAGCCGCCCACCAGGGCGTGGATGGCCCCGGTGCGACTGTCCAAACTGACCAGGGCGCCCTGTACCTGGGGAATTTGTGAAAGCTGCCAGCCCGCGTTCTTCCCGGCCGAGGACCAGACATTGGCTCCCCATTCCTGGCCAGCCCCAGCCGTGACAGCGTTGACATAAGGGCGTAGCCAGATCAGATCGCCGCTGTGCAGGACCGCGCTTACCGTACGCGGCATGGGTGCGCCCACACGGGGGCGTGCCCAGTTGACGTCGCGCAGGGTCAGTGTGACCGTTTTTGTGCCTTCCAGAGAGACCGTGGCGCTTTTGGCGTCGGCGCCGACCACTACGCCCCATTTGAGGTTGGCCGGGTCATGTGGTGGCAATATGTCAGGCCGCTTGCCTGCGAGAGCCGCCTGCAGTGCAGCCCCGCTGAGACGTGCGATGGGGCCGCGGTAGCTTTTGGGGTCCATGCTGGAGAGCCCCATATCGTAGTTTTCCAGACCCACGGCAATCGCCTCATTTGCCGCTTCCTGATCTTGCGGCACGATGGTGGTATACACCTTGAGGCCGGAACGGTAGGTGAAATCGCTGCCGAATTGCTGGGTGAGCCAACTGGCGATCCAGTCGGTGACGTAGGGCGCGCCATTGCTGGCTGCGGCATGATAGCGTGAGAGAATGGGTTCCGCATTGGCCTTCACCTCCTCATCCGCAGAAATATAGCCGAGCTTTTCCATGCGTTTGAGCACATAGCCGCGGCGCCTCCTGGCGAGATCGGGATTCACTACGGGGTTTAAGACCGAAGGTGCCGGCGGTAGGCCGGCAATGGTGGCCATTTCCCCCAGGGTCAGTTCACTGACGCCTTTTCCGAAATAGGTCCGGGCCGCTGCCTGCACGCCGTAGGCCCCTTGCCCGAGATAAATCTTGTTCAGATAAAGTTCAAGAATCTGCTTATGGGTAAAATGAGCGGCGAGTTTGTATGCTAGGAGAATTTCCGCGATCTTCCGGGAAATGGTTTTTTGCGGAGTCAGGTAAAAGTTCCGGGCCACCTGCTCCGGGATGGTGCTGGCACCCTGCATCGGCGCCATATGAATGACGTCCACCACCGCGGCACGCAGAATCCCGGGATAACTGACCGGATAATACAGCGGGTTGTTACTGTAGAAACGGGCGTTTTCGGCGGATATGAAGGCTTCCTGCAACCGGGCCGGAATCTGGTCGAGTGGCAGCGCATAGCGCATCTGAGGGCCGACCTCCTGCAGCAGCGCGCCGTTCGCGGCATATATCCGCAAGGGTTCATCCGGACGCCATTCCTTGAGTTCGTGGACAGGCGGTAGAGTCTGCCAGATGCGGTAGACATAAATTCCGACACCGATCCCGATATTGATCAGAATCAGCAGGATGATCAGTAAAATCCAGCGTCCATAATGGTGGCGCCTCGGTTGCCTGGAGCGCGCGCGCGGGGTATTAGCTTGAGCCATTCCGTTTCTTTCCGTGTGTATGAGTACTTCGCAAAGTGCATTCTGGCCTGCACTTTGCGAAGTATCCTATCCCGGCTTTTGCATTGCGATGCGGCCGATGGCGCAATACTATACCACCATGAATCTGAAGAGTCGCTTTGCACCCAGCCCCACCGGTTACCTGCACCTTGGCAATGCCCGCACAGCCCTTTTCGCCTGGCTGGCGGCGCGTGGCGCGGGTGGAACATTCATTTTGCGTCTGGAAGATACAGATCAGCAGCGTTCCCCCGAGATCTATGAGAGGGCACTGCTGGAAGATCTGCGGTGGTTCGGCATCGACTGGGACGAAGGTCCGGATCGGGGTGGCGATCACGGCCCCTACCGGCAGATGGAGCGTCTGGCCGTCTATGACCAGTACTATGCCCGTTTGCAGGCCAGCGGACAGGCCTATGCCTGCTATTGCAGCGCCGACGAACTGGCCGCGGAGCGCGCCGTGCAGCGCTCCGCCGGAAACGCGCCACGCTATGGAGGGCGCTGCCGTCACCTCGGCGCCGCCGCGCGGGCCGAGCGCGAGGCTGCCGGGTTATTGCCTACCCTGCGGTTCCGGGTGCCGGATCAGGGCACCCTCACGGTGCCGGATCTGGTCTGGGGCGAGCGACATTATGCGCTGGCCGATCTGGGGGATTTTGTCATCCGTCGCAGCGACGGTAGCCCGGCGTTTTTTTTCGCCAATGCGGTCGACGATGCGCTGATGGAGGTGAATCTGGTTTTGCGCGGTGAGGATCATCTGACCAATACGCCCCGGCAAATTCTGATATTGCAGGCGCTGGGTTTACCGGTTCCCGCTTATGGGCACCTGCCTTTGTTGCTTGGGGCCGACAGTCAGCCCCTGTCCAAACGATACGGGGCTGTCAGCCTGCGTGATTTGCGCAAGGACGGTTATCTGGCCGCGGCGCTGCGCAACTACCTCGCCCGTCTGGGTCATCATTACAGCGCGACGGGCTTTCTGGATAGCAGGGCGTTGGCGCAGGGTTTTTCGCTGAACCAGATCAGCCGGGCGCCTGGCCATTTTGATATGGTGCAGTTGCAGCACTGGCAGCACGAAGCGGTGCAGTCGCTGGACGAGACCGCCGTCTGGAGCTGGCTGGCGCCACTGCTGCGGGGTAAGGTGCCGATAGGGCTGGAAATGCCTTTCGTGGCGGCGGTGCGTGCCAATATCCTGCTGCCTGGCGATGCCCTGGATTGGGCCGAGCGCTGTTTCGGCGCTCCCGCGTTGGCTGCGGACGCGGTCGAGGCCATCATCGGAGTCAGTCCTGAGTTCTGGTCCGTCGCTCAGGCGACGCTGCAGGCGTCGGGTGGAGACCACCGGCGCTGGACAAAGGCCCTGCAGCAGGCTAGCGGGTATCGCGGCAAGGCGTTGTTCATGCCCCTGCGCGCCGCACTCACCGGGCTCACCCACGGCCCGGAGCTGGCGGTGCTCCTCCCCCTCATCGGCGAAGAGCGCGCTCTGGCGCGTCTCCATACCGCTGCCCAACGCCCCTCAACGCCTGTCGAGACCACCCTATGACCAATCTGCCCGTAGTGACCCTCTTTGACACCTTGCGCCGCCGTAAAACGCCGCTAGAGGTACTGCGCCCCAATTATGTGGGACTCTATGTCTGCGGGATGACCGTATACGACTTCTGTCATCTCGGTCATGCCCGGGTCATGGTCACCTTTGATACGGTGGTGCGCTATCTGCGTGAGCGCGGCTACGAGGTGACCTACGTTCGCAATATCACTGATATCGACGACAAGATCATTCATCGGGCGTTGGAGTGTGGCGAGTCCATTCAGTCCCTCACGGCACGTTTCATCGACGCCATGCACGAAGATGAGGCGGCGTTGCTCTGCCGGAGACCTGATCTGGAACCGCGGGCGACGGAGCATGTGGGTGCCATGCAAACCCTGATCGGCGAACTCATCCATAGAGGGCATGCCTATGTGGCGGCCAATGGTGATGTGTACTATGCGGTGCGCAGCTTTCCGGAGTATGGCCGTCTGTCCGGCAAGTCCATTGACGAGTTGACGTCGGGTGCGCGGGTCGAGGTCGGCGAAGACAAACGCGATCCTCTGGATTTTGCCCTGTGGAAAGCGGCCAAGCCCGGCGAGCCGTCCTGGCCTTCAGCGTGGGGAGAGGGGCGGCCGGGCTGGCATATCGAGTGCTCTGCCATGTCCGCCGATACCCTGGGCTGCGCCTTTGATATACATGGTGGCGGTGCCGACCTGCAGTTCCCGCATCATGAGAATGAAATCGCCCAGTCCCGTGGCGCGGGCTGTGCTTTTGCCCACTACTGGATGCACAACGGCTTTGTCCGCATCAACGACGAGAAAATGTCAAAATCCCTGAACAATTTCTTCACGGTGCGGGAGCTTATGCCCCGCTATTCCGGCGAAGTGCTGCGTTTTTTCATTCTCTCCAGCCATTATCGTAGCCCATTGAATTATGCGGAAGAGGCGCTGGAGCAGGCGAGGGCGGGTCTCACCCGGCTCTATACCGCGCTGCGCGGGATGCCCAGGCCTAAAATCGTGGCGGAGATGGGTAGCGAGTGGCGGGAGCGTTTCCATACCGCCATGAGCGATGATTTTCATACGCCGGCAGCCCTTGCCGTGCTTTTTGATCTGGCCCGCGAACTGAATCGCCTGCGGGACGAAGGCAGTGAGGTGGCAGCGCCGCTCGCCACCCTGTTACGGGAACTGGCGGGCGTGTTGGGCTTGCTGCAACAGGATGCCGAAGGTTTTCTTCGCGGCGACGACGCGGACGCGTCCTGGATCGATGCGCGTATTGCCGCGCGCGCCGCGGCGCGGCAAGCCCGTGATTTTGCCGGAGCCGATGCCATCCGGCAGGAATTGACCGCCGCCGGAGTCATCCTCGAAGACGGTCCCGGCGGCACCACATGGCGGCGGGAATGAGGCACTGCTACGCCCCGGTTTGTAGCGCGACGTAGCCGTTGCTCAGCCGTCGCCCAGCGGGAAAGACTGCTGCTCGGCTTCACCAGGGGCGGCAACAGATACTGCCCCCGCATGTTCTGCCGCCTCCACGGCCAGTAAGTCACCCTGTACGGGTTCCGGGATGGGCTCCTGTCGCATTGCCACCGGCATGGATTCCCAAGTGGCGTCTTTGACCGGTTCTTGAACGGTCAAAGACGTGGGCTCCTCTGCGGGCAGGCTTTCTGCCTCCCGTGCCGGATCACTTTCAACGATCAGATCGGCAACCGAAGCCCGCGTCGTGGCGGGGACCAGCATCTGGTGCCAGTCGGCGGCGGCAGGTACCGAGCCAGGATAGACGAGCTCCTCCGGGACATGGCTGTCATCTTCGGGGCCCGCCAGCAGATCGTTATCCTGAAATCCCTCTGTCGTGTAGCTGTCCTCGGGGACTTCCTCCTCTGCCGAAGAGGATTCTGCACCATTCTCTCCACCCTGGGTGGAACGCCGGGCGCGCGCCCGGCGTCCGCCGCGGCGGCGGCGCCGGGCACTGCGCCCTTCGCCGCCTTTTTCCTGCTCATCGCTGCTGGTCTCGCTGGCCTGCTCCGTGCTTGCCGCCATCTCGGCACCACTGGTTTCCGCCAGGAAAGTCGCGGCATCAATGGGCACATAACGGGATACCAGCGCCCGTACCAGCCGGGCCAGAATGCCTTCTTCCGGCGGAACGACCTTGGTGGGACCTTTCGCTTTCGGGCCGCTGAGTGCCGGTGACGTGCGCAGTGGTGGCAACACCTCGGGCGGTGGCGGAGCGGTCAACGGACTCAGCGCCGCGGATTCGTTTGTCGGGCGGCTGGGGCGTGCGGGCAGCGTGTTGCCTTCACCACCGGGTGCCGGAGCCGTCCGGCTGCTGCCGGCCTCCACGCGCGTCCGCTGAATCTGGTAATGGGGCGTAACCATCTCCGGCGTGGGAATGATCAGAATACGGGTGTCTGTTTTGGCCTCGAGTTCCAGAATCTGGCGGCGTTTTTCGTTGAGCAGATAGACGGCCACATCCACCGGTACCTGACACTCCACCTCGGCGGCACCGGTTTTCATGCACTCCTCATACAGCAGGCGCAGGACGTGCATGCTGGTGGCTTCGCAGCCCCGTATCTGACCGGTACCGTTGCAGCGCGGGCAAGGCTCGGAAGAGGCTTCCTCCAGACTGGCGCCCAGACGTTGGCGGGACATTTCCATGAGGCCAAAGCGGGAGATGCGCCCCAACTGTACCCGTGCCCGATCCAGTTTGAGGGCCTCCTTGAGTTTGTTCTCCACTTCGCGCTGGTGTTTGGGGGATTCCATATCGATGAAATCGACCACGATGAGCCCGCCCAGATCACGCAGGCGAATCTGCCGGGCGATCTCCTCCGCGGCTTCCAGGTTGGTCTGAAATGCGGTCTCCGCGATGTCCTGGCCCTTGGTGGCGCGCCCCGAATTCACGTCGACGGCCACCAGCGCTTCGGTGTGGTCGATGACGATGGCCCCCCCCGATTCCAGGCGCACTTCGCGGCTGAATGCGGACTCGATCTGCTGCTCGATCTGATAGCGGGAGAAAAGAGGTACGTCGTTGTCGTAGTATTTCAGGCGATGCATCATTTTCGGCATCATGGAGCCCATGAACTGCACCGCAGCATTGTAGGCCCCTTCCTCGTCGATCAGCACCTCGCCGATATCTTCGGAAAAGTGATCGCGCAAGGCGCGGACCACGACGTTGCCCTCCTGATAAATCAGGAAAGGCGCGGCACGCGGCGCCGCGGTATCGACGATGGCATGCCAGATCTGTTTGAGATATTCCAGGTCGCGCTGCAGGGCCTCCAGCTCCTGACCGATCCCCGCGGTACGGGCGATGACGCCCATGTTTTCGGGGATGTCCAGGAGTTGCAGGTGCTGGCGAATCTGGGTGCGGTCCTCGCCTTCGATGCGCCGGGAGACGCCGCCGGCACGCGGATTGTTCGGCATCAGTACCAGATAGCGTCCGGCCAGACTGACGAAGGTGGTGAGTGCCGCACCTTTGCTGGAGCGTTCTTCCTTGTCTACCTGAACAATGATTTCCTGACCTTCCCGCACCAGATCCTGAATGCGCTTGCGGCCCTGTTCCTGCTGCTGGAAGTATTCCCTGGCGATCTCCTTGAGGGGCAGAAAACCATGCCGCTCGGCACCGTAGTCGACGAAGGCGGCTTCGAGGCTGGGTTCCACACGGGTGATTCGGCCCTTGTATATATTGCTTTTTTTCTGTTCTCGGTACGCGCGTTCAATATCCAGATCGAGGAGTTTTTGACCATCTACCAAAGCCACCCGCAACTCCTCCGCGTGGGTAGCATTAATCAACATCCGTTTCATAAGTTCTTCTTTCTCCGGCGCTCAACCCACAGGCCCACGGGGCCCACCAGGGAGCGCAGCGTTTGTAATTGGGACCGACGGGGTTACCCGTCGATGCTGAAATTGGGGCCGCGCTCCGAGAAGCGCAGCGTCCCAGGTCGAAATATATGCCATAAAAGAATAGAATCGCAAATGAAAAAAGCACAGAGGCAGGGAAATGGCGGAAAACGGGGTGCGGCAATGGCAGGTAACCGATGCGGAAGCCGGGCAGAGGCTGGATAACTTTCTCTTGCGGGTGATGAAAGGGGTGCCGCGCTCCCATATCTACAAAATCCTGCGCAGTGGCGAAGTTCGGGTGAACAAAGGGCGGGCGCGGCCGCATTACCACCTGGCAGAGGGCGACGTGCTGCGCCTGCCGCCGGTGCGGGTGGCGGTGCCCAGTGATCCCGCCGTACTGCCCGCCTACCTGCAGAGCCAGTTGGAGGCCGCTGTCCTTTACGAAGACACCCATCTGCTGGTGCTGGACAAGCCCAGCGGGCTGGCCGTGCATGGGGGATCGGGCCTGAGCTGGGGTGTCATCGAGGCATTGCGACAGTTGCGGCCCGATGCCCGTGAACTGGAACTGGTACATCGCCTGGACCGCGACACCTCCGGCTGTCTGATATTCAGCAAGAAACGTTCGGCGCTGCGTGCGCTCCATGAAGCCCTGCGGGAGGGCCTCATGGAGAAACGTTATCTGGCGCTGGCGACGGGTGACTGGCAGGGCAAGGCGCGCTCCGTACGTCTGGCCCTGCGCAAGAACACCCTGCAGTCCGGCGAGCGCATGGTGCGGGTGGACCCAGTGGAGGGTAAGGCTGCACATACGCGTTTTCTGCCACTGGAACATTTCTGCGGTGCGGTACTGTTGCAGGTGGACCTCGATACCGGGCGTACGCACCAGATTCGGGTTCACCTGCAAGCGATAGGGCATGCGGTGGCGGGGGATGAGAAATATGGCGATGCGATCTTCAACCAGCGCCTGCGCGCCCTGGGCCTGCGGCGACTTTTTTTGCATGCGGCCCTGGTGGCCTTCCGCCACCCGCAGGACGGCCGACCCATGCGCATCGAGGCCCCCCTGCCGGCTGATCTGCAGGCTGTCCTGACCCATCTGCGTAAGGAATCCGCAGGATGATTCCGCCCCCCAGCGATTGCCGACTGATCATTTTCGATTGGGACGGTACCCTTATGGACAGCATCTCTACCATCTGCGGCTGTCTGGCCCATGCTTTTGCCTATGCAGGGCTGGCGGATCGCGGTGCACAGCAGTACCGGGAAATTATCGGACTGGGACTGGAAGACGCCCTGGCGGCCCTTGCCCCCGATGCGGATAAGACTACCCGGGAACGGATTCTGGAGGGTTACCGGGAGTGCTTTTTCGGCACGCCAGTCCGTGAAATGCCCCTCTTTCCTGGGGTGGAAGACACGGTGGTGCAACTCGCCGATGCCGGCTATGAGATTGCCGTGGCCACCGGCAAAGCTCGCCGCGGCCTGGATCGGGTGCTGGGCGAGCATCCCCGACTCGCCGCTTGCGTCAGCGCCAGCCGCTGTGCCGATGAAAGTCGCTCCAAACCCGATCCCCTGATGCTTCACGAACTGCTGCAGCACTACGACCTGCCCCCCGCGGCGGCCATCATGGTGGGCGACACCGTGCATGATATGGAAATGGCCGTTGCCGCCGGGGTCTTGCCGGTGGGGGTGCTCTGTGGTGTACACGGCGCGGAACGCCTGGATGCCAGCGGTGCCGCGACGTGTTTTGCCGACCCCACCGCCTTGCCTGGGTGGCTCATCCGCAACCGCACAGGGGGTTGAATAGCCGTCGCAACATTCGGGATAATCTCAGGGATTCAGGATGCGGAGATATGATGGTACACTGTTTCATCGCTGGTGATCGGCGCAGGCGGCTCAAGGGCGGTGAGGAATGATGGTATCTGCTGTTCTGCTGTTGGCGCTGTTATCGGCATGGGTATTGCTGGAGTTATCTCTGGAATACTTTTTTCGTTCCCCCATGAACGCGAACAGGCAGGATGGCGGGTCTTCAAGAATATTCAACGTCGTGATCTTGTCCAGCGTCGGAAGCTGGGCTTGCGTGTTGGCGCTGGAAGTCCGCCAGGAGCCACATATCGCGCTTTATCTGCCGCGGGTGGGGGTTTCGTTACTGATGGCGGGACTAATGTTGCGAACCTACGCGATCATGACGTTGAGGAGATATTTCACCGTGGATCTGGCCATTCAGCCCGGACACCGGCTGATCCGGCATGGACCCTATCGCATGGTGCGCCATCCGTCCTATACGGGAGCGCTGCTCTGTTTTTTTGGGTTGGCGCTGTCGTTTGGCTACTGGGCTACAGCCATCCTGATCGTCGTTCCCGTCATTTTGGCCTACCTCTGGAGAATCGCCAAAGAGGAACGCATACTCGCGGATGCCTTCGGGATCGCTTATCAGGAATACCGCAACTGCACGTACTGCCTTGTTCCCGGTATCATTTAGCGGGTCCCTGCGAAGCGGCCAGGGCCGCATCCTGGTCCAACGCCGCGCGGATCTCCGCGGCATGAGTCAGCAACAGCGTATGCGAGCCTGACTCCAGGAGATGGAGCTGCGCCGTCGGCAAATGTGCAGCCATCGCCAGACCGACCTGCAGATTGTTCACATGATCCTGTGCACCCTGCCAGACATGCACTGGCACCCGGATATCCTCCAGGCGGAAGGGCCAGGGGCGGTTGAGCACCGCGAAATCGTCAGCCATCCCCGCAGTCCCTTGCCGTAAAGCCTCCCGCAAGTCGTCGCAAAGTTTCGCCAGAACGTCGGGCGCCGTCAGCAGGGCATGGTCCTGGGTAGCCATCTTTGCCGCAAACTGCGCCACGAAGCGCTCCGGCTTCTGCTGCACGCCCGCCATCCTGAGGCGCAACAACGCCCTGAAGAGCCACGGTGCATGGCGCACCAGGATAAAGATGACGTGGTCCTGAAGACCGAATGCGGATCGTACCCCGGGAAGCTCCGCTGGTCCCGGGCTGCTCGCCAGATGCACGGTGCGCACCCGCCCCGGCATGGCGCGGGCGCAGGCCAGCGCGTAGGGACCACCGCCGGAGAAACCCAGCACGTGAAAGGCGTCCAGCCCCAGATGGTTTGCCAGGACTTCGCCCGTCGCCGCCACTTCGGTCATGGTCAGTCCCGGCTGCCGGTCCGATGCTCCATAACCCGCCCGGTCGAAGGCGATCCAGCGCAGACCGTTACGCAGGGCTGCAGGCAGCAACTCCAGTTGCAGGTGGGAGCCGGGCGTGCCATGAAGGAACAATACCGGCAACCTCCCGTTCGGGTCACCGATGTCTTCATAGGATATGACCCGGCCGGAATCCGAGGTGAATGACTGTTTCATCTTTCAGGCATTGTGTTCGGTCGCAGGCGATCTGCCAGGGCAATCCACTTCGTGCCGTCGGCAAGAATGCTCTGCCTGGCCGCTGCGCACGGTTGTACTCCACGCCATGGGGTGAATCTACACCGTGGTATTTATCATGGAGATCACCGGATCCGATGCGTGTACGGCAATTATATTGATCCCAAATTGGAATGTTTTATAGCCTAACCCGGTAACGAATCCGATCAGTTCGTTTTCCTCTGATTTTATTTTTTCAATGAGCATGCCTGGCTTATTGCGTATTATCGTTTCCCTTGCGCCGTGAAGCACATCGATTTCCATCCCCTCGACGTCTATTTTGATAAAATCAACCCGTCCGCTTATCGCCTGATCAATGGCAATCATCCGCGTCTGGATGGTTTTTTCCTCTGAATAGTCTATTTCCTGGCCAATGAATTCGTTGTTGGCTGATTTTTTCAATTCCAGGCTGCCGTAGCTCGACGGCAGGTTGTAGTCCGGTGACGGAACCCCGATGAACCCGCTGCCGGCGCCGACGGCGGCCCATTCGGCCCTGGCGTTGAAGCAGTTGTTGATGGCGATGTTCCCTGCCAGCGCATAAAAAATTCTTTCCTGCGCTTCAAAGGCGACCACCGATCCCCAACCGTACATGAGCTTTGCCCACTCTATGGTGTGGACGCCTATATTGGCGCCGCAATCGATGGCAAAGACGCCGTCGCCATAATGAGTTCTTCTGGCAGATAACAACTGCAGGACGAGATCCACTTCGGGCTGGTCGAAAGACGATGACGTGAGTATTTGATGGCCAACGCCAAATGCCCCGCCGGGAACGATCCTGTAGTCATTTCTGTTGACTATCATGGATCCATGATTGGTTGACGCCATGACAAATGCAATCGGTCTGAAGGTGGTCAATGTCAAATCCTCATGAATTACAGATGCCTCGATCAGGATCTATCGCGCTGATCCCCAGAAACTGGCGTGGCGTGGGAGCCCAGAGGGTTTGGGCCATAACGGTTCTCTCCTGGGCTTCCGGGCAGGATGGTGAAGATGAAGATCGTAAGGCCCAGCGCGATGCCGATCAAGCCCAATATGCCCAAGACTATTGCCATACCGCCACTGGGCAGACCAGCCTGCAGATTTTGGGTATTGTGCATGATAGTGGCTCTAACCATCACGTATCCCAATGCCACGTCGAGCAATATCCCATTGATAAAGGATGCGCCTACCCACCAGCCCGTCCGTCCAATATCGTGAACACGACGGACCGTGACCATCAGCATTGGTACGACACTGGCCAGGACTGCCAGCCAGAACCCCATCGCTACCATCGAAAGGAGAATGGAAAAGATGCCGGAATGATCGTGGGCCCGGACATAGATACCCAGTAGTTGTACGGCGATAACCAACAATAGATAGAATAAAAAGAAATACCAGTATTCCGAGCGCGGTGCCCGGCCGCTTCTGGTAAAATACTTTCGATACCCCGACATAATGGCTTGTTGCATATTCATTTATGCCCCCTTTGTACCGAAATTGCAGCACGAGATGACGGTCAGGCGCAACGGCATTCATGAGAAGTTGGTGCGAAAGGCGAGACTCGAACTCGCACGGCCGTAACCGCTGGAACCTAAATCCAGTGCGTCTACCAATTCCGCCACTCTCGCATTCGCGCTATCTTATGCGGAATGGCGTGTGTAGACAATGATCGGGGTGCGGAAATGGCCAAGTCACAGCAACAATCCCGTTTGCGGCGCTTGCTGGTGGTGGAATCGGCGCGGATCATGGCCGATGAGGGGGTGGTGGACTTCCGGGTGGCCAAGGAAAAGGCGGCGCGCCGCCTGGGTGCCGGCAGCGACGCTCAGCAGGACTGGCCAAGTAATGCGGAGATCGAGGAGGAGCTTCAGTCACGTCTGCAGCTTTTCCATGGCCAGGTTCATGAGGCGGAGTTGCGCCAGCTCCGCGAGCAGGCTGCGCAGGCCATGCGGTGGCTGGCGGAGTTTCAGCCGCGTCTGACCGGGCCGGTTCTGACCGGGACGGCAACGCGCCACGTGCCCGTCACGCTCCATCTTTTTGTGGACGCGCCGGAGAGCGTGATTTTTTTTCTGATGGATCAGAAGGTAGCTTATGAGGAGGTCTGGCAGCGGCTTCATTACGGGGATGCCCCGGCCCGGGATTATCCTTGCCTGAAGCTGAATTTTGCCGGGGCGGATCTGCGTCTGGTCCTCTTTGATCTGGACGAGGACCGGCGCAGTCCCGCATCCCCCGTGGATGGCCGACCCGTGCGCCGGGCGACGCTCGCGCAGTTGCAGAAACTGCTGGCGGAATCCGTCCCGAACCCCGTCTGACACCCCTCATTACCACCCCGACGGCAGTCCCGAATGGCGGCGGGAAATTATGGACGTGCTTTGGCGCGATCGTACTGTACGGGCCAGGCGATATCGACGCCGAGTTCCCGGGCCGCGTGCAGGGGCCAGTAGGGATTGCGCAGTAGTTCCCGGGCCAGGGCCACGGCGTCGGCCTGTTCGGTGACAAGGATGTGTTCTGCCTGTATCGCCTCGGTGATGAGGCCGACGGCGACGGTGGGTATGCCGACCTCCTGGCGGATGGCGCTGGCGAAAGGGGTCTGGAAGCCGGGGCCGGCGGGGATGACGGCATCCGGCGTCATGCCACCGCTGCTGCAATCGATGACGTCCACGCCACGGTCCTTCAGCGCCTGGGAGAGGACGACGGACTGCTCCAGGTCCCAGCCGCCGCGCACCCAGTCCGTGGCGGAAATCCTCACCCAGAGGGGCAGACCTTGGGGCCACACCGCACGCACGGCAGCGGCGATTTCCAGTGGCAGGCGCATGCGGTTTTCCAGGCTGCCGCCGTAGTCGTCGGTCCGCTGGTTGCTGATGGGGGACAGAAAGCTGTGCAGCAGATAGCCGTGGGCCATGTGCAGTTCCAGGACCTCGAATCCCGCGGCTAGTGCGCGGCGGGCCGCGGCCACAAAGTCCCTGCGTACTTTCTCCAGGTTCTGGGCGTCCAATGCGTAGGGCACGGTATGGCTGTGGTGGAAGGGCAGGGCACTGGGTCCCAGAGGCTCCCAGCCGCCCTCCGCGTCAGCCGCAATGGGGTCGCCGCCGAGAAAGGGCGGCCGGGTGGATGCCTTTCGTCCCGCATGGGCGATCTGAATGGCGGCGACCGTCCCCTGCGTCTTCATGAACGCCACTATGGGGGCCAGTGCCTGCGCCTGCGCATCCGTCCAGATACCGAGGTCGCGGGGGGAAATGCGGCCTTCCGGGCTGATGGCAGTCGCTTCAACCATGACCAGCCCGGCGCCACCCACGGCACGGCTGCCGAGATGTACCATATGCCAGTCCCCGGCGACGCCATCGGGTGTGGAATACTGGCACATGGGCGCCACGCAGATGCGGTTGCGCAGGGTGATGCTGCGCAAGGTCCAGGGGGAAAACAGCTTGTGCGTCATGCGGATGCTCCGAGATAATGGGTGAAGTGGTCAGGGGTCAGGCCACCAGCCTTCCTGCGCGGCCTCGGGACGGAAGCTGTCCCGAGTTTCCGCAAAGAAACCGTGTGGCGCACCCCGAAACATGGCGCGATACGGGATATCCTTCAGGCGGCCAGTGACTGGACGTAGAGTTGCAACTGTCGCAAACAACGCCGATAGGCCTCGACGGACTGCGCATTTTTGCCCAAGCCGACGCAGCCTTCGATGGCGGCAACGATGAAGAGTGCTACCTCTTTCGCCTCGACGTCGGTGCGCACCTTGCCTGCGGTCTGCCCCCCGGCCAGGGCGTCGGCCATGACCGCGACCCAACGATCGAGAATCTGCTGCAACCCGCAGCGGAACGCCTCGTCGAGGGGGCTCATTTCCTGGATGAGGTTATTGAGGGGGCAGCCGTAGCGGATGACGGATTCGTCGGCGGTATTGATCTTTTCTTCGAGAATACGCTGGAGGCTGACCAAAGGGTCATCGTGCTCGGCAAAAGGGGCGAACCACCGCACCGCCAGTTGCGGCGCAATCACTTCTTCGACTACGGCCAGCCCCAGTTCGCGCTTGGTGCCGAAGTGGTGGTAAAGCGCGCCTTTGCTTACCGAGGTATTGGCAAGAATGCGTTCCAGGCTGGCTGCCTGAAAGCCGGATTCCAAAATCTCGATATAGGCGGCGTCCAGTAGATCGCTGCGGGTCTGCTCTGGGTTACGGGTTTTTCGTAGGGGCTGTGTCATCATACGGTTAAGGATACCGACCAATCGGTATCTTGTCAAGAATTGCATGCGCTTTCCCGGCAAGATGCAGCCGATGAAGCAAGGGCGGTGGGAGGGGGTAGTACGTTGGCTGCATGGATCAGGGGGTTTACACTGGTCCAGGCTATGAATGGAGGGATGGACATGCGGGCATCGACAGATTTTCAGCGGCAGGGCGACAAGCAGAATTCCGCTTTTTTTGAGGAGTGGCTGGGACGGTTGCTGGAAGACCGTGACCGCCAGGGCCTGAGCGAAAACGTCGGCCGTATCGACAGTCTGATGATCACGGTGGAGCCCGGGCATTCCGCGGCCTATGTCGGCGAACTCTGCCTGATGACGCCTTATGACTACCTGGTTACCTTGGAAACAGAACAGCACTCGACGCACATCCTGCGGATCGACATGAGCGCCCCCGACGTGCTGGTGCGGGAGGTGAAAGATCCCAACCTGCACGGTATCTTTCGCAGTCTCAATGAGGTCTACCCCATCGGGGTACAGCGGCCGAACTCCCGGTATATGGGGGAGATCTTTCAGGTTAAAAACCTCCATGAGGTGGTGGAGGCACAGAAGGACCGGGGGATCCGTTTTTTCAATCAGGAACAGGTTCGCCACTTGGAGTTGCCGGGGAATATGGCCATCGTCAAACCGTCTCCCTATACCCACAATATCGTTGGCTACTGGGAGCGCCCGGACGACCACATCCGGGTCTATTCCCTGGGACTATCCTCCATCCGGGAGGATATGCAGGCCGCCTTTGAACGGGCCAAGGCATTGCGTGAGAGGCTCGGTCTGGACAAGCTCCTTCTGCCCATCGACCACCTGGCGACCAGGGTATATAGTCAGAACCGGGAGGCGGCCATTCTCGAGTATCTGACCCTCTCCAGTTATTACTATTGGGGTTCCTACGATATTCCCGATCAGAACTCGTCCACGAATGTGACCAAGAGTGTGCATTTTGCCAATGAACTCCATAGCCCCGCCAAGGTTTTTACCGCCGCCAACCACCCGTATTTCTGCAATCATCTGATCGGCAGACCGTCCCCCACCGAGGCCTTTGTGCGCAACTTCGGGCCGCGTTTGCATCATCTGGCGGTGGCGGTGCAGGATGGACATACC
The DNA here is from genome assembly GCA_023381645.1 of Gammaproteobacteria bacterium. The sequence continues at coordinate 39,050 of JAMCRJ010000076.1, forward strand.
GGAGATCAGACCAATATCGACTATGTGGTGAGTGCCCTGCAGAATTGCGGGCAGAAATTCCTGCTGGAGGTCATTGGTTCGGAGCGGGAAGGACTGAAGCAGATTTTCTCCAGCGCTTCGGAGCACTCCTCGCTGATCGTGGAGTACGTACAGCGCTTTGGGGGTTTCCAGGGCTTCTTCACCAGGGATAACGTCGCTGACCTGACGGCGGCGGCAGGTGCGGATGAGACCCTGCGCAGTCTGGATGCGGCGGCGCGCGCCTCCTGAGCGGAGGAACGCTCAGAGATGGCGCAGCGACAGATCCAGGCTGCGCAGATGGCGGGTGAGGCTGCCCACGGAAATGAAATCCACGCCGGTAGCCGCTGCTTCAGCGATATTGTGCAGGTCCATATTCCCCGATGCCTCCAAGGGCAGACGCCCTGCGACCCGCTGCACGGCATCGCGCAAATCCTCCAGGGTAAAATTGTCGAGAAGGATCATGTCGGCACCCGCGCTCAGCGCTTCTTCCAACTGGCTCAGATTTTCCACTTCAATTTCGATGCGGGTGAGTGCCGGGGCCAGTTGCCGGGCCGCCTGCAGTGCCGCCGCGATACTGCCGCAGGCAGCGATGTGATTTTCCTTGATGAGAATGCCATCGTATAGGCCTAGTCGATGGTTGTGTCCGCCACCGATGCGCACCGCATATTTTTGCGCCTGACGCAGGCCGGGGATGGTTTTACGGGTGTCCAGCAAGTGGGTTTTATGGCCGCGCAGCATGTCGACAAAAGCGCTGACCTGGGTGGCGGTACCGGAGAGCGTCTGCAAGAAATTCAGCGCGGTGCGCTCGCCGCTGAGCAGGGCCCTGGCAGGACCGGCAATGCTGCAGATTTCCTGATCGGGTAGCATCCACGCGCCTTCGGCCAATTGCCAGTGGAGTTGAAGGGCGGGGGATAGCGCGGCGAAAGTGGCATCCGCATAGGGACGTCCGCAAAGGATGCCCGCTTCCCGGCTGATAATGCGCGCGCGCAACTCCTGATCTGCCGGAATGAGTGCTGCGGTCAGGTCACCGCCGCCGATATCTTCGGCGAGGGCCTCTAGTACCGTGTGTAATACGTCAGCGGGGATCATGCGGGTACGTCTCCTTTTTTGCGGCTTACCTGCAACAGCCAGAGCAAACCTATGGTTGCGGCTATCAGCGATGCGAGCAGGATACCGAGTTTGGCTTCTTCTTGCAGACGCGGATCGCCAAAGGCCAGTTGGCTGATAAATAAAGACATGGTAAAACCGATGCCGCCGAGCCAGGCAGCGCCCAGCAGGTGCCGCCATCGTACCCCGGCAGGCAGCCGCGCGATGTTGAGGCGCACGGCCAGCCAACTGCTGAGGCTGATGCCCAGGAATTTGCCCAATACCAATCCCAGGCAAGTGCCGATGGTAACGCTACTGAACAGCGTGTTCACGGAGATGTGCGCAAAATGAATGCCGGCGTTGGCGAGTGCAAAAACCGGCAGGACCGCGAAAGTCACCCAGGGCTGAGTGGCATGTTCCAGACGTTGTTGGGGAGACAGCGCGGCGACACTGATATTGCGGATGTCCTGAATGATCCCGGCAAGTTGTCCGTTGACCAGAGGATCCAGACGTTTGCTGTGGATGATGGTATCGCGCAGGTGTTGTCCATGGGCACTGAGGTTGTCCGCCAGTTCGTCCGGCAGTATGCGGCCTCGCGCCGGGATGGTAAAAGCCAGAAGAATTCCGGCCACCGTGGCGTGGATTCCGGAGAGTATCACGAAATACCAGAAGGGTAGCCCGACCAGCAGATAGGGCAGGGTATGACGAACGCCGCTCCGGTTGAACAACAGCAAAGCCAGCAGCAAGAGCACGGCGATCATCAGCGCTTTGACATGGAGCCCCGGTGTGTAAAAAATCGCGATGACCAGCACTGCGCCCAGATCATCGGCGATGGCCAGGGCGGTCAGAAAAATGATCAGATTACGGGGAATGCGCCAGGCGAGCAGGACGAGAATTCCGATGGCGAAGGCAATATCCGTCGCCATCGGAATTCCCCAACCGTCTGCCGCCGGGCCGGTTGGGTTAAACTGATGATAAATCCCCGCCGGGGCCAGCATGCCGCCAAGCGCGGCGATAACTGGCAAGGCGGCATCCCGCAGCGAGGAGAGCTCTCCGACCAAAAATTCCCGCTTGAGTTCGAGCCCGACCACAAAAAAGAACACCGCCATCAGCCCGTCGTTAATCCAGTGACGCAGGCTCTGATCGAATATCCAGTTACCCCAGTGCAGGCTGAGACGCTGCTCCCAGAACGCGTGATAGGCCGTGTGCCACGTTGAGTTGCTGAGAACCAGCGTGAGGATGGTGGCCGCGATGAGAACGATGCCACCCGCCGTTGCCCGCCGCAGAAACTGTTCGAAAGGCGAGCGCATTCTCCCGAATAGGGGCTCCAGGGGATATATCCGGCGTTTAGCCATCCGGGTGTCTCCGGTTTCCGGGGGCATTGATCACAACAAGGCTAACCGCCGTGCCTGTTCCCCCAGTTGCAGCAGTGCAGCATCCAACTCCCGCAGGCGCTCCTCTTCTTTGGCGACCACCTCTGCGGGCGCCCGTTTGCGAAAGCTTTCCTGGGCGAGTTTGGCGACGGTTTTGGCGCGATCCTGTTCCAGTCGCTGCTGTTCCTTGGCGAGGCGGGTCTGTTCGGCAGCCACGTTGATTACCCCCGCGAGAGGGACGAGGACGCGCAGATCGCCGACCAGTTGCAAGGCGGCAGGCGGTGCTTCCTCATCGGCGCCCAGCCATTCCAGACCGGCGAGGCGGCTGAGGGCAAAGAGCCAGGGCCGATAGCGTTCCACCCTTTCCCGGTCATGGGTATCGCCGGCCTGCAGGAGCAGGGGCAGAGGCTTCCCCGGTGGGATATCCATCTCGCCGCGCACCGAGCGGATGGCGCGGATGACGGCAATCAGCCATTCCGTATCGGCATCGGCATCGGCGTCCACACGGGCGAGATCGGCTACCGGGTAGGGGGCGAGGGCAATGCTGTCGCCTGCCTTGCCGATCATCGGGGCTATCCGCTGCCAGAGTTCCTCGGTGAGGAAGGGCATCACCGGGTGCATCAGGCGCAGGCCAGCTTCCAGCACCCGCAGCAGGGTATTGCGGGTGCCGCACTGCTGCGCCAGGGTAAATGGGCTGCCCTCGCGCAGCACCGGTTTGCTCAGTTCGATATACCAGTCGCAGTAGTCATTCCAGAAAAACTGGTAGAGCGCATGGGCGGCGTCGGCAAAGCGATACTGGTCGATGGCGCTGTTGACAGCCGCTTCGCAGTGCTGCAGGCGACCGATGATCCAGCGTTCCGGCGGCAGCAGTTCCCGTACGCCTTCCAGATCGGTCGGATTTTGTGTCTGCATCAGGGCAAAACGCGAGGCGTTCCAGAGCTTGTTGCAGAAATTGCGATTCCCCTCCACCCGCTTGAGGTCAAACTTGATGTCCCGGCCCTGGGTGGCCAGTGCCGCGAAGGTGAAGCGCAGGGCATCGGTGCCGAAGGCGGGAATGCCGTCGGTGAACTCCTTGCGGGTGGCCTTTTCGATGCTGGCTGCCATCTGCGGCTGCATGAGGCCACGGGTGCGCTTGGCGACGAGATCTTCCAGGCTGATGCCGTCGATGAGGTCGATGGGGTCGAGGACATTGCCCTTGGACTTGCTCATCTTCTGGCCCTCGGCATCGCGCACCAGACCGTGGACATGGACCTCACGAAATGGCACGTCGTCCATGAAGCGCAGGCCCATCATGATCATCCGCGCCACCCAGAAGAAAATGATGTCGAAGCCGGTGACCAGTACGCTCGTGGGGTAAAATTGGGAGAGATCCGGCGTTTTTTCCGGCCATCCCAGGGTGGTGAAGGGCCACAGCGCTGAACTGAACCAAGTGTCGAGCACGTCCGGGTCGCGTTCCAGGACCACCGGCACGCCGTAATGGCGCGCGGCTTCCGACTGTGCTTCCTCTTCACGACGGGCGACAAAGATTTTGCCGTCGGGACCGTACCAGGCGGGAATCTGGTGCCCCCACCAGAGCTGGCGGGAGATGCACCAGTCCTCGATGCGCTGCATCCAGTCGAAGTAGGTTTTGCTCCAGTTTTCGGGCACGAAGCGGATGCGGCCCTCCTCCACCGCGCGGATGGCGGGTTCGGCCAGGGGGGCGACCCGCACATACCATTGATCGGTCAGGTAGGGCTCGATGACGGCCTGGGAGCGGTCGCCGCGGGGCACCATGAGTTGGTGTTCGTCGGTGCGTTCCAGCAGGTTTTCCGCCGCCAGAAGGGCGAGAATCTGCTTGCGGGCGGCATAACGGTCCAGTCCGCGCAGTATCTCGGGAATCTCCCCGGCGACGACGTTGTCGCCGAAGACCTCGATACTGTCCCGGATACGGGCGTCAGGGGTAAAGACGTTGAGCAGGGCCAAGCTGTGCCGTTGCCCCACCTGATAGTCGTTGAAATCGTGGGCCGGGGTGATTTTGACACAGCCGGAGCCGAATTCCGGATCGACATAATCGTCCGCAATGATGGGAATCTCACGGTTCATGACCGGCAGGCGCAGGGTCTTGCCGACGAGGGCGGCGTAGCGAGGATCGTCGGGGTGAACTGCTACCGCCACGTCGCCCAGCAGGGTTTCTGGACGGGTGGTGGCGACCACCAGGGAGCCGGTGCCATCGCTGAGGGGATAACGGATGTGCCAGAGCGAGCCTTGCTCCGCTTCGCTGATGACCTCCAGATCGGAGACGGCGGTGCGCAGGACCGGGTCCCAGTTGACCAGCCGCTTGCCGCGGTAGATTAGCCCTTCGTCATGGAGGCGGACGAAGACTTCGGTGACCGCATGGGAGAGCCCGCTGTCCAGCGTAAAACGCTCGCGTGACCAGTCGCAGGATGCTCCAAGCCGTCGCATCTGCCGGGTGATATGGCCACCGGATTCCCGGCGCCACTGCCAGACCCGTTCCAGAAAGGCGGCGCGACCCATCTGATGGCGATCGCCGCCTTCCTGTACCAGTTGCCGTTCCACCAGCATCTGGGTGGCGATACCGGCGTGGTCGGTACCCGGCTGCCAGAGGGTACGTTCGCCGCGCATCCGGTGGACGCGGGTGAGGATATCCATGAGGGTATCCTGAAAGGCGTGGCCCATATGCAAGGTGCCGGTGACATTGGGTGGCGGCAGCATGATGCAGTAGGGTGTGCCGTCGCCTTCCGGCTGGAACAGGCCATGGGATTCCCAGCGTGCATAGCATTGGGTTTCGATTTCGGCAGGGGCGAAGGGGCGATCCAGGGTGTCAGTCATGGTAGGGTATCTTACTCAATTTCCGAGGCGTTGATCTGGTCCAGGCCTTCGTGCAGGACGCGCTGCAGTATTTCCGGAAGCGATTTGCGAATATCTTCGGCCAGGCTTTCGCGCAACTGGATGCCCTCCAGCGCAAGGGTGCGCATGATCGTCAGGCTGATCCGATCCTTCCAGACGGTTTGCAGATGCTGTGTCACCTGCTCTTCGATCTCGTTGATGATTCGCCGTTCGATCTCCCGGAAAAGCAACTCTTCGAAGTCTTTGAGAAAATCGAGGGTTATGGGAGGCGGCGCGGCGATTGACCCGACAGTTTCCGGGGCATCGGTTGTCGTGGTCTCCAGCAGGGTTTCCGGGGAAGCCGCGTCATCCTGCCAGTGTGGAGCTGCCTGCGCATATTCTCCAGAAGCCGCTGCTGCGCTGCTGCGCGCCGCCGTAGACTCCTCCCAACGCATGGAAAAGACGGCGGGATTGTCGGGCGTCGCCACCGGCCCGGAACCGTGCGGAGGGAGTGGGTCCGGCGCCCCCTCTGCCGCCGGACGGTTTACGGCTTCCGGCGCTTCGTCGTCCGCATGTCGCCAAAGCTGGGGCGGCAGCCCCGGACGTACAAGGTTGGTGAGCAACAGCGGGGCGTCCTCGTCGACGTCCATCTGCTCTTCAAGGACGGGTTCCTTACGTGTGGTCATGCTTGCCATGGGCGTGTCTCCGGTCAGGCTTCCAGGGGATGCACCTGCATGGTGAATCCCGCGTTCTTTAATTGTCTGTATCGTTCTCTGGCAAAGCCGCGTCGTTGCTCTGCGACCGGAATGAAGTCGATGAGCCGCTCGCAGGGGGGGAGGGGCGCTGGCAATTCGTCCAGCCCGCAGAGCACCAGCGCCTTGCCCTGCAAGGGCCATGCACCGTTCTCATGGATGCGTACCGGTTCTCCTGCACCCCGGACATGGGGCACGAAAGCTCCCGCCTGGAAGGTCCAGAGCAGGTCATCCAGGGCCTGTCCGGTTTCCGTATCCGGACACAGGATATCTGCTTCTCCCATGACCTGCCACACCTTGGCAATCACCCGGCACATGCCGCGCCGCTGTTCGTGGGCGGTAAGCAGAGTCGGCGGCAGGGTATAAAACGAGGCGACAGGCAAGCGGCGGTCCTCTCAGGCCACCTGCCGGGCCCGCCGCAGCAGATACTCCACCAGCAACGGTACTGGGCGGCCCGTCGCACCTTTGTGTTCGCCGCTCTTCCACGCCACCCCTGCAATGTCGAGATGCGCCCAGCGATAGTTTTCGGTGAAGCGCGAGAGAAAACAGGCGGCGGTGATGGTCCCCGCCGGTCGGCCACCGACGTTGGAAAGATCCGCAACCGGGCTCTTCAACTGCTCCTGATATTCCTCGAAGAGGGGTAACTCCCAAACCCGGTCCATACTTTCCTTGCCCGCAGCGATGAGATCATGGACGAGCCCTTCGTTATTGCCCATCACCGCCGCCGTCTGGTGTCCCAGGGCGATGATGCAGGCGCCGGTAAGGGTGGCTATGTCGATCACCACGTCGGGTTCGAAATGCTCCACATAGGTCAACGTATCCGCAAGTATCAGCCGTCCCTCGGCATCGGTATTCACGACCTCCACGCTCAGGCCGTTCATGCTCCTGTGGATGTCGCCGGGTTTGGTGGCCTGCCCGTCGGGCAGGTTTTCCGAAGCGGGCACCACGGTAACGATGTTCAGCGGAAGTTGGAGTTCTGCCGCTGCCTGAATCGCTGCCAGGGCCGATGCCCCGCCGCACATGTCGTACTTCATCTCATCCATCTTGTCGGCGGGTTTTAGAGAGATGCCGCCCGCATCAAAGGTGATACCCTTGCCGACCAGGACGATAGGTGCCTGATCTTCGGCACCGCCCCGGTATTCGAGAATGATCAGACGGGGCGGCTGCCGGGATCCGTGGGCTACGCCGAGGAGTAGGCGCATACCCAGGGCCTCCATCCCGTCCGGACCGAGGATAGTGCTTTTGATGCCCAGCCGCCCGGCCATGGCCTCCGCCTGTTCAGCGAGCCATGTGGGGGTGCAGATATTTCCGGGTTCGTTGGCCATATCCCGGGTCCAGGCGACAGCGCGGGCCGTTGCCTGGGCTTCTGCTACGGCACCCTGAAGCTCCGCGAGCACTGTGGTATCGTTTTCAGAAATGGATAGTTGCAGTTCGGATATGGGTCGTTGCGGGGCATCCGCAGGTTTCTTGTGCCGATCGAAGTGATACTCCGCTTCCGTCACGGCCTGGACCAGTATTTTGGCGCAAGCCGTGGCGGAACGACGTATCACCGGGGTGTCCAGCAAGTGCAGACTGGCGCGCCCGATGCGGGCACCCTGCAAAGCGCGGGCCGCAGCGAGCGCGGCTTTGCGGAACTGACTGTCCTTGACCTTGCCAAGGCCGCCGAGGCCCAGAACCAATACCCGCGCCGCAGCCATGCCGGGCACCTGATAGAGCAACTGCGTGTCGCCACAGTCGCCGGTAAAATCTCCGGTATCGAGGAGGGTCCGGAGCGTGCCGCCGCTGGCCAGATCAACCAGCGTCGCGGCAGGGCTCAATGTGCCGCCTTCATAGACGCCGACGACCACACAGTCACTGTTGTCGGTAGTCGGGTTCTGGCACTGTACGGCTATCTCCACGGCGGTTCTCCTGATAATCTTGTGGGTGAGGAATTCGAGATGATGTCAAAGACAGAAAATAAGCCCCAGAGGCACAGGGAATCAAGTCTTGCGTATAATCCCCAGGGGTTGCCCGCTTGACCCGCATTCGTATGCAGGTCGTGCGCAATCTCACGATCTCCTTTCTGCTGACCAGCTTGGTGGTGCTCGCCATTCTGGCCATCGGTCAGTTGACCCAATTGCTGAGGCAGGTCGCCTCCGGGCAGTTGCCATTGTCGATCATTCTGCGATTGCTGGGATTGGCGCTGCCGACGCTGCTGGTTATGGTATTGCCCCTGGCCTTTTTTTTCGCGGTCTATCTGGTGTTCAGTAACCTCTATCGTTCCAACGAGATGGTGGCCATCCGTAGTACCGGCACCGGGCTGTCGGGACTTCTGCCGCCCGTCGCGGTGGTTGCAGCGGGTGTTTTTTGCCTGGAACTGATTTTATCCCTTTCCTGGGCGCCCGGTGCGCAGCGCGAGTTGCAGTCCGAATCGGTACGCCTCGCCAATGCTGCGGCAGAGGCCATGCTGCAGCCCGGTAGTTTCACGAATTTACCCGGTGGCAGGGTTATTTACGTGGGGCAAGCTGTCGGTAAAAACAGTCATCGCTTCCAGGAGATATTTTTGTCCGTTGCCCAGGGCGGGCAACTGGACATGGCGACAGCGGCTTACGGCGAGGTCAAGCCCGCTCAGGATGGTGCCCTGACCCTGGTGCTGGTGGATGGTCAACGTTACCTGGGGCAGCCGGGAAAAGACGGGTTCAAAGTCCTTTCCTTCGCACGCTATCGGGTATTGCTGGACAACCAGGACACCGGTGGCGCCGAGCCCGGTGGCATCAACTGGAGCAGCGCGTCTTTGCCCCAGCTTGTACGGCAGTTGCACGGCACCGGGATGCGCTTTGCCGTCACCGAGCTGGAGTGGCGCCTGCTTTGGCCGCTGGCGTTGCCATTGTTGGCTTTGCTGGCCATCCCCCTGGCCTACAGTGAGCCCCGCGGCGGCGGACGGGCGGCGGGCATGCTGGTGGGCATACTGTTTCTGCTGGCCGTCAATAATATCGTCGTTTACGTCAAAGAGCATATGATGAATGGCGGCATGCCAGTTTTCCCCGGATTATTGTGGGTGCTCCTGCTGATACTGGCGGTCGCTGCCTATGCCTTTTTCCGGCGCAGCCGCGATCTGCCCATGTTACCCGCTTGGCCGGGGCGGCCTGCGTCATGAAACGCGCCGACCGTTTGCTGTTTCGCGGCATGCTGCTGTATAGCAGCCTCGTGCTCGCCACGCTGCTGACGCTGGTCTATATCGCCCAGCTCATCGCCAAATCCTCCGGGCCCGGGCACGGCGTCTGGTCTATGACCCGTCTGCTGTCCTATGCCGCTTTGCAGTTGCCTGACGTGGCGTACGATGTGATCCCGCTGGCGTTACTGCTTGGTGCCCTGGTCTGGATGAGTATCCTGAGTGGACATTCCGAGGTGATTGCTCTGCGCATGTCGGGGTGGTCGGTCTGGCGCCTGGAGCAGCCGTTGTTGCTGGTCGGACTGTTGGGTGCCGGCCTGATGTTTGCGCTGGGAGAATGGGTCATACCGGTGACGGCGCCGGCCGCCGAGGCGATGTGGGCCAATACCGGTGAGCCGGGAGCAGGTTTCCACAATATGGGACCGCGGGGATTATGGCTGCGCTATGGAACACAGATAATCCAGGTGGGCACAGTGGGCGATGGCGGGAAGATTCTGCAGAACCTGCACATCGCCGACGTGCGCCAGGGTATGGTGGGCATCAATGCCATCACGACGGCCGCTGAAGCCGTATTCAAAGGGGGGCACTGGTATCTCCACGATGTCCGGCTGTTCAGGATCACCCCCGACCAGATACAGATGACGGCCGTTGCGGAGACGCCTTGGCCAGTAGCCCTGCACCCGGCCACCCTGAGCAGTTTTGCACATCCGACACGCACCATGACCCTGCTCACCCTGTGGCAAAGTTACCAGGCGTTGCAGAGCGGGGCGTTGAACATGAACCGCTTTGCCCTCGCGTTCTGGCGTCGGGTGAGTTATCCGTGGGTGGGTCTGGTGATGATTTTGTTGGCAGTGCCGTTTGTGACGCGCAATCCCCGGGGTGGGGGCCTGGCGGCGCGGGTCATGGCGGGGTTGGTGCTGGGACTGGGATTTCACTTCCTCACGGAGATGTCGGGATATATCAGTGTCTCCGGCGGGATACCGCCCCTGGCCGCCACGCTCCTGCCCATTGCGCTCTTTGCGGCTGTTGCCGGGGTGTTGCATCGTTTTAGCTGAGTACGGCGCCACGCTGGCGAATCAGTTCCTGGTCAAACGCGTTGTCGAGTTCCTGGGAAAGTTTGAGAACCTTGCGGAATACGGCGGGATCCGTGTCATCGGCCTGGCTGCGCAGGCGCAGGCGGGCAAGTCCGTCAAAGCTGAGTGCGCGATCCACGGGGTCATCGACGCTTTTGCACTGGTTGCCCTGATAGAGGGCGGTCAGCACCTCCGCGGTCAGCGCGTCGTCAAGCCCGCCCTGCTGCGCGGCACGCAGCGCAGCATCCGGCGCCATATCCGGCAGGAAGGGGTATCCCAGATGCCGGTCGAGGAATTCTATGAGTTGTTGATAGGTCATGCTGGACTCCGGGATGAGTAGAGGTCGGCTCACGCCGTCAAACGGTAAATGATAGGGCAAATCGGAGGGGGTGGTCACGCCATCGGCTCGGTTCGCTTTTCCACCCTGCACCGGCTTATCCGGCACGCTGCAGGATATACTGCCACTGGCTGCTGGTAATGGGCAAGATCGACAGGCGATTCCCCTTGCGAATCAGTGGGCTGTCAGAAAACTCCGGGACGGTGCGAAGAGTGTCCAGCGCGATGCCGTGGGCAAAGGTTCGGCGATAGGCCACTTCCACCAGATCCCAGCGCGGCCGGTCGAGATGGGAGGCCGGGTCGTAATATTTGCTCTGCGGGTCAAACTGGGTAGGGTCCGGATAAGCGGCACAGACGACCTCGGCAATGCCGACGATACCCGGGACCGGTACACGTGAATGGTAAATGAAGACTTCGTCGCCGGTCTGCATGCTACGCAGGAAATTTCGGGCCTGATAATTGCGGATGCCGTCCCAGGGTTCCTGCCCGTGTCGCTGCAAGTCCTGCAGGGAAAAGGCATCGGGCTCGGTCTTCATCAGCCAGTAGGCCATATGCTCAACCCAGTGATACGGGATGGCCGAGACGCAGGCTCAGCAGGCGGCCGACCGCCTGTTTCAGGGATTCCCCCGTCCGGCTATCCTGCCACGCCTCGCCCTGCCGCGAAAAACGTGCCGGACCATCGCTGCACGCCAGCCAAATCTGTTGCGCCGCCTCCTGACGATTGATGATGATCTGACTGTCGTCGGGCAGGAGCAGGGTGAGCACGCTGTCCACGAGGTCGCACTCCACTTCGGGAGCGGCGGCCTCTATTCGGTTCTGCAGGTCATCGAGGGTGCTTTCGACGGCGACGGCGAAGCTCCGCGGGTTCATGGGGCTATCCTGAGTCATGCCCTCATGATGCAGCCTGCTGTGGCGCAGGGCAAGCCGTCATCTCCGCGTCATATCTGCGCGAGGATCTCAGGAAGGCGGATCGCGATGCAGTATCTTCAGAAAAGATGTGCCGTAAGCCGCCAGCTTGCGCTCGCCGATGCCCGGAAGCGCAGCCAGTGCTTTCAGGTCACGCGGGCGTCGCTGGAGCATTTCCATGAGGGTGGCATCGTGAAAAATGACATAGGGCGGCACGCCCTGGGCCTGCGCCAGTTCACGGCGGTGCTGGCGCAGGGCTTCCCAGAGCGCGGTGTCGCGGGGTGCAATCTCCGGGCGTTGTTCGCGTTGCCTGGGGACCGGGCTTTCATGCTGGCGCAGGGTCAGCTTTTCTTCGCTGCGCAGGAGCGGGCGACTGGATGGGCTGAGGCGCATGCCACCGTGGCCGTCATGATCCACTTCCACGAGTCCGCGCAGCAAGAGGTGGCGAAACAGGGCGCGCCACGCGTTGGCAGACAGTTCTTTGCCAATACCGTACACGCTGAGCCGGTCATGGCCCCGTTGCTGAATGCGCGGATCTTCCCGAGCCAGCAGCACGTCTACCAGATACTGCACCCCGAAGCGCTGACCGGTGCGATGGATGGCAGACAGGGCTTTCTGTGCGGCCACCGTGGCATCCCAGGTGGCGGGCGGCTGCAGGCAATTGTCGCAATTGCCGCAGGGGGAGGAGAGGCTTTCGCCAAAGTAGCCGAGCAGGGTCTGACGGCGGCAGTTCGTGGTTTCGCAAAGCGCGAGCATGGCATCCAGCTTATGTCCTTCCATCTGTTTGCGCGGCAGGTCGGCTTCGGATTGCTGGATCATCTGCCGTAACTGCACGACATCCTGAAGACCGTAATGCATCCAGGCTTCTGCAGGCAGACCGTCGCGACCGGCGCGGCCGGTTTCCTGATAATAGGCCTCGATGCTCTTGGGCAGATTCAGGTGCGCTACAAAGCGAACATTAGGTTTGTCGATGCCCATACCGAAGGCTATGGTGGCGACCATGATCACACCCTCATCCCGCTGAAATCGTTGCTGGTTACGACGCCGCTCATCGATACCCAAACCGGCATGATAGGGCAGGGCGTCCAACCCTTCGCCCTGCAGCCACTCGGCAACTTCCTCCACGCGCTTGCGAGACAGGCAATAGACGATGCCGGCATCTCCGGCGTGGCGGTCGCGGATGAATCGCAGCAAGGCGTTGCGCGCACCCTGACTACCGCTGTTGATATGGTAACGGATGTTGGGTCGGTCAAAGGAGCGGATAAAGGCTGCCGCTTCTTGTAACGCCAACCGTTCGGTGATTTCCGCGCGGGTTTTTGAGTCGGCGGTAGCAGTGAGGGCGATGCGCGGCACTTTGGGGAAGCGCTCATGCAGCACTCGTAATTGCAGGTATTCCGGGCGGAAGTCGTGACCCCACTGGGACACGCAATGGGCTTCGTCAATAGCGAAGAGGTTGACCGTGGCCCTTTGCAGCAGGTTGAGGGTGCGTTCCTGCAGCAAGCGTTCCGGAGCGATGTAGAGCAGATCGAGGCTGCCCTGTAACAACGCCTCCTCGGTAGCGCGTGTTTGTGCGGGGCTGGCACTGGAGTTCAGGGCAGCGGCAGCGACACCCGCCTGACGCAGGGCGTTGACCTGATCTTCCATGAGCGCGATCAGTGGTGAAATGACTACCCCCGTCCCTGCCATGGCGATGGCGGGAATCTGATAGCACAGGGATTTTCCGCCCCCCGTAGGCATGAGTACCAGCGCATCTCGGGCCGCCATGAGGGTCTGGATTACCTCCTCCTGAGGCACCCGGAAGGCGTCATAACCGAAGGTGTGGCGAAGGATTTCCACTGGCTGCTGGGTAGGGAAGATCGGCATGGTGCCTCAGGTCAACGCAAAACGGGATGGACCAAAAATCTGATGGTCAGCCCTTTACCCGCTGTCCGGTCGTGCAAACATGGGGCATGGGGTTTGGTAAATAAGGGGTTCCTCCAGATCGATCCGTGCCGCTGTCAGTTGGCGACCCCAGACACAACCGCTGTCCAGCGCCAGCAAACGTGGTTGTACCAGCAGACCCTGGGTGGCCCAGTGGCCGCAGATGATGGACTCAGACGTCTGTTTTTCAAAAAAACGCTCGTGCCAGGGTGCAAATTCGTGGACAGTGTCCTTGGGCGCAGTGCTGGACCAGTTGAAAACACCCTTGGCGGTCACGTAGCGGCCGCGGGTGAATACTGCGACCCGGAAGCGTTGTGCCTCTTCCTCGTTGCGACAATCCTCCCAGCGGTTGGGCGCCGGGGCCTCCCAGAGAGATTTCATGAAACGCCGCCAGTGACGATCGCGCAGTGCATCCTCGACCGCGTCAGCATGCCCTCTCGCGCTGGCCATATCCCAGTCGGGATGGATAGCCGCGTGGACCATGCTCCAGCCCAGTTGCGGATCGGTATGCAGTAACGAACGGGTGCGCAGCCACTCCATCCAGTCGTCTGTGTGAGGGTCGGCCAGCAGGGGGCCGAGGGTGTCGTTCTTTTTTGCGGCAGTGATGCCCGCCCAGCGGGCGAGTGCGTATAAATCGTGGTTGCCGAGGACGATCTGCACCCGGTCGTGCCAGGCGTAAAGCCGGTTGATGACGGCGTGGCTGTCCGGTCCCCGGTTGACGAGATCGCCCGCCAGCCAGAGCCGGTCTGTCTGCGGTGTGAAGTCTATCTGTTCCAGCAGAGCGGCAAAGGGGACATAACAACCCTGCAGGTCGCCCATGGCGTACGTGGTGGTCATAAATCAGAGCGCGACAACCTGATCAGAAAGCTTCATCTGGCGAACCAGAGTTTTCATGCTCGCTACTTTGGCGCCGGGAATCAAGGTCAGGCTTCCGACCGCATGCAGCCAGTCGAGACCAATGACATAAATTTCGGCGCCCAGTTCCTGAATCTCCGCAATGAGATCGTGGTGAACCCTTTGCCGATCTCCTGGATTTTCCGAATGTAGCGCCAGAGATGCCGCTTCTTCGGAAAGAAACAGGCTGACCGAGATGCCATCGGCCAAGGCGGCCGCAGCCATGCGCAGACCCTGGAGAATGGGATTGCCGCTGGCGTTCGGATGGGATTTGATGAGAATGGTCCAGTGCATGGTCGGTTCGCTCAATATTTTAATTTTCCGTTCAGAATGTTGCGCCTTCTCGCGCTGCTTCGCATGATCTTTGTACCTAAGCATAGCATAAAAATGCAAGGTGGGGCCTTTGTATGGAAGATTTCTCCGCGCCCTTGACCCGCTCCGGGGGCGTCGATATAAGATGATCACGGAAGTATCTGACAAGCAATAACGGGTCACCTGAATATGCCGGATCTGCCGATGTGGATGCCTTATCGTGTTGTGCTGCCTGCGCGTATCCCGGATGGCGGGCAAGGGGCATATGGCACATCAGGAAGGTTCATTTGAGCCATGGGGCGGCTGTAGGGATTGGTGCAGGGCGCCAGCCATCGGCGCGCTGGATAGCGACGGCGACTGCTGCCACCGTTCTAACGTTTCTGCTGGCGCCTTTTGCGGCGCTGGTTTTCGCCACGGACTGGCACGATTTTCATTTTGCGCCCGGCGACCTTGTCGCCATTCGGGTTTCCCTGTTTTACAGTGCGCTGGCCCTGGCGCTGGTGGTGCTGGCGGGAACACCGCTCGCATGGTGGTTGGCGCATTATCATTACCGCGGCAAGTGGCTGGTGGATGCGCTGCTGCTGTTGCCGTTGCTGACCCCACCCCTGGCTATGGGCATTTTGCTGAGTTCCTTTTACGGACCTTACTCACCAGTGGGTGGCCTGCTCAGTCAGGCTGGGCTCTACCTGACCAATACCGCCCCGGCGTTTGTGCTGGCGCAGGTCTACGGGGCCATGCCCTATTATGTGCTGGCGGCCCGTGCTGCTTTTGAGGGGGTTCCGGAAGAACTGGAGCAGATCAGTCGCACCCTGGGCCGCAACCGCTGGCAGACCTTCTGGCGGGTGACGCTGCCGCTGGCGCGTCTGGGACTGACGGCCGGGGTGGCTCTGGCCTGGGTGCGTGCCATGGGCGAGTTCGGCATCGTGCTCATCGTGGCGTATTTCCCGCAGGGCATTCCGGTCAAACTTTGGGTCAATCTGGAGGATATGGGGTTGGGTGCGGTTTACCCGCTGCTCTGGATATTCTTTCTGGTCGCTGTGCCTTTACCTTTGTGGCTGGGGTTGCGCTCGCGCCGACAGGGAATGTTCTGATGACGCCGCGCTAAAACCATGGAAATTTGTTATCAGCTGGAAAAGCCGGTCACCCTGGATATCCAGATGCAGGTGCGGGATTTCACCGTCCTGCTCGGTCTATCCGGAGAGGGCAAGACGATGCTGCTCAAGGCCATCGCCGGTTTGATTCCGGCGCGTGGGCATCCTTTCGGTGGCCTTGCTGCCGAGCGGCGTCCCATTGGCTATTTGCCCCAGGGTTATGCGCTTTTCCCGCACCTGCGGGCCTGGGAAAACGTCGCCTTTCCGCTGCCAAGGGGCGCAGGCCGCCGCGCGCAGGCTATGGACTTGCTTGCGCGCGTGGGGCTTGCCGACCTGGCGGAGCGTTATCCGGCGGCCCTCTCCGGCGGGCAACGTCAGCGGGTAGCGCTCGCCCGCGCTCTGGCCCGGCGTCCGGAGCTGCTGCTGCTGGACGAGCCTACCTCGGCGCTGGACATGGCCACCCGCGACGAAATTCTGGACGAACTCATCCGTGAGGTCCACGACTTTGGAGTGCCGGTGCTGGTGGTGAGCCACGATCCGCACCTGGCGATGCTTGCAGATCACATGGCGGTGTTGCTGGATGGGCATATTGTGCAGGAAGGCCTTCCCCGTGCGGTGTTTGCACGACCCGCCACCATGGGAGCGGCGCGTTTGCTGGGGTTTCGTAATTTCCTGGTGGGGCGTATTGAGGAGACACTGGAAGCCGGGATGGTAGTGGCAGGATCTGGCTGGCGTCTGCGTACCAGTTTTCAGTACGGCATGCATCCGGGTATGCCGGTGACCGTGGCCATTCGTTCCGAGGATCTTGTGCCGGGCGACGTTTTGGGCGTCCCAGCGCCGAATGCCCTGAAATTGAAGGTCGTGAGTCTCCGGGAGGAGGGTGTTGCCTTGCGCGTCAGAATGGACGGGGCCTGTTCTTTGGATATGCTGTTGCCACGCCTACAATGCGAAGGCAGGTCTCTGGCGCCAGGCGCCGCGCTTTGGGTGCAAGTGGCACCCGAGCATGTACATGTGATGACCGAAGTACAGTAGGCCCTGCGCCCCACTTTCATAGTGCCAGGTGGTTTTTTTGCAATCCATTCATATTGACAGGGTTGGGCGTTGGCGCCAGAATACGCGACTTCATTTCCCGCAGACGTGGGATTGTAGATATGGAGAGTAAAAGTTGGCCAATACAGCTCAGGCGCGCAAGCGCGTATTACAAAATGAAAAGCGGCGCCTGCATAATGCCAGCCTGCGCTCGCGCTTGCGCACCTATGTGAAGGGTGTGCTGAAGGCCGTACATGTCGGTGATCAAGAGCAGGCACGCAGCGCACTCCGCGCCGCGGAGTCGGTCATCGACAAGACGGTTGGCAAGGGTGTGACACATCGCAACATGGCGGCCCGTACCAAGAGCCGGCTCTCGGCTCGTGTCAAGGCGATGGGTAACGCCGCCCAGTAAAGAGGGCGGTATTTCTGCACTCCGTGTGGACTGCGGCGTAGAAGAGGCGATCCGGTGGTGTGGATCGCCTCTTTGCTTTTATGCGCGGCGAACCTGCTGGTCAGGTTTTGCCGAGCATCTCCCGCAGACGGGCGAAAGCGGCGGTGGGGTCCATTTCTTCTTCTGGGTTCTGGTCGCCCTGCCAGTCCAGATGTTCTTTGGGAATTTCCTGGAGGAAGCGGGAGGGTTCCGGATGGACATCCTGGCCGTAGCGGCGGCGTTTACGGCAAAGGCTGAGGGTCAGGCGGAAGCGTGCGCGGGTCAGGCCCACATAAAAGAGGCGGCGTTCTTCCTGAATCTGCTCCGGGGTTTCGCTGTTGCGGTGGGGCAGCAGTTCCTCCTCTGCGCCCACCAGAAACACCTGCGGGAACTCCAGGCCCTTGGCCGCGTGCAGGGTAGACAGGCGCAGCACATCGCGATCGTCATCCTCCTCACGCTCCAGCACATTGAAGAGCATCAGGCGGTTGAGGATCTCCGCAAGGGTTTGCGGGCCTTCATCCTGTTCCTGCAGGCGCCGCATCCAGTTCAAAAGCTCCTGAATATTCTCCCAGCGGCGCGCGGTGTCTTTTTCATCTCCTTCATTCTGCAGATATTGCAGGTAGCCTATTTCTTCCGGCAGACTCTGTAGGGCAGGGAAGAGTTCGGTCTTGCCGATTTCGTCCGTTTTGAGATTCACCCAGCCGGCGAAGTCGTGCAGGGCGGTACGCGCCTTGTCGGGAACGTCCAGCGCGTCGTCCCAAAGTGCGGCGAAGAGCGAGAGATGACGCGCCTTGGCGAAGGCACCCAGGCGTTCCAGGGTGCTGCTGCCGATGCCCCGGCGTGGCATGTTGACCGCCCGCAGGAAGGCGGGATCATCGTCGGGATTGACCAGTAGCCGCAGATAGGACAGAAAATCCTTGATTTCACTGCGTTCAAAGAAGGAGAGCCCGCCGGATATCTGGTATGGAATCCGGGCGTTGCGCAGGGCCGTTTCAAAGGGGCGGGCCTGATGGTTGCTGCGGTACAGTATGGCGTAATCGCGGTATTCACCCTGCCGCTGAAAGCGGTCGCGGAGAATGGCATTGACCACTTGCTCCGCCTCGTCCGCCTCGTTGGCGCAGCGCAGGGCGCGGATGCTGTGGCCATCGCCCAGGGCGCTCCACAGGCGTTTTTCAAAGAAGTGGGGATTTTGCGCGATGACCGCATTGGCGGCCTGGAGAATGCGGCCAGTGGAACGATAGTTCTGCTCCAGTTTGACCACCTTGAGGTTGGGGAAATCTTGCGCCAGCCGATCCAGGTTGCCGGCAGCCGCTCCCCGCCAGGAGTAGATGCTCTGGTCGTCGTCCCCCACTGCGGTCAGGTTGTGACGGGTGCCCAGCAGGCTTTTAATCAGCCGGTACTGTGCGCCGTTACTGTCCTGATATTCATCCACCAGCAGGTAGCGGATACGGTCCTGCCAGGCGTAACGGGCCTCCGCATCGTCCTGTAGCAGACGGGTGGGCAAAAGGATGAGGTCATCCAGATCCACGGCGTTGCAGGCGCTGAGGGAACGCTGATAGGTCGTATAGATATGGGCAGCCTCCTGGCCAAGACGATCATCGGCACGTGCCTCCTCGGGAAAGATGCCGTCATTCTTGAAGCGGGAGATGCGGGACTGGATGGCTTCGGCGAGATCGCTGGGGCCATTAGCCTCGCGGAGCAGATTGCGCACCATCCCCAGGCTATCGCCGGGGTCAATGACGCTG
The DNA here is from genome assembly GCA_023381645.1 of Gammaproteobacteria bacterium. Next base: position 57,992 of record JAMCRJ010000076.1, read on the forward strand.
AAGTTGCCGCGATAACCCAGGCGCTCGATGTCTTTACGCAGGATCTGCAGGCCCAGATGATGAAAGGTGGAGACCATCAGGCCGCGGCTGTTGTGGCCCTGCAAGGCCTCCCCGACGCGGGTCTTCATTTCACGGGCGGCCTTGTTGGTGAAGGTCACGGCGCAGATATGCCTGGGTGCGACCTGTTGCTCCCGGATGAGATGGACGATTTTCCGGGTGATGACCCGGGTCTTGCCCGATCCGGCTCCGGCCAGTACCAGCAGGGGGCCGTGGATGTGTGCTACGGCTTCCTGCTGTGGCGGATTGAGCTCGGCCATGGGTGTCATACGGGTAGGGGTTTGCAGCGACTATTTGTCGACTGCCGGTATGCTTTCGGGGGATTCGGAAAAGCCGCCCTTATAGGCCCACCAGATCACCACCGGGCCGAGAAGGATCATGGGTACGGATAAGACCTGACCCATGGTATAGGGACCGAGGACAAAGCCCAGTTGGATATCCGGCTGCCGCGCATATTCCGCGGCAAACCGGAAGACGCCATAAAGGAAAACGAACATCCCGCCAACTGCGCCGGCAGGGCGGGCTTTGCGACTGTAAATGGCGAGAATCAGAAGGAGTAGAACGCCCTCCAGCAGAAATTCGTAAATTTGCGAAGGCTGCCGGGGTTGCGGACCACCAGAAGGGAAGACCATGGCCCAGGGCAGGTGACTGACGCGCCCAAAAAGCTGATCGTTGATAAAGTTGGCGAGACGTCCCAGACCCAACCCAATGGGCACGGCCGGCGCGATAAAGTCCAGGGTGGGCAGAAAGGCATGTTGCTCATGGAGTCGCGCAAATACCCAGCAGGCGATGACGACGCCCAGCAGTCCGCCGTGGAAAGACATGCCGCCATCCCATATGGCCAGCATTTTTATAGGATTGGCAAGATAATAGGGAAGGTTGTACCAGAGCACGTAACCTACTCGGCCGCCCAGAATGGCGCCGACGGCCACATAGAATTCCAGGTCGACGACCTGCTCCTTGCGCCAGTTCCAGTGCGCCATGCGGCCGCGCCGAATGAGCCAGACGGTGGCGATAACAAAGCTGATGATCTCCAGCAGACCATACCAGTGGATGGTGATGGGGCCGAGCTGGAAGCCGACGGTATTGATATCCGGAAAATGCAGCATAGGTGCCCTCGCAAATTCAGGCCACCATGGCGGAGCCTCGCGATTCTGTCAAGTTGGGCACGGCAGCAACTTCCGGGTGCCGGGCATCGCTTGCAAATAGATAGAGCCCTAAGTATAAGAGGGCTAATTATTTGGAGTGCCAGAACTGGGAGGACGTATGAACGATGATCTGTTGCAGGAAGGCTTTGCCCTGGCCCTGCATGAGAGCGCCAGGGCTTGGCGCCACGCGCTGGATCGTCGCCTCAAGAGCCTGGGACTGAGCCAGGCGAGCTGGATGAGCATCGCCTTTCTGGCGCGCGCCAAAACTCCCCTGACCCAGAGCGAACTGGCACATCGTCTCTTGGTGGAGGGACCGACGGTGGTGGCCATGGTGGACCGCTTACAGCACGCGGGATTGGTACGTCGCGAGATCGCCCCGGAAGACCGGCGTGTCCGGCGGGTATTGCTGACCCCTGAGGGACAAACCGTATATGCGGAAGTGAAGCGCATCGCGGGTGGGTTCCGTCGAGAAATGTTGGATGGCCTGGATGCCGCGGAGTTACGACAGGCAAGAGACCTTTTGCAGCGTTTGCAGCGCATTATCGAGAAAACCGGCCGATGACCGTGGAAAGCACCGCGCTCCGTCGGGAAGGATTGAACCGACCCCTCATCACCCTGTCCATCATGTTGGCCACCATCATGCAGACCCTGGACAGCACCATCGCCAATGTGGCCCTGCCCCACATGCGGGGCAGCCTGTCCGCGTCCCTGGACCAGATCGGCTGGGTGCTGACCTCTTATATCGTGGCGGCGGCCATCGCCACACCGCTGACCGGCTGGCTCTGTGACCGTTTCGGCCAGCGTCACGTTTTTCTGGCCTCGGTACTAGGGTTTACACTGACCTCCATGTGGTGCGGCGTTTCCACCTCGCTGGGGGAAATCGTCGTGGCGCGGGCGTTGCAGGGTGTCTTCGGGGCGGCGCTCGTGCCGCTTTCGCAAACCGTTCTTCTCGACATCAATCCCCGGGAAAAGCAGGGCTCCGCCATGGCCCTGTGGGGCATGGGGGTGATGGTGGGGCCGATCATCGGGCCGACGCTGGGCGGTTGGCTGACGGATACCATGGGCTGGCGTTGGGTATTTTTCATTAACGTGCCGGTGGGGATCATGGCGTTCACCGGAATCTGGAGGACATTCCCCAGGGATGCGGCGCTGCGGCGGATGCATTTTGATATGGCTGGGTTTATCAGTCTGAGTCTGGCTGTTGGTGCCCTGCAGTTGTTCCTGGATCGTGGACAACAGCAGAACTGGTTCGCTTCGGTGGAAATCTGGATAGAAGTCTATATCGCCGGGTTGGCATCCCTGTATTTCCTCTATCACACCTGGCGCACACCGGTTAACCGTTCCTTCTTCGATTACCGGCTGATCCTCAACCGCAACTATGTCACCGGTCTGCTCTTCATCTTTATTGTCGGACTGGTGCTCTTTGCATCGCGGGCGCTGATTCCCACCATGTTGCAGGATCTGATGGGCTACTCCGCGGCGGCAGCAGGTTGGGTGACGGCACCGAGTGGCCTGGGCACCATGTTCGCCATGCTGATCGTCGGGCGACTGGTGGGCAAGGTGGATCTGCGGCTGCTGCTCGCCATTGGTTTCGGGATCACGGCCTTTTCCCTCTGGCAGATGCAGGGCTATAGTCTGGTGATTAGTGAGGCCGATGTGATCTGGCCGGGGGTCTGGCAGGGGCTGGGGATGGGTCTGGTTTTTGTGCCCTTGAGCACTGCCACCTTTGCGACCCTGAGCCCGGAGATGCGGGCCAACGGCACCGCGATCTACAGTCTGGTACGTAATGTCGGCAGCAGCATCGGGATTTCTCTGGTGGAGACCTTGCTCACCCGCAATACGCAGATTTCCCACGCGGCGCTGAGCGCACACATCGATGACCGTAATCCGGCTTTTCAGAACCCGGCGGTAGCCGGCCTTTATAATCCCCATGACGCCATGGGCCAGCTTCTGCTGAATATGGAAGTCACCCGGCAGGCGACGATGATTGCGTATATCGATGATTTTTGGCTGATGCTGGTGATGACGCTGGCGGTTTTTCCGCTGCTGCTGATTATTCGCTCGCCTCAGCGTGGTACCCCAGTAGAACAGACGGTGATCGTGGAATAGGTGGGAGGTTCGGCTTAGGGACGTGCAGCGTGGCTGTTTAGGAGGGGTCAAATGTTTCAGAAGATTCTGGTGGCCTATGATGGCAGCCCATCGAGCGAAGCAGCGCTCGGTCAGGGCGCGGAGCTCGCGCGTCTGGGTCAGAGTGAACTGTATCTCTTCGGCGTCATCGTCAGCACCGGCGGCATGGCCATTGGTCAGGCGGCGGGCGCGGAGGACGTGTTGGGGCGAGAAGGCAATGCTATCCGCAGCAGTCTGGATGCCGTCGCGGGTAAGCTCCGTGCCGAAGGCCTGAGGGTGGTGACTCAAACGGCTGAGGGCAACCCGGCCGAAGAGATAGCCCGTTACGCGCTGCAAACGGGCGCCGACCTGCTGATCATCGGGCATATTCCGCATTTTTCCTTGGGGCACTGGCTGCAGGGATCGGTCGCCAAGGCGCTGCTGCGAGAGTTGCCTTGCAGCATTCTGGTAGCAAAAGAGCGCTGAACTTGTCCGGCAGGTATGGGATGCCAGCGCCATTGACGGTATTTTATTATGTAACGCGATGTGAAAATTATGAACAATGAAACAGGCTCTTAATGCTTGTGATGTGTGATTTGTGAACATATAACTTTTTGTTTTCAAAGTGATTATAATATGCGGCAGTGACCTGTCGCTGCTTCTCTTTCAGAGTCCTGCGCACATGGTTTCCCGGCGGAACGTCCGCCGTTCGTAAAAGAGCCCAGACAGGGCCGAAAAGGGAGCTATGCATTCTGATTATCAACGTCGGCCTGCCCAAAGGGGGCCAGTGCGGTCGAATCCGCCATCGCCGCGCCGGTCCTCTCCCTTAAACGTCCTGACGCTGGCCGTGGGTGCCCTGTTGGCTGGTGCTGGTGACGCCGATGCCATGGATTGCAGCCGGGCGTCAACGTCTGCCGAGCGGACCATTTGCGGAGACAAGAAACTCCTTATTTTGGACCGTGACCTGACGATTGTTTACCATAAGTTCATCCAGGTCTTCTCCGACACCGGGCACTACACCCATCTGGTCGCCGACACGCGAACCGGCCAAAAGGCATGGCTTCGGAAGAGAAATGCCTGTGGCACCGACGCTGCCTGCATCAAAGCCGCCTATGAAAAACGCCTCGCTCTTCTGCAGCGTCATGTCTGTTATCCGCGAGACGACAGCCCCATTTACCAGAAGCCGGCTCCAGTACCGAAACCTGTGTCACAATCGGTTCCGCAGCCGAAGCAACCGCTGGAAACTGCATTTGATTGCACCTCGGCTTACAAGGTGGACTGGTCGTTTCTCTCGGTAAGCGAAGGAGGCGTATGGGTGGAAGGATATGTTCCGGGATACCATAGAGAGGACAGCAACAATGCTGGGCATATCGACAAGACGAGGCATTATAATAGTCCAGATGTAAATAGCGGGGTAACCATAGGGAAAGGCGTTGATCTTGCTCGGCAGACACCACAAAAGCTCCGGCAGGATTTCCAGATATATATAAAATCAAATGGTAATTCTGGAAATATTGACTATGAAGAAATTATTCGGAATCTTTCTCCTTATATGAATAAAAAACTCACAGGCTGGGCGGCGGTAGAGAAAGTCAAAAGAGATTCTCCCTCTCTTTCCAAGGAGGAAGCTGACTTTCTCACCCGGGCGGTGGAGTTCCGGTTCGTAAGGCAGGTAGAGGGGCAGTTCAACAGGAAAAACGAGATCGGCACTACATTCCAACAACTTCCTGCCGAGGCGCAAACCGTTCTTCTGGACTTTTCTTACAACTATGGAAGCAGTGATGCCATGGCCAAGAAGGAGAAGAAGACCAAACAGGACAGCACCAGGAATGTCACATGGTCCTCATACTACAGTGGAGACTGGCAGACGCTGGCAACAAAACTTCAGAATTTCGATATTCCGGATCATCGCGCCATGTACAAAGAACGCAGGGCACGGGAGGGAAAGCTCCTGCAAAGAGCGGTAGATGAAAAGCGATTGCCCGATAAGGGAAACCCCTGCCCAACGAACGATCCCAAACGTACCGCCCTGTTTGAAAGACGTTACCTATTTTCTCGATACCCGGAAAGGAGCATGTGGTCATGACACATTCTTGGCAGAAACAGATTTTGGTGGCAACTGCCGCCTTGACATTGGCTATCCCTGCTGTCGCAGGGGATATTCCGCCTACGTCATCTGTACAATGTTCGAAATCAACCGGTAGCTCTAAGGCAGTAATCTGCCATATCCAGGGTGACGCCCAGGCACCATTCCTGCAAGAAGACATGTATAACGCCGGGCTTTTTGGGCGCGCCTTGCGCAATACCCCTCCCGGCAGCCCGGAACAGGAACGCATCATCCAAAGCCAGCGGGAGTATCTCCGGCAGCGCGATGCCTGCGGCAACGACACCATCTGCATCATGCGGGTGATGAAGGCGCGCCACCAGGAACTCATTGCGCTCAATGCGCGACTCCAGGTCGACCTTCCCGACGCGGAGATTGCCCGATTCGTCGGTAATGCCTATGTTAAGCCCATAGGCGAAACGAATGGCGCAAAAAATACGCAGTACATCAATCTTACGGATCGTATTCTGGGTGCCTTCGAACAATACCCCCCAGCGCACGTCAAATTCGCCGACGGTAGCACCTTTTTCTGGGGGTTTCGGCAGGGCAACGGCAGCGTGCGTTCCATCGCCATCACCAATGGCCGGGGCCAGGTACAACTGGTTGGGGCGGTGGATGATCTGCCCGAAATCCACGATGACCTGAATCAGAAGGACCACAGCCTCGAATCCGGACGGATTGCGCTCTTCGTGAGAGATTCTGCGGCGTTGCAGCGCTATCTGTCGGCAGTACGAGCCTGGACCTGGGCCGATCTGTTGGGGTTCAATGTATCCTGTAACAAGGACGCGCAATGGCGGAGTCGCTGTGCTGCGGTACAACAATACCGACTTCCCGTCACTGCATATGATCTCCACTGCAAAGCCAGGGCTGGGCGGAAAGTCCTGGTGGAACGATGTCCCTTACCGATCCCGGCAAGCAGTGGACACGTTTCTCTGGAGAATTTCCGACAATAGTTGGGCCTCCGTGTCGGCCCGCGGTTCACGCGATTGCTCATGGCTCCCTGGGCGCAGGTATCAGCCGCCGCAGAAAATCGCGGCGATCACACCGCTGTTGTTCCTGCATGCTGGCGCGAGTTTTGCGGCGGTGGTCGATCACGCCCTCCCAGGCCGCAAACACGGCAGCGGCGTCAGGATAGCGGCGCAGGTTCTGGACCAGCGGTTGCCAGAGAAAATGCCCGATCTCCGGCAGGTATTGGAGGTGGCCTTGCCCGAGCACGCCGGGAATCTTCAGGCTCAGGGCGGGGGGACCAAGGCCGGTACAGGGCTGATCCACCCGTGCGGCGGCAGACCAGCCTTCAGGCAGGGGAATATCGGGGGCTTTGAGGGGAATCGCCAGGCGATAGAGGGCGATGGGCGTCAGAAGATAGGCCAGATACCAGTCTTGCACTTTTTGCAAATCCCGTATCTCGACAGAGAGCCCCGGATGGACGTTGGGGCTATTTGCAAAGCAGCGTTGATGCCAGTCGGCAAACACCTCCTCCAGGGTCTGCGCCATATTGTCGCGATCCGTCATGAGTCGCCAATTCATGGGCGCAATCCTTTAGCCTGACGGCGGATTTCGCCAGCCAGCTCCCGATAAAATGTGAACTCGGCATGCCCTTCCAGACAGTCGCAGAAACGATCCAGCCAGTCCGCCAGATATTCCCGGTAAAAATCTGCTGCCGCGGACGTATCGTCCTTCTCCAGAAAAAAGCTGATAAACTCCGCCATGGTGCCTAGGTAATCTGCAGGCAGCCCTTGAATGGCGAGCTCAAACTGTCCATAAAAACGTTCCAGTTCGCCGGCGCGGTGACCGTCCAGCACTCCGTCCTCCAGGAAAGGGGAAGCGAAGGGGGGACAGACGGCAGGGAAGGTGAATAGCCGGGTATGCTCACCCTGCCAGGCATCCAGGGCCACTGTAGCCAATTCCCCCAGGGCGGGCGTCAACCACTCCGGCTGATAGGGTTGTTCGCTGATCAACTCCATGGAGTCGGCGGCGGGCTCGGCCAGGGCCATGGCGATAAAGCGCCAGGCCTCCGCATGCACACCCGCTTCAGTGGCTGGTGAGGACATGATAGATACCCGCACCGAGGACGCCGTCGTGGCCGGCATTGGCCCAGGGGAAGACATACACCCCGCTGGCGAGGAAGTAATGGCGGAGCAGGAAGCCACCCAGCAGCACCATACAGGCAGTGAGGATCACCGGAGCGCTGCCCTTCCAACCCTTGAACGTGCCTTTGATCTCCAGCAGGAAGGGCAGAATCAGACCGATAATCAAGAAGCCTATAATCCAACCCCAACTGTGCAGGAGGATATGCAGTGTGGCCTGACCGCTGAGATTGCCCGGCAAAATGACCAGCATGATGCTGAAAATCAGCACGATTTCAATGGCGATGAGGAGCATGTCCAGACGCTCATACCAGCGGGCCATGGCGTCATGCTGATGCAGTACGCCGTACAGCACCAGCAATTGAAAAGCGAGTGCCGTAGAGAAAGCGGAAACGGTGAACAAGGGCGGCACCAGGTCATTGGCCCAGAGGGTTGCCGCCGGGAAAGAGCGCAGCAGCAGCCCTGTATACACAGCGGTGCCTACTCCGCAGAGGATGGCCAGCCAGGCAATGGGGGTGCGCAGTTTCTGCGCCCAGACGCCCACCAGTTTGATCAGCGGCAGTTCGAACCAGAAATTCAGCCAGCGTCCCACCAGCGGCAGGCGGCGGAACCATGGTTCATCGATCATCAGTGGCCAAATGTAGAGCAGGCCGAAAACCATCGCCCAGACGATGAACTGGGTACCCCAGGCGATCCAGGACCAAGGCAGGAAGAAGGGATTCCAGGGCATCAGGATTTCCCAGACATTGAGGGGGTGAAGCAGATCGATCAGCAGCAGAGCGGAGCCAACGCCCAGAAAAGCCTCTCCCGCCAGGGTACCCCAGAGGGTGACGGCCCGGTTGGCGCGGAAATGGAGATGACTGAAGAGACTCAGGGCAATGAGGGCTGCACCCAGACCGCCGAGGAAAAGATAGGCCGCGACCAGCGTCGCCCAGCGGTCCTGAACAATGAGACTGGTGGCAAAATGGACCGAGTTCATACGAGATCCTCCGGAAGCTTGTGGATGTAGTAAATATTGGGGCCGGTGCCCAGTTCGGTGAGCAGACCCTGAGCCTTGCCGGTGGCGACCACCTTGGTGATGAGATCGTTGGGGTTGTCCAGGTCACCAAAAATACGGGAGTGGGCCACACAGGTTTCCACGCAGGCGGGCTCCAGACCTTGCTGCAGGCGGCCGTAGCAGAAGTCGCATTTGTCGATGCTGGGCACCGTACGCTTGAGAAAATCCTTGCCGTAATAGCCTAGGCCCTTGTCGATATCGTTGCTGTCGGCAGGGTAGCGGGCATCGTAAGGACAGGCCATGGCGCAGGCCTGGCAACCCATGCAGATGTCGGGGTTGACGCGGACGATGCCATTGGCCTCCTTCCAGGTGGCGCCAGTCGGGCAGACGCTCACACAGGGCGGGTTATCGCAATGGTTACAGAGTTTGGGAAAAAACTGGCGGAGGAACTTGTCCCCGATTTCAATTTCTTCGTCGTACACATAGGTGCGGTACTTTTCCGGATTCCACACCGGCGTCTGGTTTTCCATGGCGCAAGCGGCCATACAGGCATTGCAGCCGACGCAGGTATCCAGATTGATGAGCATGGCATATTTGGTCATGACAGATTCCTCAGGCGCGTTCGAGGCGCACGGTGAATTCCTGGGAGCGGAAACCGCCGCTCACCGGTTCGATGAAGTTGGGCGTGATTTTGTTCAGGGCCGTGCCCATGCGATAGCCATGGGTGAGGGCTGGATTCTGGTCGCCATAGCCACTGTAGAGAAAGACGGTATCTTCCCGGACGAGGCGGGTGACATGAACCGATGCCTCGGCCTTCTGCTGCGTGAGTTGGTTGGTCACCCATACCTTGTCGCCTTCCTTGAGTCCGAGTTTGCCGGCACGCTGACTGTGCACCCATAGGCCCGTATAAATCTCGCCGCGGAACTTGCTGATGCTCACCAGGGGTTGGAAATCGTTGTTGGGCGAACAATGGGAAACCACGGGCACCATGCCGAAGGTAAAATAGAACTCGTCATCGGCCATGGGTGCCTTGCTGCCCGGCCGACAGTCGGCGGGAATGTGGGTGGCCAGTACCGAAAAATAAGGGTCATCCCAGAGGCCGAACTGCTCGCGCAATTGCCCGTAGAGGTTGCTGTAGAACTCGGCGCGCCCGCTGGGCGTCGGCAAGGCCATCTTGCGCGGCATCCCGTAGTTGGCGATGAGTTCGTCCGCCTTGGCCACCGGATAGACCCCGTTCTTTCGCAGATCTGCGTCGAGTTTTTGCGGAGTGATGCCGAGGCCTTTGGCTTTGGCTTCAAAATCCATTTGGCGGAGGGCCATGGTGAAGGGATTCTGGATGCCCTTGGCGCGCTTTTCCTCGGTAAGGGCCTTGAGCCGCGCCGCGGGAATACCCATCAAATCCTGCACGGACTGGTAATAGGGCTCGGAACTGCCGGTCAGCACTTCCGTCAATTTCAGGAAGGCGTCGGTCAGGATAACGTTGTCATAGGCCGGTGGAATAGCCTGATAGCGGGTGATGAGCATGTTGTCGGGATTGACGCCGTTGCCGTAAATGGAAGGTTCGTCCCGTTCCAGATACGTGAGCTCCGGCAGCACCACGTCGGCATAGGCGACGGTGTCTGCGGGCATGACGTCCATGACCACCACCAGTTCCATGTTGGGGTGGGTGAACGCCTCCTGCCAGAAGCCCTCCGGCGCATCGCGCATGGGATTGGTACCGTTCAGGAGTATCGCCTTGCACAGGTAGGGCGCACCCTTCCAGGTGAGCTTCCCCCTGATGGCGGAATCCAACCCTACCTCCGTGGTGAAGGGGAAGGCCGCCCAGTCCGGAGAGTTCTTGGGGGTCTGGTCGCGGTGCACCGCCGCCCAGGCCGGGTAACCGTGGTCATGAGTACCCGGATTGGCCGCCGCATTGGCGGCCCAGTAGACGAAAGGCATGCCTGCAAGGCTCGCCAGTGGCGGAGCCTTGGGGTTGTCCTTTTGGGCCCACATGTTGCGCACCTGTTCGCGGTAATCACCGCCGAAGATCCAGCCACCGGGCACATCCAGTCTACCTTTCAGGGTCTGGATCATGGCCTGCACCCTGCGCAGCATCTGGATGTTGCCGTAACGGGCGCCGGACCAGCCGGGGATGACGATGGGGGATTTGGCTGTAGAGAACTCCCGGGCGATTTTGCGGATATCGTCGGCGCTGATGCCGGTATTGGCCGCTGCCCATTCCGGGGTGTAGGGCTGGAGCTCCTGATGCTGGGCGTCAAAGACCGTCAGCATGGCTTCGCCGTCGTGCTGAAAGCCCTTGGGGGTGTGCAGCAGGGGCGTGACGCTGGCTCCGGCGCTGCTTTGCAGGTTATGGTTGCTGAAGGCAGGCAGAAACACCACCTGTCCGCTGTGCGCATCGATGACAGCGGGTTCTTTTTTGTCGGAAAGATAGAGTGCCCAGGCGTTGTGCTGGTTTTTGCGGACCAGGAAAGGCATGTTGCTGTGGCGGATGAGGAAGTCCTCGTCATACCAGCCGTTATCCATCATCTCGCGGAGCATGGCCAGGGTGAAATCGAGATCGGTACCGGGTCTGATGGCGTACCACTCATCCGCCTTGGCCGCTGTCTCCGAGGCGCGCGGGTCCAGAACGACGACCTTGGCACCTTTTTCCTTGCCTGCGGAAAAGCGCACGGCCCGGCAGGTGGAAACGCCGCCGATGCAGGCATTGCCGATGATGGAGAGGATGTAATCGCTGTTTTCGTAGTCCTCGATGTTTTCACCATGCACGACAAAGTTGCCGATCATGGAATTGGTGCCGAGGTGACCGTCAAAGACGCAGTTTTGGGTGGGCGAGGTGATGAGGTTGGGGCACTGGATGGCAGAGGTGAAGGCAATGGTATGGGGCACGTAGAAGGAGCAGGTGCTCCAGCCGCCGTAAACCGTCCACTCCCAGGGCTTGATGTTTTTGTTCTTCTGGGCAATGTAGTCCCAGGCTTCTTCCCAGGTTGCCGAACGGAATTTCATCTCGCCGCGCTTGCTGCCGGCTATGCGGATCAGTGGTGTTTTAATGCGGTTGGCGCTGTATACCTGGCGCAACCCGGACTGGCCGCGGGCGCAGATCTTGTCGCCATTGAGGGTGGAATTGGGATTGCCGCCGAGTTTCATGATGCGCTGCTTGCCTTTTTTTTCCGCGACGGTAATGCGCAGCGAGCAAAAGGAAGAGCAGTAATTGCAGATGGAGTGGGCGAAGTGGTCGGCAGTGTCAGGATGCGTGGGACCGGCCAGTCTGATCCAGTCGGGATGGTAGAGAGTCGCGCCCACGGCACTGACGCTGGTGCTTTTAAGAAAGGTACGGCGGGTCATTTTTGGAAACTGCCAAGCCATTTGAAGGCCTCCTGTGCACAATAAGCGCTATGTTTTTAATAATATAATGAGTTTAGTATGTCATTATATGGTGATATGCTACGCGCCTTGGTGCCGAGGAGGAATTGATAAAAATCAATTTATTTATTGCAATGTTCTATATAGATATATAATATTATAATATATTGGCGCGGTGTGCCCAGTGCTTCATTCTCAGCGCGGTAACTGCATGGTTACGCAGTGCAGGCTGCCATGCTGGCGGGCCAGTTCGATGCAGGGAATGGCGATGACTTCCCGATCGGGGAAGGCGCGTTGCAGGCGATCCTGTGCCACCGAGTCGGCAGGGTCGTCGTAAGTCGGCAGGAGCAGGGCAGAGTTGAGAATGAGAAAGTTGGCATAGCTGAGAGGCAGGCGGGCGCCGTCACCGTCCCACTGCGCCTGTGCCCAGGGCAGGGGAATCAGGTGATACGGTGCATCATCCCGGTTGCGGAAAGCGCTGAGTTCAGCAGCCATTTGCTGGAGCGGGACGAAATGACTGTCGTCAGGATCGTCGCAACTCTGGTAGGCGATGGTATGGGGGTTACAGAAGCGGGCAAGGGTGTCGATGTGGGCATCCGTGTCGTCTCCTTCCAGATGGCCACTATGCAGCCAGAGGACACGTTCTACGCCGAGCTGGGCGCACAGGGCGTCTGCGATCTGTGCCGCGGACCATTGCGGATTGCGGTTGGGCGAGAGCAGGCACGCACTCGTGGTCAGCAAGGTGCCCTGGCCGTCGCTTTCAATGCTGCCACCTTCCAGCACCATGCCAGAAATTTCCAGCGCCGCCGCACCAAAGGCACCCTGAGCATGCAGGTGACGGGTGATCTGATTATCTAAATCAGCGCGAAATTTCAGGCCCCAGGCGTTAAAGGCAAAATCCATCAGTTTATGCTGTCCAGCCGCATTTTTCAGGGTAACGGGACCGTGGTCCCGCGCCCAGGAGTCATTGCTGGGGACTGTGTGCAGGTGGCAGCGGAACAGGTTGGCACCGGCCTGTTGCAGATATTGCCTGCAGACCTCGATGCTGGCCGGGTCATGGCAGGCAATGAGCACGTCTTCACGCAGGCTGATTTCACGGGCAATGCGGGCGAAGACGGGCAGCACGCTCCCCAGGCGTGGCCCCCAGTCGGTATCGGGGTGCGGCCAGGTGAGTTGTATCGACTGCTGCGGGGCCCACTCCGGGGGAAGGGTGTATTCATTCGCCATGGTCTGCTCCGTTGTCCGTCACCCCGACATCATAGGAGCTTAATGGCTTTTCGTCAGCCTGTCCGGCAGGCTAAACTGCGTCCTATGCAAAAATCTGCCGAACGTATGGATCATTTACTGTCCCGCCTGGGGTATTGCAGCCGCTCCGAAGTGCGCGACCTGTTGCGCGAGGGGCGCGTGCGCGTGGCTGGGGAACCTCTGCGCAAGGCCTCTGCCAGGGTGAACGCGGCCGAGGTTTGGGTGGATGAGGAGCCCATTGATCATCCCCATGCCATTTATCTACTTTATCATAAACCTCTGGGGAAGGTCTGTGCTCATGATGATCCCCGCGCCATCTATCGGGATTTTCCCTTGCGTTGGCGCTATCGGCGGCCAGCGCTGAGCAGTGTCGGTCGGCTTGACCGGGAGACCAGCGGGGTCTTGCTGCTCTCCGATGACGGCGACTGGCTGCACCATTGGACGAGCCCGCGTCGTGCCATTCCCCGGGTATATCGGGTGACCCTGCAGGAGCCGTTGCGGGGTGACGCGGCGAACATCCTGGCCGCGGGAACCCTGATGCTGGACGGTGAAGACACACCCTGTCGCCCCGCCGCGTTGCACTGTCTGACAGAGCGCGAGGTTCTGCTGACCCTGACGGAGGGGCGTTACCATGAAGTCCGCCGGATGTTCGCGGCTCTGGATAATCTCGTGCTGACTCTGCATCGGGAGGCTTACGGCCCTTTTGTGCTGGACGATCTCCCAGCCGGTCAGTGGCGTGAACTCACGGTGGCAGAGCGCATGAGGGAGGAAATTCCATGATCTGGACACCCCATGTGACGGTGGCCGCTGTCGCAGAGGAGAACGGCCGTTTCCTGTTGGTGGAAGAGGTGGTAGATGGGCGGCGCTGTTTCAATCAGCCTGCCGGCCACTGGGATCCTGGTGAAACGCTGCTGGAGGCGGTTGTCCGCGAAACCCTGGAGGAAACGGGCCACCTCTTCCGGCCGGAATATCTGACCGGTATTTATCATTGGGAATATCCTGCGAAAAACCTGACTTACCTGCGCTTCGCCTTCGGCGGACGCCTCGGCACCAGGGACACGAGCCGCTCCCTGGATGCGGGTATCATCGGTCCGGTGTGGCTGACCCCGGAGGAGATGGCGGCGCGCGAGGGAGAGATGCGCAGTGTCATGGTCCAGCGCTGCATGGCGGATTATCGGGCGGGCCAACGCTATCCGCTGGAACTGCTTCACATGGTCTGAAGGTGCCCCGGAGGCCGAATTGGACTGACGCTGGCCCTGCAGCGTGTTATATTGCCAACATAAAGGCATCGGCAGAGACGATGAACATGATAGACGCAGACGGCTATCGCCCCAATGTGGGCATGATCATTTGTAACGAACAGAATCAGGTGTTGTGGGCCAAACGCCGGGGTGAAAATGCCTGGCAGTTTCCCCAGGGCGGCATCGATTATGCAGAAACCCCGGAGCAGGCGATGTTCCGTGAACTGGAAGAAGAAGTGGGGACCGCCAAGGTCTGCATCATCGGAAGGACGCGGGGTTGGCTGCGCTATGAAGTGCCCTGCGCCCGCCATCGCGTCTCGCGGCGCCGCTACCGCGGGCAGAAGCAGATCTGGTTTTTACTCCGTTTTGAGGGCGAAGAGGCAGAAATCAATCTGCGCACCCGGCAGCCGGAGTTCGAGGACTGGCGCTGGGTGGATTACTGGATGCCAGTGAATGAAATCATTTCCTTCAAACGCCGCGTCTACTGGCAGGCGTTGCAGGAACTGGCGCCGCTGATCAACATGAATCCGCCGCCCATGACCGATCCCTGCCGTTCCGAGGACCGATATCCGGTTGGTGGACGCCGCTGACCGCCTTACTCGGTAACGGACGATCTATCCACTCACTGGACGATTACCCGGAAACTTCTGCACATGGTGGCGTTTCCGGCCTCCCATGCCGGTTTGCACATTGCCCGGCTCCACATCTGGCCGGTTTACCAGCGTATAATAGCGGCCAAGGCGCGGACGGCTGGCCTCCACCTCGGCGTCAGTCAGGGGGCCGAGATGGGAAGAAAGCAGTTGGACCACCGCTTCCCTGAGAGGGCCGGCGTTGCCTTTGCCGAAGGGATAGACACGGTTCGTCAGGATGATCACGAAGGTCCTGGATACCGGGTCGATCCACAGGAGCGTCCCGGTAAATCCGGTATGATCATAGGCGCCTACGGGGAGCAGGTCGTCACGGTCGGGGGCGAAGGGGGCGGTCAGGTCCCAGCCCAGCCCGCGCAGTCGCACCTTTCCGGGCGGAGATTGGGGGATGGTCATCTGCCCCACAGAACGCCGGTCCAATATTCGAATGTCATGCAGGGCGCCACCGTTCAGAAGCATCTGCGCAAAAATCGCAAGATCACCGGCGGTGGAAAACAGCCCGGCATGCCCAGAAACCCCTCCCATGCGGTAGGCCGTGGGATCATGCACCTTGCCCCAGCGCAGCTTACCACCCAGATATTCCGTGGGCGCAATGCGATATCGTTCCCATGCGGGTGGACGAAAGGCCGTTTGCAGCATGCCCAGCGGTCTGAAGATGTGCTTTGCGCAGTAGACATCGAGTGACTCGCCCGAAACCCGCTGAACGATCGCGCCGAGGGCCTCGAAATTGATATCGCTGTAAAGATAACGGCTGCCGGGCGCAGCCACCGGCTTTTCTGCGACGATTGCCCCAAGCGCTCCCCGATAACCGCGCCATGGGATTCTCGGGTTGAGGTCTGGGGCCAGCCCCGAGTAATGGGTGAGCAGTTCCCGTACCGTGATGGCTTCCTTACCGTTCTCCCCGAAGGCCGGCCAGTACCGGGCCACAGGGGCGTCAAGCGCCAGCTTTCCCTGTTCCACGAGTTGCATCACGGCGGTGGTGGTCGCGACGACCTTGGTGAGAGAGGCCAGATCGAACAGTGTCCCGACGCGCATGGGGATGCTTACTGGTCCCAGCGCGGCATAGCCGAAGGCCTGGCGGTAGACGATCCGGCCCTCGTTGCCCACGAGTATGACGGCTCCGGGAATCCTGCCGCTCTGGATCTCCTTCTGAACGATCTGCGCGATACCGGACAAGTCCGCCCGATGAAGCCTTTCCGGGTCAGTATCCGCCTGGGCGGACAAGATGCCCGTGCACGGCAAGGCGAAGAACGCCAGAGTCCATAGGGCGCCTTTCCAGGTCAGCGCGCGAGTTGCGCTACTTTTTTGGGCGTATCGTGCGAACATATTCCCGTCCCGATCCCTCCCGGATTGCTCGGGAGGCCTTCGCGAAGAGTCGTCACCATCCCCGACTTCGGCCGGAGTCCTGCCGTAGTATAGACATTACGGGGGTTCCACAGCATCCATCCGTCCGACCCGAAAGTCTGCGCCGCATCGATCTGCGCCGCAATCTCCTCGCCCCCGAAGGGTTTCCCGCCAAAGGCGTAGTCACGAAATGCCTGCAGCCAGGGGCGGAAGCGCACTGCCGGCAACCCCGTTCTTTCTTCGGCCTTGCGCAGCGAGAGGTACACAATCTGGTGCGGATGGAGAACGGGGTTGGGGTAGCCGGGGATACCGTACTGAAAACCCGATGGATAGAGCATGGGAGAGATATAATCGACCTGCTGCGCCATCTCCTCCAGGTTCTGGCCGATCCCGGTGTCGTTGCGGTTCCAGATCACATAACCAAAGATATCCGCAGAAAGAAAGACATTGTACGGGATCAAGCGCTTGCGGGCCTCCGCGAGAAAGCCGGAAATTGCCGAGACCCGGCTTTCCTGGGTAGTCGACCGGGAAAACACCAGGCCCTTGGCGTCGGGAAAGCGGACGTAGTCGAACTGGATCTCGTCGAAGCCGTCCTTGGCGGCCTCGACGGCGATGTCGATGTTGTAGTCCCATACCTGTTTGCTGAAAGGGTCGGTCCAGGCGAGGCCCTCCCGATCCCTCCAGATGGCACCGCCCGCGGTCCTGACGGCCAGATCCGGTCGCGCCAATGCGAGGACGTTGTCCTTGAAAACCACGATCCTGGCAATGGTGTAGATGCCTTCTTTGTGCAAATCGTCCATTAGCCGCTTGATATGTTTAATGGTGATAATTTTTTGGGCGCCGATCTCCGTCGCCAGAGGAATGTCGGTCTTGTACGCAATCATTCCCCGGTCGCTTTTCACGTCGATCACTACGGCGTTGAGGTCTGTCTTGCCGATGATATCAAGAGCGGATTCCCGCAGACGCGTGCTGGCCGCTCCGTAGGAAGACAAATAAAGGGCCTTGGGTTTGAAAGGTGCGATGGATAGGGTTTCATCCGTTTTGAGATCTCCGACGGGGACCTCGCGACGCCTGTAACCGTAGGCCCTGAGGCCAAGCACCGTCCCTTGCCCGCTGATTTCAAAACGGCCATCCTGGGATGTGCGTACGACCGAATCACCCAAGGTTACAAATGCCCCTGGGATCGGTTTGCACGTCCAGGCGTCCACGACCATCCCGCTGTAGGCGGCAGCGCTCTCCGAGACGAGCCACAAGACTGCAAGTAACGAAGCGCATATGTTTTTTATGTTTTTATAACCCTTCACAACTCACCTCGTTTATCTGGTGTCCGTGGTCAATAGTCTTCCCAATGTCTTGCCCGTATCCTGGTCCGTGACCAGATAGCGCGGGAGGGCCATCACGTTGTCCGATGGCCCGGCAGGCGCCCTTACCATGGTGAAGGCGGCGATATATCCCGCCGTCGCGGCGCTCTTGATCAGATCCTCATTGTAGATCCCGAATGGCCAGGCGAGCATGTCCACTTTGATCCCCAGTTCCTGATCGAGCTTCGCCCTGGATTTTTCCAACTGCATGGCCACGAACTTCTCGTATGCCTGGGGGGCAAGACGTTTCTTTTCCATCTTGAAGTTCGGATGCCAGTAGGTGTGGGACTGGAGATCCACGAGCCCTGAATCGTGCATGATCCGCAACTCGTCCCAGGTCAGGGCGTAAGACGCCCGGGATATGGCGGAGGGATAGATGAAAAGTGTCACCGGGATATGGTAGCGCTGCACCAGGGGAAACATGTCCGTGTACACCGACTGATGCCCGTCATCCGCGGTGATCACCACGGAATGGGGAGGGGGAGGGGGTCCAACGCCACGAATATATGCCACGACCTCCCTGAGCGGGACAATCTGGTAGCCATGGCTCCTCAGGTATTCAATCTGTGCCGCGAAAACCGCCGTGCGAACGGTCATGGCATCTCGCAGCACGGGACCAAAACGATGATAGAGCAGGATGGGCACGACGCGCTCCGTCCCTGACCCCCAAGCCGGCACGGCGAAAAATATGGCGAGTAAAGACACGATTTGCCAAACAATACGCGTGCCTGGTTTTTCGGCCCGCCGCGCCCTGTCGGCCTGGAGAAACGACCCCCACTTCCCAAGTTCCATGCGCTCGCCTTCAAAAATCGTCCGGGGCTGCATTAATTTATCCCAAGTTTACAATGGTTTGCCATGGTTCAACTTCACATATCTTCCGATGATTTACCATGATCATTTCTAAAACGCAAATGACGTCGTAGCCGATATAGCAACAATAATGGCCCAGTCACCGCTATTGAAGCATCCTCTGTGTTATCAAAAATCAATTGCCCGTATGCGCACGCCTTTAGCCTGCTTCTAGCTCTTGGATAAAATACCCGGATCGTTCCTGTGGTTGACTCCTTTTCGTGTAATCCGAGTTGTGCCAATAC
Organism: Gammaproteobacteria bacterium; assembly: GCA_023381645.1. Next base: position 76,783 of record JAMCRJ010000076.1, read on the forward strand.
CACGTCCACATGGTCACCCCAATAAACCTTTGGCAATTCAGTACCAATTGTCATTTTAACCGGGAATGCCATGAATACAGCCACTGGAGCATATACAAAAAGCACGAAAATAACCAAAACAAAAAGAACTGCAGAATATTGCGAAACCACCGCGAACAGCAAGTCATGGAGATGTCCCGTGACTGCTTCCATAATAACAACTAACAAGAATAATCCACCTATTCCAGCTATTGGACAAGCGGCGGCGTTTAGCACGTTATAGACGCTATAGACGCTCCAAATCGGTTTGATCCGAGATATCTCCACTTCTTCCATGTTGCTCTCCTGGATTGTAAGCTATATGCGTAATTTAGCACCCATTGCTCATCTCCAATGGGAACATTGTCCCTTCCGATAGAACTCAATAATCGTGGCGCAACAGTTTCCATACGCCAACACCTGACAAGGAGGCTAGGGGTAATGCCAGAAACAAGGACACCAGGTAGAACGCATTGATCAGCAAACTGTTTTCAGAGCTCTTGGCTAAGAGAAATACCGAAACGATCAACACATAGGATTCTACCAGAAATATGAACACGGATAGAACGTTTGGATAATAGGTAAAGCCGCAATCCTTTGAAAATGGGTTCAGAAACTTGAAGGATATTTTTTTATACGGCATGTATAAGTTTAAAATTTGGCGAACCGTGTCAACAACATTAGCAATGTCTGCGGGGAAGTACAGATACAAGATAGGGTGGTTATATACGTATGAACCTACCGATGACACATGAAGAAGCCAAAAAATAATCACCGGAGTCAAAGAAGATATCCCTGTTAAGTTTTTAAGCCAGTAGCTGTAGGATTCATCGAAAAGGGCCAGATCGTTTCTATCTATTGCGACACAAAATGGCAGAATGAAGCTGTTATAGAAATAAATTTTCTCACCGCGTTCCAACAATATCCTCCAGTGATAAAGCCCCTTCTTGAAAACATTTGTCTGATTCATGATGCCTGCCTGCCAAAGCGCGTTAGGTTTGTCAAATGATGCACGAAGCCATAAATGGGAAAGCTAGGCTTCTAAGCCCAATATGTGCTAGGCGCATGGATCTGGTGACTTCCAGTTTGTCCGGGGACGGCAGGTGTATTTTTTTCGTCAAAAACACCCGCACTGTTTTAATCGGCAGTCCTTCGCTGGCGGCCTGGGCCAGTGGGGTAAAAATTGCGCCAAGGCCGCTTAAAATCCGTTGCTACGGAATATTATATCAGGGTAATGTTGCACTTTTATGAACCTCAGGTGACGGAAACATGACAATGTGCATCCATTCACTCGGGTCGTCCGGGATTGGAGCACCCAGGTCCGCCTGACTTTGGCACGACCTTTTAGTAGCGGCGGAAGCCTCTGAGGATGAAACGGAAAACATGAATGAACTTGTCGACAAGTTACTCGGGGAAATGGACGCACCGCCACCGACATTGACTGGGAACCCCTTTGCCCATGATGGGAATCGCGAGATAACGCTGCGCTTCGACTTTTCGGCACACAAGGTGTTGTGCACAAAGCGTATCTTGACGAGCCCGTTCTGGGATATACCCGAACCATGACGGGGTTCCTGATGTTCCGGCCAAGCCCCACGCGGATCGCGATGATCGGTTTGGGCGGCGGCGTGCTGGCAAAAATATTGTCTGCGCCATATCCCGGATGTACACTTCACGGCTATGGAGGCCAACCCCAGGTTTTTTGCCCTGCGCGACAAGTTCAGAATTCCTCCGGATGGTCCCAAGTTCCAAATCGCCCGAACTCGTGTGGGTTTCACGACCATGTCATTGCTGTCGCGGTGGAATTGTTTGGGAACAGGATAGTGTTTGCGTATACGGAACATTCATATTTTGGTCCACAAGATGCTGTTGTTATCAATAACCACTAAGGAAGGCTTATCTATGGGCACTATGCCGAGTTGTCCAAAATGCAGTTCAAATTACGTCTATGAAGATGGCAATCTTTATATATGTCCAGAGTGCGCACAGGAATGGCCAAAAGAAAACAATCTGGAAAATATTGACTCCCGTCGCGCTTCTGATGCAAATGGCAGTGCCATCAATGATGGAGATACCGTGGTCGTGGTGAAAGATCTCAAGATAAAAGGTTCGTCATCAATAATAAAAGTTGGAACAAAAATAAAAAACGTCCGCATTGTTGATGGCGATCATAACATTGATTGCAAGGTGGATGGCGTTGGTGCGATACAGTTGAAGTCGGAGTTTCTGCGAAAAGCGCCATGAACATGCATCTCACCTTTCGCCAGCTGCAGGTGTTTACCGCCGTGGCGAAACATCAGAGCTTTACCCGCGCCGCGCAGGCGCTCTATCTCAGCCAGCCCGCGGTATCCATGCAGGTCCGGCAGATGGAAGAGCAGGTCGGGCTGCCGCTCTTTGAACAACTGGGGCGCCGGATTTATCTCACGGAAGCGGGGCGGGAAATGGCGCGCTACAGTACCGCCATTACCCAGCAACTCGAAGAGGCGGTGCAGGTGATCAACGACCTCAAGGGGTTGGCAGGGGGGCATATTCATATCAGTGTGGCCACTACCGGGGCTTATATTGCGCCCTATCTGCTCGCGGCGTTCAGCAAATTACATCCGCAGGTGACGGTCAGCATGGATGTCACCAACCGGGAGACCCTGCTGCATCAACTCGCGGAGAACGAAGTGGATATTGCCATCATGGGGCGGCCGCCTGCGGGGCTGGCGCTGGAGGCTACAGCCTTTCTGGAAAATCCGCTGGTGATTATTGCAGCACCGGATCATCCCTTGGCGCGGATCAAGGCGATTACTCTGGACATGCTGGCAACTTACTCCTTCATCATGCGGGAGCCAGGTTCAGGGACGCGGATCGCGGTGGAACAATTTTTCGAAAAGGCCGGGGTTGCGCTGCACGCGAGCATCGAAGTCAGCAGCCACGAGGCGATCAAGCACGCGGTGCGCGCCGGTATGGGGCTGGGCGTCGCGTCTCTGCATACGGTGCGGGAAGAGTTGCTGGCGGGACACCTGGCGGTGCTGGATGTGCAGGGCATGCCTATCGAACGCCATTGGTATCTGGTGCATCGTCAGGGTAAGCGCCTCTCGGCGGCTGCTCAGGCCTTCCGGGATTTTTTGCTGAACCAGGATGCGGCGCGGTTGCTGCCCGCATAGGGGCCCCTACCGGGTCAGGGCGATAAACAGTTCCGGCAGCTTTTCCGGCAGTCTGGCAATGTGGTCGATGACGGTATACTGACGGCCGAAGATGTCGGCGACATAGGCGTCGGCATGGGGATCGAGGCTGATACAGTAGGTGAAGATGCCGTCGCGATCCAGCTCATTGACCGCCTGGCGGGCGTCTTCGATCAGGAGACGATCGTCCTGCACATCGACGTCGGAGGGTCGGCCATCGGTGAGTACCAGCAGGAGTTTCTTGTCGGCCTTGCGTGCCGACAGATAGTGTCCCGCGTGGCGCATGGCGGCGCCCATCCGGGTCGAGTAACCGGCCTGGAGTGCCGCCAGGCGGCCCTTGACGGTGTCTCCCCAGGGTTCGGAGAAACCCTTGATGTGCTGATAGCGCACTTCATGGCGGGTGTTGGAATTAAAGCCGGCAACGGCCAGCGGATCGCCGAGTTGTTCAATGGACCAGGCGAGCAGTGATACCGCTTCCTGCGACAGTTGCAACACCGTCTGGCCGTCGCCGCCGCCGGTTTTGACGGGCTCGTTCAGTGATTCGGACAAGTCCAGCAGCAGGGTCACGGCGATATCGCGGCCGGCCGTGCGATGGCTCATGTTGATGCGTGGGTCGGGGGTGCTGCCGCTCTTGAAATCGATCCAGGAAAGCAGGGCGACGTCCAGATCCAGTTCGCTGCCTTCTTCCTGATAGCGGATGCGCACCTTGTCCTGCGGTTTGAGCAGATCGAGCAGGCGTTTGAGGTGCTTGGCGAGCGCCGCATGCTTGAGGAGCAGTTGATCGATGGTCGCTGCGGCCGCCGAAGCGTGCAGCCCTTCATAGAGGCTGACCCAATCGGGCCGGTAACTCTGACTCTGATAATCCCATTCGGGATAGTGGCGCGGCGGCAGGCCTTGGGCTTCCAGATCGGGCGCCTTGCGCTGTTCAGTGTCAAAGACCTCTTCCTCATCACCGGATTCGATGAAGCGCCATAAGCCGCGGTTGTCGTCGCGGTAGCTGATCTCGGTATCGGCGAAATGCACTTTGGCGAACTGATCGCTCTGGCGGCGTGTGGTGGTGACATAATCCAGCGCCAGCCGGGCCATGGTCGGCGTATCGGCATTGCCGCCCGCGAGTTCCCGGTGAAAACGGCCGACAAAGTCATGGAGCACGGGATTGCGGTACCCATGTGTCGGGTCGAGCAGCGCCCGCGACAGCATCGCCAGACGATGACGCAGGCAGGAGGTCGTCTCCGGGTCGCAGGCGCCTTCGGCGGGTTTGGGGTGCAGGGCGAGGAGGATCGCGCGCAGGCCGGGATAGGTCCGGATGAGCAGAGTGTCGATGCGGGCGTCCTCGAAAAACTCCACCGCCAGGCGCTGAAACGGACTCCAGTTGTCGGCTGTTTGCGGGCTTGACCAGCGCCGGTGACCGACCATATGCGCCAGGATCGCGCGGTAGTGGTCCAGCGCGCTGACGCCCGGCAGATCATCGAGCACATCCGGCAACCGCATGCCGAGCGCGTCGTAGTAGGGCTGCGGTGTGCGCAGCGTGGCAAAGGCTGTGGAATAGGGGACCAATACTTCGCTGTCCTGCCAGAGCCCGTGCAGGTACAGGTCGAGTTTGCGTTCGACGTCCGCCAGCAGGGTGCCGTGTCGTTCGCGCTGCAGCACCGCCCGGCTGTCGGCCGACTGTAGCGAGAAGAAGTCTTTTTGACGTTCGGGGTGGTGGAGATAATTGCGCACGCCATAGTCGACCCAATTGCGCAAGCCATCCACGGTCAGGCTCTGCAACAGGGTGGGTGCCTGGCGCAGGAGCGCCGGCAGACCGGGACTGGGGTGGGTCTGGTGATGGCCGTGGATGGAGCCGGTGGTGCGTTCCATCATGTCGCGCAGCACGTTCAGGTAATCTCTCAGCAACTCGCGGCTCTGCAGGGCGCGGCTGACCGGCGCCAGGGTTTGCAGAAATCCGCCAATGGCGTTGCCGTTGGGCGAGCGCTGCATGTGCTGCACCATCTGCATGACCATTTCCAGCGTATCGTCGCCCAGCGCGGCACCGACGTCCGGCCACTCTTCGAGGAAAATCAGGACCGGCTCTTCACCTCGCCCGAGTTTGCAAAGGGTACGCGCCGCATCAACATAGGCACTCACGCCCGACGGGCTGAGGCGGGCGCTGGCTTGGGCGATACAGTCGGGGAACACCTCGCCGACCCGGGGAAAGCGACAGTCGAGCTGATTCCGGTAGGTCGCCAGGCGGGACGGCAGGGAGGCGTCGTGCGGATGATCCATCATGGAGGTCAATGCCGCGCTTCAGGCGAAGGTCATGTCGATGGCGTGTTCCAGCGTCGCGCGGATGTCGGCGTCATCGGTGATCGGCTGCACCAAAGCCATGCGGCAGGCCGCGTGCGGTGCCACCCCATCGTCCATCAGCATGGCGGCATAGACCAGTAGCCGGGTGGAGATGCCCTCATCCAGACCATGACCCTTGAGGCGACGGGCGGTAGCGGCCACGGCGACCAATTGGGCGGCTATGGCCGGCGCCACACCGGTTTCCTGCACCAGAATCCCGGTTTCCAGTTCGGCGTTGGGATAATCGAACTCGAAGCCGGTAAAGCGCTGCTTGGTGGACTGTTTGAGATCCTTCATCAGCGACTGATAGCCGGGATTGTAGGAAATCACCAGTTGAAAGTCGGGGTGCGCCCGGATCAGTTCGCCCTTCTTGTCCAGCGGCAGGGTACGGCGATGGTCGGTAAGCGGGTGGATCACCACGGTGGTGTCCTGACGGGCCTCGACTATTTCGTCCAGATAGCAGATCGCGCCGTAGCGCGCCGCCACTGTGAGGGGGCCGTCCTGCCAGCGGGTACCGTTCTTGTCGAGCAGCCAGCGGCCGACCAGATCGGCGGCGGTCATGTCCTCGTTACAGGCTACGGTGACCAGCGGTTTGCCGAGGCGCCAGGCCATGAATTCGACAAAGCGGGATTTGCCGCAGCCGGTCGGCCCCTTGACCATCACCGGCAGCCGCTTGCGGTAGGCGGCTTCAAACAGGGCGACTTCGTCGTGCTGAGGCTGGTAGAACGGTTCCTTGCCTACCAGGTACTGGTTCAGGATGGAGGAATCTGTTGCAGTCATGCGGTGCTCCGTGTGCGGTTTGCCGCCGGAGGCGGCGAAACAGGGAATGGGTCGGTCTGAAAGCGGGCTGCCGCTTTCAACAAAAGCGCCCCCGGACGGGGGCGCTTTTACCAGGTTGACCGGAACCGGTTTGAGTCAGAGGCTTACCGGTGTACGCCCAGCTTTTCGCGCCAGCCCGGGTAGAGCTTGTCGGCATCGCCCGGGAAGGATTCGAAGGCCCGTGCGAATTCCTTGTGCTCCCTGGCGTACTCAATGGGATCAGCACCCGCCTTCCAGCACTCGTAAGCCTGACGCAGGGAGACCGCGCCGGCCGCCGGGCTGTCGATATGGCCGTAGGAGCCACCACCTGCCGTGTTGATCACGTTGCCGTGCCCCAGGTTCTCGAAGAAGCCGGGCAGACGCAGGGCATTCATGCCGCCGGAGATGATGGGCGTGGTGGGTTTCATGCCATACCACTCCTGATGGTAAACGGGGCCGTCACAACTGTCGCGTTCGATCATGTAGGCGATGTTACGGTCGTCGGCACCGCCTTCCATCTTGCCGTAGCCCATGGTGCCCACATGAATACCGGACGCACCCTGCAGGCGGGACATCTTGGCCAGCACGAAGGCGGTGTAGCCGCGCTTGGCGCTGGGTGAGGTGATCATGCCGTGGCCGGCGCGGTGATAGTGCAGGTACTGGCCGGCATACTGGCGGCGTGCCGTGGTGATCATGCCTGGCCCACCGACGAAGCCATCTACCAGAAAGGCCAGTTTGTCGGCGTCGGGACCGAAGGTTTCCAGGGCGAAGTCAGCGCGGGCGCACATTTCGTAATGGTCGTCGGCGGTGATGTTCATGGAGAACAGTTTGGCCTCACCCGTTTCGTCCATGGCGCGTTTCATGGCGTCATACACCAGCGGGATGGTCTTTTTCACCGGGGCGAAGACCTGGTTACCCTGGGGCTCGTCATTCTTGATGAAGTCGCCCCCGAGCCAGAACTGATAGGCCGCTGCGGCAAAGGGTTCGGGGCGCAGACCCAGCTTGGGTTTGATGATGGTGCCGGCAATATAGCCGCCGTCCTTGATTGGGCGGCCGAGGATGCGCCACAGATCAGAGATATCCTTGGCCGGGCCGTCAAACAACTGAATGGCGCGCGGGGGCATGAAAAAGTCGATCATCTGGCCGTGCTCGATGTCGCCCATGCCCTGGTTGTTGCCGATGACCAGCGTCAGGAAGGAGACAATCATCATGCGGCCATCGGTGACGTTGCGGTCGAACAGCTCCAGCGGATAGGCGATACGCATATCCTCGGTGGCTTCGTCGATATGATACACCAGCGCGTCCACACCCTTGGTGAAGTCGTCGGTGGTCGACACCTCGACGTTGGTGCCGGTGGACGATTCCGCGGCAAAGTGGGCGGCAGCCTCGAGATAACCGTGGCCACCCTTGGGCTTCATTTTGTAGGCCACCAGAATGTGTTTGCCGCCAGAGATAAGGTCTTCCTCTTTCAGGGAAAGGTCGGCATAGCGATTAGATTGATCCATGGTTATTCCTCTTGTGCATATTGCATATGGATAATGAAAAGTCCGATGTTGCGGTTGACATCCCGCCGGATCCGGCCGATGGACCGTGCAAGCAGCGCGTTTCCCGCAACAAAATAAAAAACCCTAGACATTGTAGCATTGTCAAACCGACCCATATACCAGAAGAATCTTATTGGACAGGTAAGCATCAGCTTATGGATCGTTTCACCCCGTTTTTGCGGGACTGCGTCAGGTTTTCGGTGCCGGAGTCCGTCGGTCAGCCGTTTATTCGTTCCCCGGACACCTGCAAAAGTCCCCGTAGCAGCGCGCCTGGGTCCGGCGGACAGCCCGGTATCTGCAGATCCACCGGCAAGACCTCCGCGACGCCGCCCATGACCGCATAACTGCCCCGGAACACGCCGCCACCACAGGCGCAGTCGCCAACGGCGATGACCCGCCGCGGTTCGGGCGTGGCATTATGGCAGTCCTGCAAAGCCGCGACCATGTGGCGGGTCACTGGTCCAGTCACTGTCAGCACATCCGCGTGACGCGGCGAGGCAGTGAAGTGGAAGCCTGCCTGCTCCAGGCCATAATGTGGGCCGCCCAGGGCATTCAGCTCCAGCTCGCAACCATTACAGGATCCCGCATCCACATGGCGGATGCCGAGGCTGTGGCGAAAAACAAGGGGGCTGGCGGAGGATGGGTCCCGCTCCGTCCGCGGCGGTGTCTCTCCCGCCCTTCCCAGCCGCAGCAGCTCACGCAATATCCGGTACATCACCGCCTCCTTCCGGGAACCGTCCCCGTGCCGTGCTCACAGATCATGACCGCTGTAACTCAGGTTGAAAGATTTGTTGATGAGCGGAAAATCGGCGACGATATCGCGCAGGACCGCCTCTTCCAGTGCCGGCCAGAGGGTCCACGACGGGTCCTGGGGATGACAGCGGCGAATATGTCCCTGCTCCAGGCGCAACCAGAAAAATACCTCTCCCCGCCAGCCCTCCACCCAACCAACACCCTCTCCCACAGCATCCCGGAGATCCGGCGGTTGGCGCACGTTCCCGCCGGGCAGTTTGCGGAGGATTTCCTCCTGCAGGCGCAGCGACTCGAAAATCTCGAGAAAGCGCACCGCCATGCGTGCCGCGACGTCACCCTCTGTGGCGGTGGTCATGCGTACCTGAATCTGATCGTAAGGGGGTTGGGGAAATTGTATGCGTTGGTCCCAGGGTTGGCCGCTGGCGCGACCGGCGACCCCCATGAGTCCCAGTTGCGCCGCCCGTTCCGGAGGAATCATGCCCAGCCGCACCACGCGGTCGCGCAGACCGCCATGTTCGGCAAGAATTTCCTGTAGACGCTCGACGGCGGTTCCAAGCGCTTGCCCCGCACTGCGGAGGGCCGCGACGGCCACAGCCGTAAGGTCAAAGTCCACTCCACCGGGCAAGATCCGGTCCATAAGGTAGCGATGCCCGATATAGCGCTGATTCTCCCGCAGCAGATCCTCCTTGAGAGCCTGAAACTGGGTCAGGGCGAAGGCCAGTCCGGCGTCGTTGCCGAGGGCGCCGATGTCACCGAGGTGATTGGCGAGGCGCTCCCGTTCCAGGCAGAGGGCGCGCAGCCATTGGGCGCGTTCTGGGACCTGCATCGCGGCGATCTGCTCCACCGCCTGGGCATAACTCCATGCATACGCCACTGTGCTGTCGCCGCTGATCCGTCCGGCTAGACGTGCGCCTGACTCCACATCCAGGCCCTGGAGCAGGCGTTCCACCCCTTTGTGTGTATAACCGAAGCGTTCCTCCAGGTGGAGAATCTCTTCTCCCAGGACCTGGAAGCGGAAGTGCCCCGGCTCGATGATGCCGGCATGTATGGGGCCCACCGGAATCTCATGGGCATCCGGGCTAGCCGCAGACACGAAGGCATAGTCTCCGTCTCCGGCGGTAGAGAGGTTTTCAGCGCGAAAATCCGTGCGTAGAGGAAACTGATCCGCAGGCCATGCGGCATGCCGCAGCCAGGGACGGGTGTCGCCGTTCCCCGCGCGAATGCCCAGCAGGTCGTATAGGGCGCGTTCCATGCGCAGCGCGCCCGGAAAAATGGCGGTCAGGCTCGGGCAGGATGCCACAGCTGGGTCTACGATCATCTCCGTATGCACGATGCCCGTCTCCGACAAAAAGGCCGCATGGACGAGATGACCGGGTTCTTCGGTACGGCGGTCCTCGCCCCAGAGAGCCAGCAGGCGACCCCCCTGCGCATGGATGTTTTCGGCGGCAAGGAGCCAATACTCTTTGCAGAGGCGACCGGACCACACCGGCAATGTCGTACCCCATTGCCGGAAATCGGTCAGTACGCGCAGTGCGGGGTTGGGCATGGTGGCGTCCCTATCCGTGAAGAAGTTGGGCGGCGTGCTGCATCCACTGGACCAGCGTCAAGGGGATGAACACCCCGAGCACAGCGACGAGGGTCAATTGGATGAAGACGGGAATGATGCCGACGACGGACACGCGCGCAACGCCTTCCAGAGGCGCCCCGAAGACCATGCTCTGCATGCGCGGGAAAATCCCGGCGAAAGCTACACCCAACCCCAGCAGGAGCAGGGGCGTGAGCCAGGGCTGGGCCTGCAGGGTACTGGTGATGATCAGGAATTCGCTCAAGAAAAGCCCGCTGGGGGGCATTCCCAGGATGAACAGCACCGCCAGCATGAACGCCCAGCCCAGCAAGGGGCTGAATTCCAGCAAGCCGCGGATGCGCTGGATTTCGCGGCTGCCGATGTCCTGCACCGCTTGCCCGACCGAGAAAAACACCGAGGATTTGGTCAGGCTGTGGCTGACCATGTGCAGCAAGCCCGCAAAGCTCGCTAGTGGTCCGCCGATCCCGAAGGCGAAGGTGGCCAGCCCCATATGCTCGATGGAGGAGTAGGCAAAAAGCCGCTTCACATCTCGTTGCCGCAGCATGGAAAAGCCTGCCACCAGCAGGGAGAGCAAACCGAAACCCATCAGCAGGTGGCTGGCGAAGTCCCGACCCAGAGCGCCATCCACCAGTACCTTGGCGCGCAGGATGGCGTAGAGGGCGACATTGAGCAACAGACCGGAGAGCACCGCCGAAACCGAACTGGGGCCGCTGGCGTGGGCATCCGGCAGCCAGTTGTTGAGTGGGGTCAGGCCGATTTTGGTTCCGTAGCCCACCAGCATGAAGATGAAGGCGATGGCCATGACCTGCGGATCCAACTGATGGCGCACGATCGCCAGATGCGTCCACAACAATGCGTCCGCACCGTGTCCCATGATTTTCTGGGCGGCGAAATACAGCAGGATCGTACCGAATAGCGCCATCGCCAGGCCGACGCCGCAGAGAATGAAATACTTCCAGGCCGCCTCCAGGCCCTCAGCGGTGCGGAAGAGGCTCACCAGCAGTACCGTGGACAGGGTGGCGCCTTCCATGGCCACCCAGAGGATGCCCATGTTGTTGGTCAGCAGGGCCAGCAGCATGGTGGCGAGAAAGGTCTGGAACATGACGTGATAAAGGCGGACACGCCGGCGGGAGAGCGACCAGTGCACCGTTTCGTGCAGCATATAGTTGCGGGAGAACCACGCCGTACTGAGCCCCACCACGCCATCCACCAGTACCAGCACGATACTGAGATCATCCACCATGAATTCCCCGCCACCCGCGGTAAGTGCACCGTCTTGCAGCACCTGAAGGGCCAGGGCCAGGATGGCCAGCAGCGTCAGCGTATTGAAGCCGATGAACAGCGCCGCCCCCCGGCGTCCGTCGCCCCACAGGGCAAGCAGGGGGATGCCCATCGCTGCACAAGCCAGAACCAGCAGAATCAGCATCATTCCTCCCGGATATGTTCCAGATTCTGGAGATCCATGCTGTCGAAGGTCTCCCGTATCTGAAAAAAGAACACGCCGAGAATGACGAAGCCGATCAGGGCATCCAGGGCTACGCCCAGTTCCACGATCATCGGCATGCCCAGGGTGGCGCTGGTCGCGGCGAAGAAGAGACCGTTATCGACGGCCAGAAAACCCACCACCTGAGAAATGGCCTTGCGCCGCGTGATCATCATCAGGAAAGCGAGCAGCACGGCGGCGAGGGCAATGCCGACCATGCCGCGGGTCACGGGGCCGGTCAGGGCGGTGATGGGGGCGGCAAGGGAGAAAGCGAAGATCACCAGCGCGATGCCGGCGAGCAGGGTCAGGGGGATGTTGAGCACGGCCTCCACATCGCCATGCACCTGCAGGCGTCGTAACAGACGATGCAGTACCGTCGGGATCAGAATGGCCTTCAGCCCCAGGGTCAGGGCTGCGGAAAACCACAATTCCGTCTGCCCGGTCAGCAGCGCCACCAGCGCCGTGCCGGCCGCGAGGACTACTCCCTGCCAAGCGAGGAGATGGATCAGGGTGAGGAGACGCCGTTGCGCCAGCATGGCGAAAGCGAGCAGCAGGAGGAGGGCGGCGAGGAGCCTCAGCAGGGGGGTGCCCCAGGCGAGTCCCTGTGCGGTGATGATCATGTCATGCCCCCAGCATGAAAAAAGTCAGAAGCCCGATGACCCCGAGCAGAAAGGCGGTGGCCATGAACTCCGGGGCGCGGAAAAGCCTGAGCTTGGCGAGCAGGGTTTCGACCAGTGCCAGGATCACGGCGGCACCCGCGAATTTCAGCAGCAGGACTGGCAGGGTCACGGGCAGTGACGCGATTTCTGCGGTGGGCACGATACCCCAGGGCAGGAACAGCGCAATACCGATGGCCACATAGAGCGTCAGCTTGATCTGCGCCCCCCACTCCATGAGTGCGAGGTGCCGTCCCGAGTACTCCAGGAGCATGGCTTCGTGAATCATGGTCAGTTCCAGGTGAGTAGCGGGATTGTCCACGGGAATCCGCGCATTTTCCGCCAGCAGCACGATGAAAAAGGCGGTGGCCGCGAAAACCATGCTGGGGTGCAGGGCGAAGCGCAGTTGCTCCAGGTGGGCCACGATCACGCTCAGCGAAGTGGACCGGGAGAGCAGGGACGCCGTAAAGAGTGTGGCCAGCAGGGCGGGCTCCGCGAGCCCGGCGATCAGCATTTCCCGATGGGCGCCCAGGGTGGCGAAGGGTGTCCCCGTGTCCATGGCCGCCAGCACCTGAAGAACCCGTGCCAGGGCGAACAAACCCACCAGGGCGATGACGTCGGCGGCCGGCGCCAGAGGCAGGCCGGTGGCAAGGATGGGGATGATCGCCGCCGCCAGACAGAGCGCCCCGAAAATCCCGTAAGGGGCAAAGCGGAAGAGCCAGGACGTGCCCTCCGCCTGTAGAGATTCTTTATGGAACAGGCGATACAGATCACGGTAGTTCTGCCAGCAGCCTGCCGGTCGCCGGTTTTGCAGGATCGCCCGCAAGGCCCGCAGCAACCCCGCAAAGAGTGGCGCCAGAAATGCCACCAGCAGTACCTGTGCCAGTTCCAGCAGTATGCCGGTCATCGCCAGACCGCCAGCAGGATCAGCAGGGTCAGGAAGCTGTAGAGCAGATACAGGGTGATGCGACCCTGCTGCAGGCGCAGCACCTGAGCCGAGAGCCAGAAGGCAAGAAGGCTCAGGGGTTGATAGAAGCCACGGTACAGGGGTTCTCCGATCCGCATTCGCCAGCGGCCGGCGCCGTCTACCTCCCGTTCCGCCTGATACAGCGGGGCGAAGATGCGCAGCAGGGGTTGCGCAAACCCCAGTGCGCTATCCTGCATGTCCGGCGTCCGGACGGGAAAACCGCAGGCCCAGACTGACACACGCCTCAGGGGCCGGCCAAAGAAACTCCAGATGAGGAGAAAACTCAGCCCTAGGGCGGCGGCCATGCCGAGGAAGAAAATGACCGGACTGTAACTGGCGCGTTGCGCGGAGACCGGGGTTAGCCACAGCCCCTGCTGGGCGGCGAAGCCTTGGCCGAGCATTTCCTGCAGCACGGGATGCAGCAGATTCAACAGGACACCCGGAAAGAGTCCGAGGAAAATACAGGCGACACTCAGCAGGGCCATGGCCGAGTGTTCCCAGCGTCCGGCCTCGTGGGCATGCCGTGCGCCGCGCGCCTGACCGAGAAAGGCGATACCGTAAAACTTGACCATGGCATAGGCCGCCAGAGCTACCGCCAACACGACGCCGGAGGCCGCCAGGGGCAATACCGCGCTGAGGGTGCTTTGGGGCAGAGCGGGCGACAGCAGAAACGCCTGCAGGAGCAGCCATTCGGAAACGAAGCCGTTGAGGGGAGGCAGTCCGGCGATGGCGAGGGTGCCGAAGAGCATGAAAAATGCGGTTAGAGGCATCTGCCGGATCAGGCCGCCCAGTCGATCCATGGCCACGCTGCCCGCTCCGTGCAGTACGCTGCCGCTGCCGAGAAAAAGCAGGCCCTTGAAGAAGGCGTGGTTCAGGGCGTGATACAGGGCGGCGGCCAGAGCCAAGGCCGCCAGGGCACCGAGTCCATGCGTGCGGAAGATCAGGGCGAGGCCGAAGGCTACCATGATCAACCCCATGTTTTCTATGGAGGAATAGGCCAGCAGGCGTTTCATGTCCGTCTGGACGGCAGCGAAAAGCACACCGAAGAGGGCCGTCGCCAGCCCCACCCCCAGTACAAAGGGACCCCACCACGAGGCCGGCTTGCCGAGAAAGAGGAAGTCCACCCGCAACATGCCATAGAAGGCCATCTGCAGCATTGCCCCGCTCATCAGCGCGGAGACCGGGGCGGGAGCCGCGGGATGGGCGTCCGGCAGCCAGATGTGGAGGGGAAGCAAGCCCGCCTTGGCACTGAATCCGAAAAAGGTCAGGAGAAAGGCGGCCGATGCCCAGAACGGATCGAGGGGCGCGTGCAGCATGGCGCTGAACGGCCCGCCCTGGGCTATGGCCGTTCCGGCGAGGAGGACGAAGCCCAGCAAGATGGCCAGCGCCCCAAGGTGGGCGATGAGCAGATAGAGGAAACCGGCATGACGGCTGCTCGCCTCTTCATGCTCCGTCACCACCAGGAAATACGAGGCCAGCGCCATGATTTCCCAGGCGACCAGGAAAGTGAAGGCATTGGCCGCCAGCAGAACCAGTCCCATCCCCAGCAGAAAGGTGTGGTATTGGAGCATGAACCGACGCAGTGCCGGTCCCGACAGGGCGCGGAAATAGCCGGCGGCAAACAGGGTTACCGCGAAGGCCAGCAACCCCAGCAGAATCAGGAAAAATCCCGAGAGGGGATCGATCTGGAAAGACCAGGGCAAGGCGGGCAGGGACCCGCGCAGTTGCAGTTGGTCCGGAGGTGCCATCAGCGCGCTGAATCCGGCTACGGCCAGCAGCAGGGCAACCACGCTGCTGAGGGGGAAGATCAACCGGCAGGCGGCGGTTGGCGATCCGCCCAGCAGAAATCCCAGCAGCCCCAGACCCAGCCAGAGCAGTAATGCCCCAGTGGCGAGATCCAGAGGCAGGCAGGAAATCACTGGGCTACCACCACCAACAGGGTCGTTGCGGAGTGGCCGCGGTTGTGCCAGTTGTGGGGCAGCCGCGGATCATAGTAAATGGCGTCGCCTTCCCCCAGTTCCGTGATCACCCCGGATTGCTCAAAAGCGGCTGTCCCACGGATGACGATGGTGAATTCTTCTCCCTCGGCACTGGTATAGGGGTGCTCACCACACTCCCCGCCCGGTTCAAGTACCATCAGCAGCGGTTGCATTTTCTTTTGCGGCAGGCCGCGGGCCAGCGGCTCCAGTGAAGCGTGGGAACCGGCACTGTAAAACTTGCGCCGGTCACCGCTGCGCATGATCCATGGCAAACCCGCCGTTTCACCGTCATCGAAAATCGCGGCGATGGGAATCTGCAGCGCCGCGCAGATTTTTTCCAGCGTGGCGATGGAGGGGGAGTTCTGCCCGGCCTCGATCTGCGAGAGGGCACTGGGCGAAATTTCGGCACGCGCCGCCAGTCCGCGCACGGACCATCCCTTATCCTCGCGAAGTTGCCGAATTTTTTTGCAGACCTGTTCCATGGACGGAGAGTGTACGTTAAAACACGCGCCATGTAATCTATTTTGGACGGCATTCCCCTACACGTTGAACAAAAAGTTCAGCACATCTCCGTCCTGCACCACATATTCCTTTCCTTCCGCGCGCATCTTGCCCGCCTCCTTCGCCCCCTGTTCGCCTTTGTACCGGATAAAATCGTCATAGGCGATGGTCTGGGCGCGGATGAAGCCGCGTTCGAAATCGCTGTGGATCACGCCCGCTGCCTGTGGCGCCGTGGCGCCCACCGGGATGGTCCAGGCGCGGACCTCCTTGACGCCGGCAGTGAAGTAGGTCTGCAGACCCAGTAAACGGTAAGCCGCACGGATGATGCGGTTGAGGCCGGGCTCCGCCAGTCCCAAGTCCTGCAGGAAAGCGCTTTGTTCCTCCGGTTCCAGTTCTGCCAGCTCTGATTCTATGGCGGCGCAGACAGGCACCACACTCGCATGCCGTTCGGCCGCCCAGGCTTCCAGGGGTACACGCCAGGGGCCACCCTGCGACTCGTCCTCCGCGACATTGGCAATAATCATGAGGGGTTTCATGGTCAGCAGACAGAGGCTGCGCAGATGCTCTTGCTCCTCACTGTTCAGGTTCAGGCTGGCGGCTGGCTTTCCTTCATTCAGATGGGGCAGGAGGCGGGCCATGGCGGCGACTTCGGCCACCGCATCCTTGTTGCCGCCCTTGGCCTGTCGCGCCACCCGCGCCTGGGCCTTCTCCACGGTGCCGAGATCGGCCAGAATCAGCTCCGTCAGCACCACCTCCAGATCTGCCACGGGATCCACGTGACCGCTTACATGCACCACGTTGGGGTCCACAAAGCAGCGGGTGACCAAGGCAATGGCGTCAGTCTCGCGAATATGGGCGAGAAACTGGTTGCCCAAACCCTCACCCTGCGCTGCACCGGCCACCAGCCCGGCGATGTCCACGAACTCCATGGTGGCGTGCTGTACCTTCTGTGGTTTGACGATCTCTGACAAGGCCTCAAGACGGGGATCCGGCACGGCAACCAGCCCGACATTGGGCTCGATCGTACAGAAGGGATAGTTCTCCGCCGCGATGCCCGCCTTGGTGATGGCGTTGAAAAGGGTGGATTTGCCGACGTTGGGTAAGCCGACGATGCCGCAGGCCAAAGCCATAAGAAACTCCTAATCGCTGTGCAGGGTTTTTTGCGCCGCATCCGTGCGGCCGCAGAGAAAGTCGGGAAGTACGCCGAGGCTGCGTTCAATCGCCTCGTCAATCAGGGCCTTATCCGCTGTCGGCGGGGCGTTCAGCACATAAGGGATGACCGCGTCCTTGTGCCCCGGATGGCCGATGCCGATACGCAGTCGCCAGTAATCCCGTGTGCCCAGGGCACGGTCGAGGTCGCGGAGGCCGTTGTGGCCGCCATGACCGCCACCGCGTTTCAGCCGCGCCGTGCCCGGCGGCAGGTCCAGTTCGTCATGCATCACCAGAATCCGTTCCGCGGGTACTTTATAAAAGGCCGCCATGGCCTGCACCGGGCCGCCGCTGCGGTTCATGAAATCCTGGGGCATACACAGCCCCAGTTCCAGTCCGGAAGCCCGCGCCGTAGCGGCCAGACAATGCCAGCGCTTCTCCATACGCAAAGACGCCCCGACCCGATCTGCAAGGGTCTGGAGCGTCCAGAAGCCGGCATTGTGGCGGGTCCGGGCGTATTCCGCGCCGGGGTTACCCAGGCCCGCCAACAACCAGTCCATAAGGCCTCAGGCGGTGGTCTCCGGGGCCTCTTCCGCCTCGGCACCGGTACGCGGATTGTGGATGGAGACGACTTCCTTGTCGTCCTCATGCAGCAAAGGCACCAGTGTCACGCCGGCGGGCACACTGATCTGCGACAGATGCAGGCTGTCACCAATGTGCAGCCCGGCGATATCCACCTGGAGGGCTTCCGGCAGACGATCCACCGGCGCTTCCACTTCTACTTCCACCAGGGCGCGATGCAATACCCCGCCTGCCTTGATGCCGGCGCAGGTGCTTTCGTTCAGGAAGTGGACGGGCACATGCAAGCGTACCTGTTCGCCGGCGTGAACGCGCAGGAAGTCCATGTGCAGGACCTCTTCCTTATAAGGATGCATCTGAATATCGCGGATCAGGGCCGTCTCATTGCTGCCAGGGAGCTGCAGCGTGATGATGTGGGTATACGCGCGCTCGTCGGGCAACAACTTGCGCAGCAGGCGGGCTTCGATGCTGATGCCCATCGCGGCCTTGCCGTCCCCGTAGAGCACAGCGGGTACCATGCCGGTGCGGCGCAGGCGGCGGCTGGCACGACGGCCGATATCTTCGCGCGGCTGGGCCGCAATCGCAAAATCTGTCATTTTCTGGACTCCTTAAGGTATCGCGGGTTGAGCGGGGCGAGGGTTGACAGAACCTTTCTCCCCAATGGCAAGGGGCGCATCATAATGCGCCGCGGTTTTTTCGGCAACCGTTTCCGGCATTTTTTCATCGCGCTGCAAATAGGCATTGATCACCGCGCGGGCTACCGGCAGGGCTTGCCAGGCATTATGCCCACCATATTCCACCACGACGGCGACGGCGATTTTGGGGTGATGTACCGGTGCCCAGCCGATAAAAAGAGAGTCGTTGTTATAGACGGTGTGGCCATTTTTGTACCCTACCGGGACTTGCGCAGTGCCCGTCTTCCCGGCAATGGTGATGCCGGGGATGCTGACCGTATGGCAGGTTCCGCTGGTGACACAGGCCTCCATGCCTTTATGCACCGCCTGCATGGCCTCCGCCGAAATGTGGAGGTCGATGGGCGGTGCATTGGGGATGGGCTCCACCCTGCCGTTGTCCGGATTGATGAAGGCTTTGGCCACCTGGGGCTGGACCAGATAGCCGCCGTTGGCGAGCGCGGAGACCGCCCGCGCCAATTGCAGGGGGGTCTCCAGAAGATACCCCTGGCCGATTCCGAGAATGATGGAGTCCCCGGTGTACCACGGGGCATGCAGATGCGCCAGCTTCCAAGCGGGGGTGGGCACCAGACCACTGGCCCCGCCCGGCAGATCGATGGGTGGTTTGCTGCCGAAGCCAAATCGCCACAGGGTCTTGTCCTGCAGGGCGATGCCCATCTTCACCGCGAGTTTGTAGTAGAAAACATCCACCGACCAGGTCAGTGCCTTGGTCAGGCCGGTGTTGCCGAATCCTCCCCGGTTCCAGTCCCAGTAGGTATGGCCGCCAAGCTGATAATTTCCCGCGCAGAAGGTATGGTAATCGGGCGCGATGACGCCTTCCTGTATCGCCTCTACGGAATAAAAGGGCTTGGCGCAGGAGCCTGGCGGGTAGAGGCCATTGTCGGCGCGATTCATCAATGGGCGGCCCGGATTGTCCAGGAGACTCTGCCAGTGGGCCGTGCTGATGCCATCCACGAACCAGTTGGCATTGAAGCTGGGGCTGGTCACCATGGCCAGTATGGCGCCATTGTTCGGGTTCATGGCGACGACCGCGCCGCGATACCCCTTACCCTGCAGGGCCAGTGCCCCCGCCTCCTGCACCCGCACCCGCAGGTGGGTGAGCAAATTTTCACCAGGGCGCGCCGGGATCTCGCGCAGGGTGCCCACCTGCAGGCCGCGCGCATTGATGTCCTTGATCTGATAACCCATGGTGCCGCGGAGCTGGCGTTCGTAATAACGTTCCAGGCCATCCTTGCCGATGTAGTTGCGTCCGACATACTTGCTGGCGCGAAAATCCTTGAGGTCGGTGGCGGTAATCGGGCCGACATAGCCGACGACGTGTGAAAAGAGCGCGTCGTAGGGATAATGGCGGTGAAGCATGGCGACCACCTGCACCCCGGGCAGATCCAGCGCGCGCACGGCCACCGCGGCGATCTGTGCCGGTGTCAGACCGGCCTTGAGCACTACCGGATCGAAATCCGGTTTGCCCATGCGCAGTTCCCGAAAGCGGCGCATATCGTTCGCGTCCAGCCCGAGCAGTTGCTGCAGGCGCTGCAATGTGTCCTGCAGGTCGGGCACCTGGTCGGGGGTGATTTCCAGGGCATAGGTGGGCTCATTTTCGGCCAGCACCGCACCGTGATCGGCCAGCACCAGGCCACGGGGCGGGGCGACGGGCACGAGAGCCACATGATTATCGTAGGCCAGGGTGCGAAATTTGGAATAGTGCAGCACCTGCAGGTCCACGACGCGCAGCACCACGACCAGTATCGCCAGCCACATCAGACCGGCCGCCACCCCCAGTCGGAAGCGGAAGCTGCGAATACGTTTCTCGTGATCAGAAAGGGACATAACCGGGAATGACCTGATTCAGTTTGCAAATGGCTGGGACGCTTCGTACACTCGAAAGCAAAATCCTTTGAGAGATGGGGTGGCGCAGTGGTGGAGTCCCGTTTTGAATCCCTGTTCACAGAGCTGGAGAGCATTATAACGGATTATCGTGGCCTGCGTCGTCATTTCGAGGGCGACGGTCGCGACAGGCGTTCCCTGCAGGCGCTGCAGAAGCAAATCCAGATGCTGGATGCAGAAAATACCCTGCTGCGGGAGCGTCAGGAGGCAATATGTCTGCGACTCAGCGAATTGC
This sequence comes from Gammaproteobacteria bacterium, assembly GCA_023381645.1. The sequence continues at coordinate 97,101 of JAMCRJ010000076.1, forward strand.
TCACGCAGGTGAGTCGTTGGGAAAACGAATAAAGAACACCCAGACAGATGGAGAAGACCGTGCCTGAAGCGACCCGTAATTCCACCACCAAACGCGTCAACATCAATCTGATGGGGCAAAGTTATCAGGTACCCTGTCTGCCCGAAGAGCAGACGCTGCTCCTAGAGGCGGTGGCTCTGCTCAATCAACATCTCGACGCCGCCCGCGCGCAGGGGCGGACGATCAGCAAGGAGCGCACTGCTCTGATGGTGGCGGTCAATCTGGCCGCAGACCTGCAGCGCGCCCGCCAGGAAGTGCAGGCACGCGATGAACAGCTCGATCGGCTGGAGAACCGCCTGCGCCGGCTGGTTGACATGGGTAAGGGGGCAGAGTAGCTTGGTTATTGCCTCCTGCGGGGCTCGAGTGGCCGAGATGATTCCTGAACCAACATTGTCTATCCAGGGTGTCCCCAGTCATCGCCGTGGTGTGCCGCTCCTTTGCGGAGTAGCCTGAAGCGGTGTGTGGATTCCCACCTGTACATCAGGTTCATGGGGTAGCGGGCTGCACGACCCAGGCGGGGGGTACCTTATTTCCAGGGCAGGATGATCTGCCGACCAAAAGTCAGTTGCGCCAGCGGATACGTCAGCAGCGACGTGTGCTATCGTCAGAGGCGCTGCACTATGCTGCCACGGCCCTCGCCGGTCACCTCGTGCGTCTCAACCACTTCCGGCGGGCCCGGCATATCGGACTCTACTGGCCCATGCAGGGCGAAATCAGCCCCTTGCCGCTCATGCAGCATCCCGTCGCCGTCAACAAGCATTTTTATCTGCCGGTGCTGGCCGGGCACTTTGCGCGCAACCTCCGCTTTGCGCCTTTTCGTCCGCATATGAACCTGCGCAGCAACCGCTTTCACATCCCGGAACCGCAGGTGCCCCCCGGCTGTCAGCGGTCGGTACGTGAGCTGGATCTGCTGATCCTGCCGCTGGTTGCCTTCGACGCGGAGGGGTACCGTCTGGGGATGGGCGGCGGTTTCTATGATCGCAGCCTGGCGCATTTGCCCCATCGCCGCAGATGGCGGCGCCCGCGTTTGATTGGCGTGGGGCATGCCTTTCAGGAGGTGCCCCGGCTGCCCAGAGAGCCCTGGGATATCCCAATGGGCATCGTCTGTACAGAAAAAGGCTGTTACCGGATCGGATCATGATGGCACAAATATTGTTTGCCGGTGATGTGATGGGGTCCGCAGGAAGGCGTGCCCTGCGGTTGGCGCTGACGCGGCTGCGGCAGGAGGGGCCGCTGGACGCGGTGGTGGTGAACGGGGAGAATGCCGCCGGCGGTATGGGGATCACGGCGGCCATCGTCCGGGAATTCCGCAGTTGGGGTGTGGACGTGATTACCGCCGGGAACCATGTCTGGGACCAGCGGGAGGCGCTGACCTTCATCCGGGAGGAGCCGCGCCTGCTGCGGCCCTGCAATGCGCCACCGGGCACTCCTGGAGCGGGCTGGGTGGTGGTGGAGACGCAGGGCGGCTGGCGTCTGGGGGTGCTCAATCTCATGGGACGGCTATTCATGCATCCGGTGTATGACTGCCCGTTCCGCACTGCGGATGCCGTGCTGGCGCAAAAGGCGACGGATTGCGATGTTGTCCTCGTCGATATGCACGCCGAAGCCACCAGTGAGAAGACGGCCATGGGCTGGCATCTGGCGGGCCGTGTGGCCGGCGTCGTGGGCAGCCACACCCATGTGCCTACGGCGGATGAGCGAGTGCTCCCCGGCGGCACGGCCTACCAGAGCGATGCGGGCATGTGCGGTTGCTACGACTCGGTGATCGGCGTGGACAGGGACGCCGCCATTCGCCGCTTCATTACCGCCCTGCCCGGCCACGGAGAAGCGGTGGACGGCGTGGCCACCTTTTGCGGCCTGCTGATGACGGTGGATACGGGTACCGGCCGATGCAGCACCGTGCGTCGTGTGCGTTACGACTTTCCGCAGGAAATATCCTGAGCCTATCCCCCGTCCGGCAGGAAAGCGCACCGGGACGCTTCATTGGCCGCGCCCGTTCCCTCCAGCCAGGCGCGGCGACGCGCGAGGACCACATCATCCACGTCCTCCAGCAATTCCAGCCAGGCGGTATCCGGTGGCGGCGGGGTAGGGGTCACGCGGGTTTCCCGGAGGATGTCGTCACGGAAGAACTGAATGCGCAGCGCCGCACCCACCGGAACCGCATCCAGTTGCTCCGGCAATTGTTCCGCCGTGGTCCGGACGCCATCCAAGGCGACGAGAATGTCATCCGGCGACAGACCCGCCTGCTCTGCAGGGCTGTCCGTCTGCACATGGCGCAACTGCACACCCAGCGCATGGGGCAACCACTGCGCGCCAAGCCATGCGCGCAGGGTTTTCTCTGCGGGCTGTCCACCCTCATCCTGCGGGCCGCTGGCCGCACGCAGGCGCAGCGCAATGCCCATTTCCGCGAGCAGCGCCGGCAACGGTAAGTCGGTCCTCGCGGTGATCCAGTCCTGCAGACGCCCGGCGAGCGCAGGCCCGGCGAGGTCTTCGACTATCCCGACACACCGGCCTTCCGGCAGGGGAAGGCCGGTGCGTCCGTAATCCTGCCACAGGCGTACCAGTACCGTGTCCAGACTCAGGGCGCCGGCACTCTCCAGGCGCAGACTGAGGTCCAGGCAGAGGGCGAGCAGGGCGCCCTTGTTGTAATAGCTGATCTCAAAGTTGGCGCTGTTGACATGGGGGTGATAAAGCCTGATCCAGGCATCTTCACTGGATTCCGCCACGCTTTGCAGGAAACGTCCGGGGCGGCGCAGCAGGCGGGTGATCTCCTTCCCGACGCCGCACAGATATTGCGTGGGGGTCGTCAGACCGGCGCGACGCAGGCAGAGGTCGTCATAATAAGAGGTGATACCCTCGAAGACCCAGAGATCGCGGGTGAGCACCTCCCGGTCCAGTGCGCTGGCACCGAGCACGGCGGGACGGATGGCCTGCACCAGCCAGCCATGAAAATACTCGTGGCTGGCCAGACCCAGAAAACGCCGGTAGTGGTCTTCGTTGTGACCGCTCAGGTCGTCCCGGGCGCAGAGGAGGGCACTGGACGCACGGTGCTCCAGCCCGCCATAGCCGTCGGTGCCGGTCATGCACAGAAAGCGATAGCTGGCAAAGGCGGCATCCCCCCAGAAGCGCTGCTGCCAGTCGCAGATGCGGGTCAGGTCGGCACCGAGACGTTGCAGATCCGCTTGGTGAGTGCCCTGGATATGCAGGTGATGGGGCCGTTCTCCCACCTGGAAATCCAGCAGGGTAAGGGACCCCATGAGCACGGGATGATCGATGAGGGCATCATAGCCGGGGGCTTCAAAACCGCCCCAGCTCCACCCCGCACCGCTTTGGCGGGGGAGGGCGGTGGCTACCTGCCAGTCTTGGGGGCCTTCGAGGAGGACCGCATGCGTTTGTGTCTCCTGTCCGGACACTCGCAGGTAGATGGCCGGGCCATTGAAAAAGCCCCCCTGATCATCCAGATATGCGGTCCGCACCGAGCGGTCGAAGGCGTAGATGGCGTAACGGACGACCACCGGGCCATGCCCTGGCGCAAGTCGCCAGCGGTCTTTGGCGATTTTGTGCAGGGCGATATCCTGTCCGTTGCGTTCTGCGCGAATTTGAGTCACATGGCGGGCAAGGTCGCGGATGGTGTAGCTGCCGGGCACCCAGGCCGGCAGGGCGAGGATCTGTCCTTCCGGGTCCGCTTCGGAAATGCTGAGGGTTACCCGGAAAAGATGGGCCTGCGGCTCGGCGCTGATCCGGTAACTCAGTGGGGCAATGGTCAAGGCAGCATTCCTAACGCCATGCGGCGGCAAGGCCGCGAAAGGTCGGGTGGGTCGCGTCCCCCAGCCACTCATAAAATACGGACTCGGCGACGGCGACCGTAACCCCGGCTTGTCGCAGCCGCTCCAAGGCAGGTTGCTGATGCCCGGCGTCACGACTGGCGCAGGCGTCGGCCACTACCACCGGTTGCCAGCCCGCCGCCTGCAGGTCCAGCGCCGTTTGCAGCACGCAGATGTGCAACTCCATGCCGGTCAGAATAACCTGACGCCGACCATCCTGTGCCGTCAGCCAGTGGCGGATGTCGTCGCCGCGCCAGCAGGAAAAGGCGGTCTTCTCCAGAACCTCCGCAGCATGGACGCAGATATCCTCTCGGGCCGGCCCCAGTCCCTGCGGATATTGGGCGGTGGCAAGGACAGGCAGATCCAGGGCGGTGGCGGCTTTCAGCAGCCGGAAGACATTGTCCAGGAGCGGCGCCCGCCGCGCCGGCGCAAGTGTACCGAGCAGGCGATCCTGCAGATCGATGGCAATGACGATGCTCTGCGCGGCCTCGATACGCATGACGGCTCAGAATACGAAGTGGGCCGGCAGCGGCTGATGACGCAAAGGTGGGATCTCTGTCTCGAAAAGCTCCAAGCTCTCAAAAACACCAGGCCGGGAGTGCAGGATGCGCCGCACCCCCATGGCCGGACCGGTGCCGAGAATGGCGACCAGCCGCCCACCGATCGTCAGTTGCTGTTTGAAGATATCCGGCAGTACCGGCAGGGAGCCGGTGATGCAGATGGCATCATATGGGGCATTGTCCGCCCAACCCTCGGAGCCGTCGCCAATGTGCAGGCAGACATTCTGAACACCTCGTGTGCGCAGATGATCTTCTGCCGTCCGGGAGAGATCGGCGCGGTCTTCAACGCTGTGTACCATTCCCGCGAGTTGTGCCATCAGGGCGGTCAGATAGCCGCTTCCGGTACCGATCTCCAGCACCCGGTCCTGTTCCCGCAAATCCAGTTCCTGCACGACCCTAGCCTCCATTTTCGGCCACCACATGATTTCGCCGTGCTCCAGAGGCAGGGTAAAATCAGCGAAAGCCAGGTGCCGGTAGGGAGCTGCTACGAAGTCCTCGCGCTTCACCTGCGTAACAGCGTTCAGCACACGGGGGTCGAGCACATCCCAGGTGCGGATCTGAGTGTCGATCATGGTACGGCGGAGGATGTCAAAGTCCATAGAGCATCAGCGTTCCTGTGAATTTCCGACATTTAGGCATGGGTCTTGTGGCAAGTCAATCCGTGCGCCGGGGCCTGAACGTGCCGGGTGGTCATTGGCTTGGCGCCCGTCCTGTGCTCCAATAGCCCAGGATACCGCAGAGGAGTTCCCCTTGGAGAGCCGTGCACACGCGCTGGTAGCACTTATCTTTCTGGCCGCTCTCGGCATTGGAATGGTGGTGGTCGGATTGTGGATGCACCACGGGCAGAGGCCGGGCGTGACCTTCGATGTCATATCCCCGTACAGCGTGGCGGGCCTGACTCTGCAGGCGCCGGTACGTTTCAAAGGCGTGCGGGTCGGAGACGTGACGGCGATTGGTCTGGATCCGGCGAATCCGCGCCTGATCAGGGTGCGGATCAAGGTGGATGAGGCGACGCCCATTACCCGGGCGACCTTTGCCGAACTGGCGCCGCAAGGAGTGACCGGGCTAAGTTATTTGTCCCTGACTGATCGTGGTACCGACTTCGCGCCTTTGCCGAGGGTGGACGGCCGACCGGCCGAAATTCCCATGCATCCCAGCTTTTTGGAGGTGCTGTCCCGCAAGGGCGAATCCCTGGTGAATCGCGGCAACGAGTTGGCCAGCCGTATGAATGTGCTGCTCAACAGCCAGAATCGCACACGTTTTGCGCAGACCCTTACCCACCTGGACCAAGCCACGGATCATTTGGTGCAGATGGAGACAGCATTATTGCCGACCATCAGGGCCCTGCCCGGGATGGTCGCCGCTACCCGGTCCACCATGGAAGCAAGCCAGCGAATGCTCAAACATCTGGATGCGCTGACGGTCGCCGCCCAGGCGCCACTGGCGGACACGGCGGCGGCCGCCAAATCCTTGCGGGGACTTGGTGTGGCCGGGGAGCGGGCGGTGAACACCCTCAATTACGACACGTTGCCGCAGGTGAATCGTCTGACACAAAGTCTGATCACCAGCAGTACGGCGGTGCAGAATCTCAGCCGCTCGTTGCAACGCTCCCCGCAATCGCTGCTCTACGGCGATCGTGGCCCGCCGCCGGGTCCGGGTGAACCGGGATTTTCCGCAGGAGGAAACTGAGCGCATGCGACACCTTTGTTCCAAATGTTCACCAGTCGGGAAGCGCATGGTACTGGCGGGTCTGGTCCTGCTCGCCGCAGGTTGTGCCACCAGCGTTTCCTGGCAGGCACCCTACGATATTACGCCCCCGCATCCTGCCCCTCTGGCCAGCACTTCGGGCTCAACGGCGACGCTGCCCGTGCTGCGGCTGAGGCCGGTCAGCGCCCTGCACTGGCTGGAAACGGACAGTTATCAGTACCACCTGCTCTACCAGGACCCGCAGCGGCTGCTGGCCTACCGGGATGCCCGCTGGGTTGGCACCCCGCCGCAGATGATTGCCAGTCGCCTGCAACGGCAACTGGAAGAATCCGGCCAGTGGCGGGCCGTGTTGACGCCACTGTCGAGAGGCAGTTCCGTCTGGTTGCTACAGGTCAGGCTGACGGACTTCGTGGTGAATTTCAGCGGTCCGGATGCGGGTGCGGCGCTGGTCGCCGGTACGGCGACACTGGTGAAAACCGCCGATTATCAGGTGATCGCGCAGCGTCATTTCCGTTTTACGGCGACGCTTCCCAGTGCGAATGCACAGGGCGGCGCGACGGCGATGGCCACGGCCAGCACGCGCTTCGTGAAGGCGGTAAGCAGTTGGGCGGCGCAGACGGCGGCTACGGAGCACTCCGCGCGCCAGCCCTGACAATAATTCCCGGGCTCACTCCTCCGACTGCTTGACCACCAGCACCGGGCAACGGGCGTAATGGACGATATCGTTGGCGACGGAACCCAGCAGCAACCGGCCAATGGCGCCGTGGCCGTGACTGCCCACCACCAGCATGTCCACTTCGTGGGCCTTGCCGAAGGCAATCACCGCCCTGCCGATATTTTCCCCACTTTCCACCATCTCCACCTGCGGCGTGATTCCACCTTCGGTTATCGACTGACGCAGCTTTTCCATTTCGGCATGGGCCATATGGAGCAGTTTTTCGCGCAGATCCAGGGTGGGGGGCAGGATTTCTTCCGGCATCTGCAGATTGAGCATCTGCGGATTGAATATATGCAGCAGGGTGAGGCGGGCGCCACGCAGTTGTGCCTCCTCTGCGGCCATCTGCGCGGTGACCAGCGCCATGGGCGAAAAATCCACGGCCACCAGAATATGCTTTATGAGCGGTTTTACGGGCGATTTATCCATGGGCATGCTCCTTGCGCAGGCGTTCCATGAGTTGTGTTTCGTCAAGCAGCACGTTTTCCGTAGTCCGCCGGGCGCGATATTCCCACACGCCCTGCGCCAGCACCGTGTCACTGACCACGATGCGATGGGGCAGGCCGACCAGGTCCATGGTGGCAAACTGCACTCCGGGACGCTCATCGCGGTCGTCGAGCAACACGCTGTAGCCCTCCGCCTCCAGGCGGTCGTGCAGGGCCTGGGCGGCGGCGGTCACGTCCGGTGACTTGCGCGCGTTGATGGCGACGATGCCCACCTCAAAGGGCGCGAGGGCCACCGGCCAGGTGATGCCCCGGTCGTCGAAATGCTGCTCCACCGCCGCCGCCACCACCCGCGACACCCCGATACCGTAGCAACCCATGGTGACCGTGGCGTCGCGACCGGTTTCGTCGAGCACGGTGATCCCCATGCTCTCGCTGTAGCGCTCGCCAAGCTGAAAGACGTGCCCCACCTCGATGCCGCGGCGGATGCTCAGGGTGCCCTCCGCACAATGGGGGCAGGCATCCCCGGCGCGGACATTGCGCAGATCGGCCGCCGCCGGGCGCGGCAGATCGCGGTCCCAGTTGAGGTTGATCCAGTGCAGATCCGCCGCATTGGCGCCGGTGCTGAAATTGGCCACGCCAAGGGCGCGGTGATCCGCCAGGATGGGGACGGACAGCAGCGGCTCCTTGGGGCCGATGAAACCCAGAGGCGCACCCGTGGCCGATACGGCTTCCTCCGGTCTGGCCATTTGCACGTCCTGGGCATTCAGGGCGTGCCCCGCCTTGACCAGATTCAGTTCGTCGTCACCGCGCAGCAGCAGCATCACGGTCTTGCCGTCGGCCACCACCAATACGGTTTTGACGATTTTTGCGGTACTGATGCCCAGGTGCTCCGCCTGCTCCGCCACGGTACGGATGCCCGGCGTCCGCACCTGCTCGGCGGCCAGCGGTAGCTCCGTTTCCGCCGGCTCGGGGCGACTCGCCGCCTTTTCCATGTTGGCGGCATAGTCGCAGTGGTGACAGGAGACGATGGCGTCTTCTCCCGAATCCGCCAGCACATGAAACTCATGGGAGCGCTTACCCCCGATGGCCCCATTGTCGGCTTCCACCGCACGGAAGTTCAGCCCCAGGCGGGTAAATATTCGCTGGTAGGCCTCGTACATCGTCTGATAGGTGATTTCCAGGGAGGTATGATCCATGTGGAAGGAATACGCGTCCTTCATGATGAACTCACGGCCGCGCATCAGCCCGAAGCGGGGCCGGATTTCATCGCGGAACTTGGTCTGGATCTGATAGAAATTGACCGGAAGCTGCCGGTAGGAGTGAATCTCCCGCCGCGCGAGATCGCTGATGACTTCCTCATGGGTAGGTCCCAGGCAAAACTCGCGGTCATGGCGGTCGCGCAGGCGCAGCAACTCCGGCCCGTATTGTTCCCAGCGGCCCGACTCCTGCCACAGTTCGGCAGGCTGCACCACCGGCATCAGCAATTCCTGCGCGCCGCTGCGATCCATCTCTTCACGCACCACCCGCTCCACCTTGCGCAACACCCGCAACCCCAGGGGCATCCAGATATATAAGCCGGAAGCCAGGCGGCGGATAAAGCCGCCGCGCAGCAGCAACTGGTGACTGACGAGTTCCGCCTCGGCGGGCGTCTCCTTGAGAGTGGGAATAAAAATCTGACTGGCGCGCATAAAAATCCCTGTTTAGCTGAAGCGCACAGTGTAAGAAAGGGCGACGGACAAAGGAAGGGGCAAAACGCGGTCCGGGATCTGGGCGCATTTCTTCTCCACCCGTGGCCGATTCGCTCCATACCGTTGCCGAGGCTTGGCACGGTGTGCTAGCTTTGAACGCACGGGCCCCTCCGCCGCCCGGCGGGTAATGCCCCCAAGTCAATATCATGACCCCGTATCCGCATTGGGTGAGGAAATAACATGCAATACGCAAATCCAAACACCGAAGGCGCAGTCGTCAACTTCAAAGAGTGCTATGACAACTTCATCGGCGGCCAGTGGGTTGCCCCAGTCAACGGTGAATACTTCGACAATATTTCCCCGGTCAACGGCAAGCCGTTCTGCCAAATCCCACGTTCCAGCGCAGAAGACATTGAACTGGCATTGGATGCCGCCCATGCTGCCAAAGATGCCTGGGGCAGAACTTCCGTTACTGCCCGTTCCAATATCCTGCTGAAAATCGCTGACCGCATTGACGCCAATCTGGAAATGCTGGCTGTGGCTGAAACCTGGGATAACGGCAAAGCCGTGCGCGAAACCCTGAATGCTGACGTGCCCCTTTCCTCCGACCACTTCCGCTACTTCGCAGGTTGCTTACGCGCTCAAGAAGGCACTATAGGCGAAATCGACGAAAATACCGTCGCTTACCACTTCCATGAGCCGCTGGGTGTTGTTGGTCAAATCATTCCGTGGAACTTCCCACTGCTGATGGCGTGCTGGAAACTGGCTCCCGCATTGGCGGCAGGTAACTGCGTGGTACTGAAACCAGCAGAACAAACCCCGGCCTCCATTCTGGTAATGATGGAACTGATCGCTGACCTGTTGCCGGCAGGTGTGCTGAACGTGGTCAACGGCTACGGTGTGGAAGCAGGCAAAGCGCTGGCAACCAGCAAACGCATTGCCAAAATCGCCTTTACCGGCTCTACCCCAGTCGGTTCCCTGATTATGAAATACGCGGCGGAAAACATTATCCCGTCTACCGTGGAACTGGGTGGCAAATCCCCCAATATCTTCTTTGCCGACGTGCTGGATCAGGAAGATGCGTTTGTGAGCAAGGCGGTGGAAGGCGCGGTACTGGCATTCTTCAACCAAGGCGAAGTCTGCACTTGCCCTTCACGCCTGTTGATTCAAGAATCCATCTACGAAAAATTCATCGGCATGGTGGTCGAGCGTTCAGCGCAAATCAAACGCGGCAACCCGTTGGATACTGAAGTCATGGTCGGTGCGCAAGCTTCCCAGGAACAGTACGACAAAATCCTCAGCTACATCCAGATCGGCAAGGACGAAGGCGCTAAAGTCATTACCGGTGGCGCAGTGGAAACCATGTCTGCGGATTACTGCGAAGGTTACTACATCCAACCCACCCTGCTGAAAGGCACCAACAACATGCGCGTGTTCCAAGAAGAAATCTTCGGGCCGGTCGTGTCTGTGGCAACCTTCAAGGATGAAGCGGAAGCATTGGCGATTGCCAACGACACCGAGTTTGGTCTGGGCGCAGGCGTGTGGACCCGCGACATGAACCGTGCCTACCGCATGGGCCGTGGCATTCAGGCCGGTCGTGTGTGGACCAACTGCTACCACTTGTACCCGGCACATGCTGCCTTCGGTGGTTACAAAAAATCCGGCGTAGGCCGTGAAACCCACAGAATGATGCTCGACCATTATCAGCAAACCAAAAACCTGCTGGTCAGCTACGACGTCAACCCGTTGGGCTTTTTCTAGGTTTCGTTTCCTTCTCCGAGCGACGTGATGTGGGTCAGGGTTTATTCCCTGACTCAAGGGGTCAGAGCCCTCTTGTATACCAACAGCGATCAGGAAGGTGCCATATAGCCTACCGCTTGGCTATACTTGTTGTTTTATTTGGCGTCCCCAGGGGGGTTCGAACCCCCGTTACCGCCGTGAAAGGGCGGTGTCCTAGGCCACTAGACGATGGGGACATGGACAGCGCTGAGAATCCTACACAGAACCGCGACACAGAGCAAGTGCCCCCGGTGGAAGGACTTGTTCTGGGCAAGAACCCCAGTCGGCGTGCTCTTTGAGAAGAGCCTTAACCCCATGCAGGTGGCGGCCATCACCCGTCACAGGACTTTGCAGATGCTGAAGCGCTATACTCGTTTGAAAGCTGAGGACTTGGCGAAAATGTTAGGATGAAGACAATGAAGATATGGCCAATCTTAATGGATGCCATGGATGCTCTTACAGACCTGCCATGGTTTCCACCATCCGTCAGGGATGTTCGGACCTTCCAGGTGGAGCAATGGTCCAATTCCACCGACAGGGTGAAGCGCCAGGGCATAGCAAAATGAGCGGCATCACTGTTTTACCTCATGACGGCCCCTCACCGGCAGGCGGAGAACCCGGTAAGACCAGGCCATCTGCCCAGGCCCATCTGGCGGTCACAAGACAGAAGGATACCAAAGATCGTGTGGGCAATGGCGCCGGTTATACGTCAGACTTGAAACCGCCAGTTGCCGAAATCGGCGAGGCTGCGAGAGGGGCCAGCTTGCTTGCGCAGAAAAATCGCAAATACTCAGAACCTGTCGTGGCGATGATCGTTGGCATACTTGCCCTTGCCGGACTCAACATAGCGATTTATGGCACCGAAAGCCTAAATTTTTTCATCTATGGCACCATTGGAATTGGGCTAACCTTTGAGTACGGTTGGATTAGTGTGATACTCCGTGCTGCAGTTGCAGGTGGTGATCATGATTACGAGGATGCACACGAGTGAAGTGGTGCCTTCGTCTGGACAATAGCAGACGTTCTCCCCGCCCCTAGCCTACGGCTGCCGTTCTCAAGAGCGGGGAGTGCGGGGCTTCCACACCGCAAGCATTGGCTTTTGCACTTATTGACAGCACAAAAGCCAAGCACCCCGCTTTATCCCACCCTTGAAATGCAGGGGGGTGTTGGCCCGTCGCTTTCAGGCCGTGGCGACCGAGTTACCTGTCCCTGCCAGATCATGAACCGCGCGTGACAGTGTGGGGGGGCGTAGCCCGGCGGGGGGGAATTCAGTTAGACTACGGCTACCCACAACCCAAGAAGAAGGACTTATGGACGAACAGGAAGCAGTTTTCATGATCGAGCGCATCTACGTGAAGGACATCTCTTTTGAGTCGCCCAACGCGCCCCTCAGTTTTGTGCAGACCGAGGCGCCGACCGTAGATGTGGGGCTGAACACCGCCAGTACAGTCGTGGAAGGCATGGAAGGACTTACTGAAGTAACGCTGACGGTGACCGTCAAGGCCAAGGCGGGTGAGAGCACCTACTTTGCCGTAGAAGTTCAGCAGTCGGGTCTGTTCCGGGTTCAGAACATCCCGGAAGAGCACATGCCCGCCCTATTGGCCGTGCATTGCCCGACCATCCTGTTCCCATATGCGCGGGAAGTGGTTGCGGATCTGGTCGGTCGCGGCGGTTTCCAGCCATTGCACCTGCACCCGGTGAATTTCGAGGCACTGTATCAGCAGGCGCAGACCCAGCAGCAGAACTATACGACGCAATAATCCATGCGTTGGGCAGTGCTGGGTGGCGGTCACTGGGGGACGGCGCTGGCCGTATATCTGCTGCGCCAGAGGCAGATCGTGCGGCTTTGGGGACGGCGCGCCGAGCACCTGCCCTGTCAGCCCGCCCGGACGGACCTTTTTCCCGTATTTCCAGAGTGCGCGCGGCCGGAAGGATTGCACTGCACGGTGGACCTCGCCGCGGCAGTACGGGGCAGCGAGGGCATTGTCCTTGCGGTGCCCAGTCATGCGTTGCGTGGCCTGCTGACGCATCTGCTCCCCTGTCTGCCGCCCACCGCACTGCTCGTCCTCGCCAGCAAAGGACTGGAAGTGCCGAGCGCCTTGCGCCTCGACCAGGTATTGCGGGAAATCTTGCCGGAGGCGCCTCTGGTAGTGCTTTCCGGCCCGAGTTTCGCTCATGACCTGATGCTCGGCAAACCACTGGCGATGACGGCGGCGTCTACCGATCCGACCCATGCCCAGCGGGTGGCCGAGGCCTTTGGCAGTGCGCAGATGCGGGTCTACACCAGTGATGATGTAGCGGGCGTCTGTCTGGGCGGGGCGATCAAGAATGTGCTGGCCATTGCCGCCGGTATTTCCGATGGTCTGGGCAATGGCGACAGCGCCCGTGCCGCGCTCATCACTCGCGGGATAGTGGAGTTGCATCGCCTGGGAACGGCGCTGGGGGGGCGAACCGAGACCTTCATGGGTCTGGCCGGTGCCGGTGACCTGATCCTCACGTCCTGCAGCGATCTCTCGCGGAACCGGCGGGTGGGGCTGGGCCTGGGCGGCGGGCTGAGCCTGGAAGCGGTGCTGCGCGAGATTGGCGAGGAGGCCGAGGGGGTACGCACGGCGCAGGCTTTGTTTCAGCTTGCGCGAAGCCTGGGGGTGGATATGCCGATTACCGAACAGGTCTACCGCGTGCTGTTCGAGGGCGCCACGCCGCGCGCCGCAAGCGATGAGCTGATGCGCCGCGCCCTGCGTTCCGAGTTGCATGTTTCAGATGGTGGCGCCCCTGGGGGTGCCGCCAGGACCGAGTGACGGCGACGGGTCGCGGTGCGCCACCCGGGTGGGCGGCATAAGGCTGCATATGGGGCTGCAAGACTTGCAGAATGGGCTCGGGATCGTTACATTGCCGCCAGATGACGGGGTATTAATGCACACCCGGACTAACACAATAAGGAGTTTGGATGTCACCAGACAGGACCGCACGTTGATGGCGGCGTTGGAGCGGGCCTTGGCGTACCAGGCACAAAGCCTCCAGGCTGTTTCCAGGACCTTTGCCCTGACCATCCCCCAGTTGCCGGAGGCGCTCCGGGACGCGGTCGGCAACGGTTATCTGTTGTGCCGCATTGCCGACACCATTGAAGACGATCCGGATATGCCCTGGGAAAAAAAGGCCTGCTGGCAGGCGAAATTTCTTGGGGTAGTAGAGGGTGCGGGCGATCCCGCCGCCTTTGCTGCCGCATTGGGCGCGGACCTGTCGCCGGCGATGCCCGAAGCCGAGCACGATCTGATTCGCCACACTCCGGAAGTCGTCGCCATCACCCACAGCCTCAACCTCATCCAGCAGGCGGCGTTGTCCCGCTGCGTGCGGATCATGGGCATGGGGATGGCGGAGTTTCAGCAGCATGCTTCGTTGCAGGGGCTGGCGGACATGGCGGCCCTGGATCGTTACTGCTATGTGGTCGCGGGTGTCGTCGGTGAAATGCTCACCAGTCTTTTTGTCGAGTTTGAACCGCTGCTGGCGGAGCGTGATGCGGAGATGCAGCGTTTGGCGGTATCCTTCGGGCAAGGCCTGCAGATGACCAATATTCTCAAGGACATCTGGGATGACTGGCAGCGCGGTGTGAGTTGGATGCCACGCGCGCTATTTCAGCGTCATGGCTGCGATATTGCCGGAGTGCGTCCCGGCAGTCGGGACCCCGCGTTCCGGGCGGGCCTCACCGAACTGCTGGGCATTGCCGCGGACCATCTGCAAAATGCGCTGCGCTATACCCTGCTGATACCGGCCGGGCAGACGGGGATGCGGGATTTTTGCCTCTGGGCCATCGCCATGGCGGTGCTCACCCTGCGACGGATTGCCGAAAATCCGGCTTTCGCCTCCGGGAGCGAGGTGAAAATCAGCCGCAGCAGCGTACATCGGGTGGTATTTTTGTCGCGTCTCCTGCATCGCTCCGATGCGCTCCTGCAGTGGAGTTTCCGGGTGGGCGTCAAACCATTGCCTCTATCTTCCGCCGTCGCGCAACCATGAATCGTATGCTGCAACCGGTGCGCTCTGGCGCGGGCATTTTTCGTTCGTCACTGGATCGGGTGATCACGCAGGCGCGTCAGGCGCTGGGCGACCGGCAGGCGGAGGATGGTCACTGGTGTTTCGAGTTTGAGGCCGATTGCACCATTCCCGCCGAATATATTCTGATGCAGCATTACATGGATGAGCGGGACGAGACTCTGGAGGCCGGGATTGCGGTCTATCTGCGCGGCAAGCAGGCGGATCACGGGGGCTGGCCCCTCTATTACGGCGGCCATTTTGACCTGAGTGCGTCGGTAAAGGTCTATTTCGCCCTGAAACTCGCGGGCGATGACCCCGAACTGCCGCACATGCGGCGCGCACGGGAGGCGATCCTCGCCCATGGCGGAGCGGAACGCAGCAATGTGTTCACGCGCATTACCCTGGCGCTTTTTGCCCAGTTACCATGGCGGGCGGTGCCCTTCATTCCGGTGGAAATCATGCTGCTGCCGCGCTGGTTTCCCTTCCATATCTACAAAGTCGCTTCTTGGTCGCGCACGGTGATGGTGCCCCTGTTTATTCTGTGCAGCCTCAAGGCACGCGCCAAAAATCCCCTGCAGGTGCATATCCGGGAGTTGTTCCGTCGACCGCCCGAACAGATTACGGATTATTTCAGCCATGCCCGGCAAGGGGTTGTGGCACACTTCTTTCTGTTTCTGGATCGATTCTGGCGGTTGATGGAGGGCCGGATACCGCACGGTATCCGGCGCCGTGCCCTGAAGAAGGCGGAGGCGTGGTTCACCGCGCGGATCAATGGGGAAGATGGCCTGAACGGCATTTTCCCTGCCATGGTGAACGCCCACGAGGCCCTGGAGCTGCTCGGCTATCCGCCGGATCATGATTATCGTCGGCAAACCGGGGCGGCGCTGCGCAAGTTGGTGGTGGAGCGGGCGAACGACGCCTATTGTCAGCCCTGTGTATCACCCGTCTGGGATACCTGTCTCGCGCTCCACGCCCTGCTGGAGCAGGATGGCGAAGTCTCTCCGGCGGTGCAAAACGGTATCCGCTGGCTCAAGGACCGGCAGATCGGTGCCGAACCCGGCGACTGGCGGGAGTCACGGCCCCATTTGGCGGGCGGTGGCTGGGCGTTTCAATATGCCAATCCGTATTATCCGGATCTGGATGACACGGCGGCGGTGGGCTGGGCCCTGGCGCGGGCCGGGCGTGCGGAGGATCGTGACAGCATCGAGAAGGCGGCGAACTGGCTGGCGGGCATGCAATCCAGAAACGGCGGTTTCGGCGCCTATGATGTGGACAATACCCACTACTACCTGAACGAAATTCCCTTTGCCGACCACAAGGCCCTGCTGGACCCGCCGACGGCCGATGTCACCGGGCGGGTGGTGGCCTTTCTGGCGCATCTGGCGCGGCCACGGGACCGCGATGTGCTGCGGCGTGCCGTGGCTTATCTGCTGCGTGAACAGGAGTCTTCGGGCGCTTGGTTCGGGCGCTGGGGAACCAACTACATCTACGGGACCTGGTCCGTGCTCATGGCACTGGCCGAACTGAATGATCCTTCCCTGAAGCCCACCATGGAACGCGCGGCGTACTGGCTGCGCGCGGTACAGCAGAGCGACGGCGGTTGGGGTGAAAGCAACGATTCCTACAGTGACCCCGGTCTTGCCGGGGTGGGCCAGACCTCTACCGCAGTGCAGACGGCTTGGGCCTGCCTGGGTCTGATGGCGGCGGGAGACCGGGATAGTGTTGCCCTGCATCGTGGCATGGCCTGGCTGCAGATGCATCAGGAAGTGGATGGATGCTGGCAGGCGCCCTTTTTTAACGCACCGGGATTCCCGAAGGTTTTTTACCTGATTTATCATGGATATGCGTTTTATTTCCCGCTCTGGGCGCTGGCCCGCTACCGGAACTTGGGATGCGTGGCGCACGAATAGGAGTGGTGGCGGCGCTGGACGCGGAGGCGCACGTTTTTTCCTTTGTGGGCGCGCTGTCGCACGATGCGCCGATAGAGGTGGGTGAGCAGATCTTGCTGTGTGTTTCCGGCATGGGGCCGGAGCGGGCGACGGCCGCAACGTATAGGCTGATTGCTGCGGGTGTTGATGGGCTGGTTTCGTGGGGCACTGCGGGCGCCTTGCGGCCGGAACGGAAGCCGGGGGATTTGCTCCTGCCGGAAACCGTGTTCTGGGCGGGGCAGTGCTGGCCGGTGGATGTGGCATGGCGCGGGAGCCTCGCGAAATCGCTGCCCATCCCATTCCATGCCGGGGGGGTGCTTTCGGTGGACGAACCCTGCGGCTCCAGGGTTGCGAAGGCGGCTTTTCTGGTGGATTACCCGTCGGCACAGGCGGTGGATATGGAAAGTGGTGCCATTGCCGCTGCCGCGCGTGGGGCGGATACCCCCTTCATCGTCATCCGCAGTGTCGTGGACCCTGCGGATCAGTCGCTGCCGGCGGTGGCCACGTCGAGTGTCGACGCCTATGGGCGGCCGCAGGCCCTCAGCCTGGCGCGCGGGTTGTTGCGCCATCCTGCCGAGCTGTCCGCTTTGCTGGGCTTGGGCGGGCAGATGCAGAAGGCGCTGAGAACGCTCCGCACCGTGGCGCCGGGCCTTCTTCAGGCGGGAAGAGCGACATGAAGGCGCTGCTGACCGGGGCATCGGGTTTCGTCGGTGGTGCGGTGCTGCGCCGCCTGCTCGCCGAAGGTCTGGAGGTACGAGTGCTCCACCGCACCGGCGCCGATCCGACCAACTGGGAAGGGCTGGACGTGGAGCCGGTGGTCGGGGATCTCACCGACGGCCCGGCCCTGGATGGCGCGGTGGCTGGCTGTCAGGCGGTTTTTCATGTGGCTGCGGACTACCGGCTCTGGGTACCCGATCCGCACGCCATGTATGCCGCCAATGTGGGCGGCAGCGAACGTCTGGTGCGCGCGGCGCTCGACGCCGGGGTGGAGCGCATCGTCTATACCAGCAGCGTTGCCGTGCTCGGTCATTACGCCGATGGCCGGGAAGCCGATGAAGACACCACTGCGCAACTGGAAGACATGGTCGGTCACTACAAGCGCTCCAAATATCTCGCCGAGGAGGCCCTGCGGACCCTTTGCCGGGAGGAGGGTGCGCCCATCGTCATCGTCAATCCGTCGACGCCCATAGGTCCGGCGGATCGCAAGCCGACTCCCACCGGGCGGATGGTGCGCGATGCTGCGGCGGGCCGCATGCCGGCGTATGTCGATACCGGTCTGAACGTGGTGCATGTGGATGATGTGGCCATGGGCCATTGGCAGGCATTTACGGACGGCGAGGTTGGAGAACGCTATATTCTTGGTGGCGACAACCTCCCCCTGGCGGCAATCCTCACCCGTATTGCCGGTCTGACCGGGCATCGTTCGCCGTGGCTGCGTATCCCCCGCCGCCTGCTCTATCCCCTGGCGTGGGGGGCGGAGGGGATGGTGCGCCTGCGGGGCAGGGGGACGCCGCTGGTAACGGTGGATGAACTGCGCATGGCCGCCCACAAGATGTATTTTTCGTCTGCCAAGGCGGAGCGGGTTCTGCATTACACCCATCGTCCTGCGGAGGAGGCCTTGCGGGACGCGGTACGATGGTTTGCTGAGCATCGCTATCTGTAGTCTGCTGGCCCGCCGTCTGGCGGTTGCCGCCGCCGGGGCCTTATGTACTGGTGGATAGGTGGCCCTGCGGCGCTGCTTTCCCTGGCCGCCGTGGTCTATCTGCTGTTGGCGCTTCGGACGATCGCGCGCTGGCATCCGGTATTGGCGGAGCGCGATGCCGCCGTCAGCGGAGATATCCTGTGCGACGGGCCCGGTGTCAGTGTGCTCAAGCCTCTGCATGGGGATGAGGGTGGTCTCTACGCCGCCCTGCGCAGTTTCTGCGTGCAGGACTATCCGGCATTTGAAATGGTTTTTGGCGTGCAGCACCCCGATGATCCGGCCGTCGCCGTGGTACAGCGGCTACAGGCCGAGTTTCCGGCCCTGGCGTTGCGCTGGGTGTGTACGGAAACGCGTATCGGCAGTAATCCCAAGGTCAATAATCTGGCGGGCATCCTCGCCGCCTGTCGTTACGACACCCTGGTGATCAGCGACGCGGACATTTCCGTCGGCCCCCGTTACCTGCACCAGATCTGTGCTTCCCTGCAAAACAGGAACGTGGGTGTGGTGACCTGCCTCTACCGGGCCAGGCCCATAGCCACCTTCTGGTCGCGGGTGCTGGCCGGTCAGGTGAACAGTCTCTTTCTGCCTTCGGTGCTGTTGGCGGCGCGCCTGGGTCCGAACATCTTCTGCGGCGGGGCGACCATGGCCCTGCGTCGCCGGACGCTGGAGGCCGTCGGCGGCCTGCCGCGCCTGGCGAACCAACTGGCTGACGATTACTGGCTCGGCGCCTACAGCCGCCAGTTGGGGCAAGCCACCCTGCTCGCGGATTATGTGGTGGACACCGAGGTCCGGGAGGCGAATTTCCGCGCCTTTTACCAGCATGCGCTGCGCTGGTCGCGTACCACGCGATCTGTACAGCCGCTGGGTCACGCCTTTTCTTTTTTGACTTATCCGCTACCCCTGGTGCTGCTGCTCGCGCCCTGGATGGGTCTCTGGGGCGGGGTGCCGCTGGGTGTGGTTCTCCTCTTGCGCCTCGTGTACCATAAGCAAATTGTGCACAAACTTGGTGCAGACGGTTCGTTTGGTGTGGCCCTGCTGGGGGATTTTCTGGGCCTGTGGATCTGGTTTCACGCCCTTTTCGCACGGCACGTCGCCTGGCGGGGGTCACAATTTGCCATCGGCGCCGACGGGCGGATGGATGGCCATGACGGAGCAAAACGATGACGATGAAAACCCTGTTCTTGCAAGCCCCTTCCTTTGAGGGATTCGATGGTGGTGCCGGTTCGCGCTATCAGGCCAAGCGGGAAATTCGCTCTTTCTGGTTCCCCACCTGGCTGGCCCAGCCCGCCGCCATGATCCCCGGCAGTCGCTTGCTCGACGCCCCCCCCGCAGATGTCAGTGTCGAAGAAACCCTGCAGGTTGCCGCGGGGTATGAGCTCTGCATCATTCACACCAGTACCCCGTCTTTTCCTTCCGATGTGCGTATGGCTGAAGTGCTCAAGGAGCACTACCCGAAATTGCTCATTGGCATGGTCGGCGCCAAAGTGGCGGTGGAGCCCGAAGAATCCCTGCAGCAGGCCGCAACGGCGGTCGACTTCGTGGCCCGCGAGGAGTTCGATTACACCCTCAAAGAGATAGCCGAAGGTCGGCCCCTGAGTGAGGTGGACGGCATCACCTACCGCTCCAGCAATGGTCAGATCATCCACAATCCCGATCGCACCATGATCGAAGACATGGATGCCTTGCCCTTCGTCTCCGAAGTGTACAAGCGCGATCTGCACATCGAGGACTACTTCATCGGTTATCTCAAGCACCCCTATATTTCCTTCTACACCGGGCGTGGCTGCCGTTCGCAGTGCACCTTCTGTCTCTGGCCGCAGACGGTGGGTGGCCATCGCTATCGCACCCGCAGTGCCGCCAGCGTCATTGAAGAGGTGCGCTACATCCAGAAGAACTTCCCCCAGGTCAAAGAAATCTTCTTTGACGATGACACGTTTACCGATGACCGTCCCCGTGCGGAAGAAATCGCCCGAGGTCTGGGCAAGCTGGGTGTGACCTGGTCCTGCAACGCCAAGGCCAACGTGCCCTACGATACCCTCAAGGTGCTCCACGAGAATGGCCTGCGCCTGTTGCTGGTGGGCTATGAATCGGGCGACCAGCAGATCCTCAACAATATCAAGAAGGGCCTCAAGGTCGAGGCTGCGCGCAAATTCACGGCCGACTGTCACAAGCTGGGGATCGTGATTCACGGCACCTTTATTCTCGGCCTGCCGGGCGAGACGAAAGAGACCATTCAGAAGACCATCGACTTCGCCAAGGAAATCAATCCCCATACCATTCAGGTGTCGCTGGCGGCGCCGTATCCCGGCACTTTCCTGTATAATCAGGCCAAGCAGGAAGGCTGGCTGACGGACGAAGATGAGGCCCATCTGGTCAACGACCGCGGCGTGCAGATCAGCCCCATGAGTTACCCGCACCTCAACCATACGGAAATCTTCGACTCCGTGGAGGTGATGTACAAGCGCTTCTATTTCCGCGCCGGCAAAATTGCCGAAATCACGGGAGAGATGCTCAAGAGCACGCAAATGATGAAACGTCGTTTGCGCGAAGGCGTGGAATTCGTGCGCTTCCTCCGACAGCGCCACGGCTGAAGTGGGGCAGGGCGGCGGCCGACGGGTCATCTTCAACGCCGACGACTTCGGCTTGGACATGGCAGTGAACGGGGCGGTGGAGTCAGCACACCGTGACGGTGTGCTGACCACGGCCAGTCTCATGGTCGCCGCTCCGGCCGCCGCGGATGCCGTCGCCCGTGCCAGGACGCTGCCCCGCCTGGGGGTAGGGCTGCATCTTACCCTGGTGGACGGCACGCCTCTGCTGCCTGCGGAGCAGGTGCCCGATCTGGTTGATGACCAGGGGCGGTTTGCTGCGGATCTCTGGCGGCGCGGGGTGCGCTATTTCTTTTTGCCACAGGTCAGAAGGCAACTGGCAGCGGAGATCCGTGCCCAGTTCGCCGCCTTTGCGGCCACCGGCCTGGAACTGGACCATGCCAATGCTCATAAGCATCTGCATCTGCATCCTACGGTGCTGATGCAGATGCTGGATATCGGGAAGGAGTTTGGCCTGCGGGCGGTGCGGTTGCCCCGAGAGCCTCTACGGGCGGCACGCTGCAGCGGTGCCAGGGGGGTCGCGCCGGCATTCTCGTCCATCTTTCTGGCGCCGTGGCTGGCGCACATGCGCCGCCAACTGGACCGCCGCCGGATCATGCATAACGACCAGCTCTACGGCCTGGACGCCACTGGCCACATGGACGAGGCGCGACTGCTCCGGATGCTCTGCTGCCTGCCGGCGGCGGGGGTTACGGAGATTTATCTGCATCCGGCCATGGTGCAGACGGCGGCACTGCACGCCCTCATGCCGGACTATGAACCGCACGCCGAGTGGGCGGCGCTGATGAGCCCCCGGGTAAAAGATTATTTGCGCGATCAGGACATCGCGAAGGGTACTTTCCGTGATTTTGTCGCTCGTTGACCGTTTTCTTCAGCGCACCGGCGCGCGTATCTCCCAGGGTCTGGTGGCCTTGGTGGACCTCTCGGTGCGGCGCGCCACCTGGATGCTGGCGGCCATCGTGCTGGCCACACTGCTGGCCCTGGGCTACTCGGTCGGTCATTTTTCCGTGGATACCGATACCAGCCATGCCTTGTCCCGTGATCTGCCTTTTCAGAAGCGTGAAGTGGCTTACCAGAAGGCGTTTCCGCAGGACAAAAACACGATTGTGGTGGTCCTCCAGGGCGCTGACCGAAATCTTACGGATACAGCCGTTGATCGTCTCAGCACTTGGCTGCGCGCCCGGCCACAATCTTTCCACGACGTGTATGTGCCGGGTGGCGGGCCTTTTTTTCAGCGCAACGGCCTCCTGTATCTCTCTTCCAAAGAAGTACAGGACTTTGCCAACCGCATCACCGATGCGCAGCCGCTCATCGCCAGGCTCTCTGCCGAACCGAGCCTCAACGGCCTCAGCAGCCTGTTGAGCATGGCGATTGGGCAACGCCTGACCAATGGGGTGCAACTGCCCGGATTGACGGCCATTTTTTCTGCCCTGGATCGGGCGCTCACGGCGCAGATGCAGGGCAAATCCTATACCGTTTCGTGGGGTACACTCATGGGCGGCGATCTGACCCGAATGGGGCCGTCGCAACGCTTCGTCATTATTCAACCTGCCCTGAATTATAAGTCTCTGGAGCCTGCTGCTGCGGCTATACATACTTTGCGCGCCGGCCTCACCGCGCTCAACCTGAATGCCGCTCACGGGGTGGACGTTGGGGTGACCGGCGGCGCGGTACTGGATGCGGAACAATTGAAAACCGTGAGTCAGGGTGCCGCTGTTTCTCTGGCGCTGACTTTCACGCTCGAAATCATTTTGCTGATCATAGCATTGCGCTCGATGCAACTGGTTTTCGGCGTGCTGATGGGGCTGATCGCCGGAATGATCCTGACTACCGCCTGGGCGCTGTTTTTTATCGGTCCCTTCAATCTTATTTCCGTGGCTTTTGCCATTCTCTTTATCGGTCTGGGCGTCGATTTTGGCATTCAGTTCTGCCTGCGCTATCGGGAAGAAGTGTTTAACGGCGCCGCTCACCGACAGGCCATGCAGCGGGTGACGCAAGGTATGGGTGGCGCCTTGGCCCTTGCCGCCGTTGCGGCTGCTTTCAGTTTTTATGCTTTCGTGCCTACCAGTTACGCTGGTATCGTCGATCTCGGACTGATTTCTGGCACCAGCATGCTGGTAGCCCTGTTCATGACCCTTACTTTCCTGCCCGCTTTTTTGACCCTCTGGCCTATGGCGATCACGGGTACAAGGCCGACGTACTATCCGCATCTGCGCCAAATTCCTACCTTGGTGCGTCACCCCATCCACCGTTATGCATACTATGTACTGGGCGTGGTGGCCCTGCTGGCGCTGGTGTCCGTGCCGCTGGTATTGCGTGCCTCTTTTGACTTCAATCCACTGCATATGATCGACCGCCATGCGGAGGGGGTGCGCATTTTCGAGAAGCTCCTCGCGGATCCACAGACGGCGCCCTATCGTATGGAGGTGCTCACTCCGGATGTTCCGGCGGCACAGGCCGTTGCCGCGCGGATAGCGCGGCTACCCACAGTGGCGCAGGCCCTGACGATTTCCAGCTATATTCCGGAACATCAAGCCGAGAAGCTGGCTATATTGCAGAACCTGCAGATTCTCGTGCCACCCTTTTCGCTGCTGATGCCCGCCGGGTTGCAGCCGCCGACGCCCGACACCACGAAAAATCTCGGGGAATTGGTAACCAAGTTGCGGGCCCTCGCGCAAAAAGACGGCGAGAATACACCCGACGGACGGGCGGCGGCGGCGCTGGCTGGCCATCTCGCGCAGTTTTTGGCGACTCGCGGTACGGATGCTCAGGCGATCGCCGATCTGCAAGCGCGGGTGATGGGCACCTTGCCCGGCGAATTGCAACGCCTCGGCATGGCGTTGTCCGCCACGCCGATAACCCTGCAGACTCTGCCGAAGTCCCTGCGGGACCGTTACGTGGCGGCCTCGGGCCAGGCGCGCGTGGAGATTTTTCCCAAGGCCAATCTGAGCAGTAATCAGGCGATGGCGACCTTTGTGCGAAGCGTGCTGAAGGTGGAGCCCAATGCCGTGGGTACCTCGGTGATGTTGGTCCAGGGCGGAGAGGCAGTGCTCGGCGCCTTTCAGGAGGCTACGTTTATTGCGCTGATAGCCATCAGCCTACTGCTCCTCCTGGCCTTGCGCCGCTACCGGGATGTGTTGCTGATCATGATTCCGCTGCTGCTGGCGGCGCTGTTCACGGTGGCGGCCATGTCTTTGTTCGGATTGAACTTCAATCTGGGCAACATCATCGTTCTGCCTCTACTCATCGGTCTCGGTGTGGCCTTTGCCATCTACATAGTGGTGCGCTGGCGCAATGGTGTAGATGTGGCGCATCTGCTTGGGACATCCACCCCCATGGCGGTTTTTTTCAGCGGGCTTACGACCCTCAGCGCCTTTGGCAGCATGGCGGTTTCCCGCGATCCGGGTATGGCGAGCCTGGGCGAGGCGCTGAGCCTCGCGCTGGCTATCGTGCTGCTGTGCATCCTGATCGTGCTCCCGGCTTTGCTCTTGCTATTTACACCGTCACCCCGTGAAGAAGGCATTGCCCAGGATGAAGGCAGTTAATTTGCTGAAACAGAAAGTGATGATGCTGGCGGCCGGTCTGCTCGGTCTGAGTTTGACCGTCTTCCTGGTTGTGCATGCCGGTGTTTCCGACATCCTGAAATTGTTGGCTGTGGCGGGCTGGGGTCTGCTGTGGCTTCTCCCTTTTCACCTGCTGCCGCTGTCCCTGGACGTGTTGGGCTGGAAGTGGTTGCTGCGCGGTGAGGCGCGCGTCCGTTTCTGGTTTTTGCTATGGGTGGCGCTGGTCCGCGAAGCGGCCAACGGCCTCCTGCCGGTGGCGCGGGTGGGCGGGGAAGTACTCGGTGTACGCCTCCTGACACACTACGGCGTGCCCGGCTATGTCGCCGGGGCCAGTGTCATGGTGGAAGTCAGCCTGACCCTGCTGAGTCAGTTCATCTTCACGCTGGCGGGGTTCGTGGTGCTGATTTTCGCGGTCAGTGACCACCATCTGCAATTCCAGGTGGTATTTTTTCTGGCATTAATCCTGCCGTTGCTCATGGCCTTTATCTGGGTGCAGTATCGTTGGGGGCTGTTCACGGTCTTGCAGATGCTGATGAAGAAGCTTCTGGGCGGCAAGGACCTGCTTGCGCTGATAGGAGAACCCCAGCGTCTGGATGCCGAAATCCGTCGGCTCTACGCACGTCGCTGGGGTCTGCTCCCGGCGAATTTCTGGCAACTGAGCGGTCTGTTGGCGGGCACGGCGGAAGTCTGGTTCACCTTCTGGCTGATGGGTCATCCCATTCCTTTCTGGGCAGCGCTACTCCTCGAAAGCCTCGGGCAGGCCCTGCGCAGTATGGCGTTTCTGGTGCCGGGCGGACTGGGGGTGCAGGAGGGCGGTTTCATTCTGTTCGGCAGCGCGATCGGTGTCGGACCTGATCTGGCACTGGCCTTTTCTCTGATACGCCGCTTCCGCGAAACGCTGATGGGTATTCCGGTACTCTTGTCATGGCAAGCATTGGAAGGCCATCATATGCACCGCCAGTGGCGGCAAATACGTTCTAACGGGGAGGGCATTTCATGACGGCGATGTCTTTGGATCCAGGGTCCGATGCCCATCGCGACCTGTTCTGCAAGTTCTTTCACGATACGCACATTCATTATGATCCGCAGCATATGGATTGGCCGGAACTGGACGCGGAGACTGCGCAGCGGGTGAAGTCCCTGCCGTTCTGGGGCGAAGCCGTCGCCACCGAAAGCGTGACGGCGCGTATGGTGCAAAGCATGGGTGAGCGGGAGCCGGACCCGGTGGTGCGAGCGGCGGTGGCCCTCGATGGGCAGGAGGAACAGCGCCATTCCGATCTGCTACGCGCCCTGGTACAGCATTATGGTATCGAAATTCCGCCATTACCTGCCCCGCCACAGGTGCGCGATCCGTACTGGGAGTTTCTCTATACGGGTTATGGCGAATGCCTGGATTCCTACTTTGCTTTCGGGTTGTTCGCTGCCGCCAAAGACTCGGGTTTCTTTCCGCCTGACCTGGTGAAGATCTTCGAGCCGGTCATGCAGGAAGAGGCGCGTCATATCATATTTTTTGTCAACTGGCTGAGTTGGCACCGCCGGCGTCTGCCCTGGCGGAAAAAGGTGATGCTCGAGCTCCAGCGCGTTCAGGTGATTGCCTTGCAGGCCTGGGCGCGCATACAGACTGCCCGGGGACTACATGCGCATGAGGAAGAAAATTTTACCCTGACCGGCCATGATCAGGTGAGTAAAGGCGTCAGCCTGAAGCAGCTTCTCGCGCTCTGCCGCCAGGAAAATGACCGGCGTTTTGCGACCTATGACGATCGTCTGTTGCGCCCGAAGCTGGCGCCGCGGATTGCCAACATGCTGTTTTTCTTTTTGTCTCGGAGCAGGGCCGCCTGAAAATTCGTCGCCTTGTCCCACATACGATTTGGTATGTTATACTAATCAAAATGTGTCGTTCATTGTCCATATACGCTGCGTTGCGGCCGAGGGGGTGTTTTGTCATGGGTGTTCCTTTGATTCAGAGCTATCGGGTAGGACGCTACATCCTGGCGCAGAAGCTGCAGGGGCGTAAGCGCTATCCTTTGGTGCTGATGCTGGAGCCATTGTTTCGCTGCAACCTGGCCTGTTCGGGTTGCGGTAAGATCGACTATCCCGATGAAACACTCGACAGGCGGCTGTCCGTCGAGGAATGCATCGGCGCTGCCGAGGAGTGCGGGGCTCCCATTGTCTCCATCGCTGGAGGCGAACCACTCATTCACAAGGATATGCCCGCGGTCGTGGAAGGCCTTGTCGAGCGCAAGCGCTTCGTCTACCTCTGCACCAATGCGTTGCTCCTCAAGAAGCGTATGGACGATTACCGGCCTTCGCCTTACCTGACTTTCTCAGTGCATCTGGACGGCAATGCGCATCGTCATGATGATTCCGTGTGCCAGCCGGGTACCTATCAACGTGCTACGGAAGCCATTCGCGAAGCGGTGGGGAGGGGCTTCCGGGTTACGGTAAACTGCACCCTGTTTCAGGGGGAGGGCGCCGACGAGGTGGCCGCTTTTCTGGATGACTGCAAAGCGCTGGGGGTGGAGGGGGTGACCATTTCGCCCGGATTCAATTATGAGCGCGCACCGCAGCAGGAGGTTTTTATCAAGCGTCGGGCCTCACGTCAGCTTTTCCGCGACATCTTCCGCATCGGCAAAGAGCGGAAGTCGCACTGGAAGTTCAACCAGTCCAGCCTTTTTCTGGATTTCCTGGCGGGTAACCAAAATTATCAGTGCACACCCTGGGGCAATCCGACACGCAATATTTTTGGCTGGCAGAAGCCTTGCTACCTCCTGGTCAGCGAGGGCTACGCGCAGACCTTTGATGAACTTATGGAAACGACGCCATGGGATAAATATGGAGTGGGCGTGAATGGTAAATGCGACCAATGCCAGGTGCATTCCGGTTTCGAGCCAACGGCCGTCAACGATACCTTCGCCCACCCGCTGAAAGCCCTTAAAGTGGCCTTGCTGGGGCCACGCACGGCCGGTCCCATGGCACCGGATATGCCGGTAACGCCCCCTGCTCAGGATACCGAACACCCAGTTTTCCCTTTGCATGTAGAGCGTTGAAGGTAGTTCCGGAAAAATATCGGGTTCATGGTGAAGGGGGATTTCATGCTCAGGAAAAGTCTGGTTGTACTGCTGGCCTGCACAGTCAGTGGGATCGCTCCGGCCCTGTCTGCCGCGGCGGTGACGGTGGCTGCACCTACCACATCGTCCCATGGAGCGCCAGCGGTCGGCGGCACCCCGGAGGCGACGATCGATACCCTGGATGGGGTACTGCTGAAATCCATGCAGGGTGGTCGTCGTCTGGGTTACAGCGGCCGTTACCGGATTGTGGCCCCGGTAGTACAGAAGGTTTTTGATTACCGGCGAATCGCCGCCTTGACGCTGGGTGACTATTGGCAAAAGCTAAGCCCGGAGCAACAAAACGAGTTTGTCGGGGTGCTCGCGGATTTTACCGCGGCCACCTATGCCGCGCGTTTCGACAGCTACAACGGCGAGCATTTTGCCATTGTGGGCAGTCAGACATTGCAGCCCGGTGCGGAGGGGGTGTTCAGTACCTTTACGGAGCATAACGGTAAGGTACACCGCTTTGATTATATCCTGCAGAAAGATGGAGATCACTGGCGTATCGTCAATGTCGTCGCCGACGGGGTCAGTGACCTTTCCCTGCGGCGGGCGGAATATACCGAAACCATGCAGAAAAAGGGTTTCGCCGCACTGATTGCGCACCTGAAAGCGCAGATTGCTGGGTACGCCAAAGGGTCCTGATGATGCGATCAAGTATACATTTTACCGGGGTCGCACTGGCCATCGGCGTGTTGACCCTGTCGGGATGTGCCACGGTAAACGGGCCTCAGGGCGCTACGGGAAAACCCGTGGACCCGCTGGAGGCCGTCAACAAGCCGATGTTCCATCTGAATATGGGCCTTTATGATTATGTGCTGAAGCCGGTAGCCACGGGGTACAAGACCGTGACCCCCGATTTTGTTCGCGAGGGCGTCAGCAATGTATTTGCCAATGTGGACATGCCCTACATTTTTATCAACGATTTTCTGCAGGGGCGCGGTCGGCAGGGGATGGAGGATCTCAGCCGGTTTCTGGTCAATTCCGTGTTCGGTCTTGGTGGAATCTTCGATGTGGCGAATCGTCTGGATTTGCCCAACCACGAGAACAGTCTGGGGGTGACGCTAGGTGTCTGGGGAGTGCCGCAGGGACCTTATCTGGTGCTGCCGTTTTATGGACCCAGTTCCTTGCGCAGCTTGCCCGGCCTGGCGATGACGGTTTTTACCGGGCCGGCATATTATCTGACTGTCAGTTCGGCTCAGTACGCCCTGACGGGTATGGGAATCATCAACAAGGCCTATGTCGAAGAGCCTAACATCCGGATGGTCCAGGAGGCCGTTAATCCTTATGTATTTATGCGCAACGCCTGGGAACAACATGAGCAGTATCTGATTTCCGGTGGGGCGGTCAGTAAAAACCAGTTACTGGAGGGCCTGCAACTGCCGCCTCCGGCGGCCGCCACACCCACACCGGGTGAAGCTTCCCCGAGCCACGAGAACAGGAAAGGAAAACCATAATTATGGCATTTGATCAGGATACGGTGCGGCGCACCGCACATCTGGCCCGCATTGCCCTGCCGCAGACGGAAATACCCGCAGTGGCCGATCAGTTGGAGCGCATCATGGGGCTGGTGGAAGCGTTGCGCGCGATCGAGACGACGGATGTCCCGATCATGGCCCATCCTCTGGATCTGGATCAGCCCCTGCGTCCGGATACGGTTGTCAATCAGGACCAGCGTGAGGTGCTTATGGCCAGTGCTCCGGCGGCTGAACACGGGCTTTTTCTCGTCCCCAAAGTTATCGAGTAGGAGCTACACTTGGAACTCCACGAATTTTCCCTGCGGGAACTCCGCCGGGGCCTGCAAGAGCGAGATTTTTCTTCCGTAGAATTGACCACGACGCTGCTGAAGCGGATCTCCGCCCTCAATCCGGCACTGAATGCTTTTGTCACGGTTACCGAGAGCAAAGCCCTCGCCGCCGCCGCGGCGGCGGATGCGCGGCGTGCGGCTGGTGAGGATGGCCCCTTACTTGGCATACCCATGGCTCATAAGGACATCTTCTGCACTGCGGGGGTGCGCACCACGTGTGGGTCCAGGATGCTGGAGCACTTTGTCGCGCCCTACAACGCCACCGTGGTGGAGCGGTTGG
This sequence comes from Gammaproteobacteria bacterium, assembly GCA_023381645.1. Next base: position 126,881 of record JAMCRJ010000076.1, read on the forward strand.
CGGCAGAGGGAATGGTCATGCTGGGTAAACTGAACATGGACGAATTCGCCATGGGTTCTTCCAACGAGACCAGTTATTTTGGTCCGGTGCGTAACCCCTGGCATACCGGTATGGTACCCGGGGGCTCTTCCGGGGGCTCTGCCGCTGCCGTCGCCGCGGGCTTGATTCCCGCGGCGACGGGTACGGATACCGGGGGTTCTATCCGCCAGCCCGCCGCCCTTTGTGGGGTCACGGGCATCAAGCCGACCTACGGCCGCGTCTCCCGTTACGGCATGATCGCTTTTGCCTCCAGTCTGGATCAGGGCGGGCCCATGGCGCGTAACGCCGAGGACTGCGCGCTGTTGCTGAATGTGATGGCCGCGCATGATCCGCGCGATTCTACCAGTCATCCGGCCGCCGCCAGTGATTTTTTACGCGGGCTGGAGCGTCCCTTGCAAGGTTTGCGGGTGGGCGTACCGGAGGAGTTTTTCAACGTCGGTCTCGACCCGGAGGTCGCGGCCGCGGTGCAGGCGGGTATCGCGGAACTCGCCCGCCAGGGTGCAGTGGTGCGGTCGATTCGGCTGCCCAACAATCCCCATGCGGTGAGCACGTACTACGTCCTGGCACCGGCGGAAGCCTCCAGCAATCTGGCCCGTTTTGACGGTGTGCGCTACACCCACCGGGCGGCGAATCCTGCGGATATGACCGAGTTGTATCAACAGAGCCGTTACGAGGGCTTTGGCGCGGAGGTGCGGCGGCGGATTCTGGTGGGCACCTACGTGCTTTCTGCGGGTTACTATGATGCCTATTATCGCAAGGCCCAGCAGGTGCGCAGCCTGATTCGGGAGGATTTTCGGCGGGCTTTTGCGGAAGTGGACGTGATCGTCGGGCCGACTGCCCCGACTCCGGCCTTTCCGCTGGGTGCCAAAAACGCCGATCCGGTGGCCATGTATCTGGCGGATATTTATACCATCGCGGTGAATCTCGCGGGCATCCCCGCGCTCAGTGTTCCCTGTGGCTTCACTGCCGCAGGGTTGCCTGTCGGCATGCAGTTGATGGGAGACTACTTTGCCGATGATCTATTGCTCAATGTGGCCCATCGCTATCAGCAGGAAACCCAATGGCATCGCGCGCGTCCGCCCTTGCGGGCGGGGGAGGCTTGAGTATGGACTGGGAAGTTGTCATCGGCCTGGAAGTCCACGCCCAGCTCAATACCGCCACAAAAATATTTTGCGGCTGTCCGACCGCTTTCGGGGCTGAGCCCAATCTTCATACTTGCCCGGTCTGCTTGGCCATGCCGGGTGCCCTGCCGGTCCTCAATGCGGCAGCGGTGGATAAGGCTATTGCTCTAGGGCTGGCGATTGGCGCGGAGATGAATCGGCACAGTATTTTTGCCCGCAAGAACTACTTTTACCCCGATCTGCCCAAGGGCTATCAGATCAGCCAGTACGAACTGCCCGTCGTCGGCAAAGGGACACTGACGGTGCAACTACCTGACGGTGTGGAAAAGGTGGTGGGTGTCACCCGCGCTCACCTTGAGGAAGACGCCGGTAAATCACTTCACGAGGCCTTTATCGGGCAGTCCGGCATCGACCTGAACCGTGCGGGCACGCCGTTGCTGGAAATCGTGTCGGAGCCGGACATGCGCTCGTCGGTGGAGGCTGTGGCCTACCTCAAAAAACTGCATACCCTGGTGCGTTATCTGGATATTTGTGATGGCAATATGCAGGAAGGCTCCTTTCGTTGTGATGCCAACATCTCCCTGCGGCGGCCGGGCGCCCCCTACGGGACCCGCGCCGAGATCAAGAATCTCAACTCCTTCCGGTTTCTGGAAAAGGCGATCGAATATGAGATCGTCCGCCAGCGCGATATCTTGGAGAGTGGCGGTCAGATTGTGCAGGAAACACGTCTCTATGACGCCAACCGCGACGAAACCCGCTCCATGCGCGGGAAGGAAGAAGCCAACGATTACCGCTACTTCCCCGACCCAGATCTGTTACCGCTGGTGTTGGACGAGTCGCGTATCGAGCGGGTGCGGAAGACTCTCCCGGAGTTGCCCGATGCCAGGCGTATCCGGTTTATGCGTCAGTATGCCCTGCCGGTCTATGACGCCGGCGTACTCACCGCCGGCCGTACCCTAGCGGATTACTACGAGCAGGTGGCCGTCGGCGTGGATGGTAAACTGGCGGCGAACTGGGTCATGGGCGACCTGCTTGGGGCCCTCAACAAGGCGGGCGTTGAGCTTGAGGACTGTCCAGTCTCGGCCGGGAAACTGCGCCTGCTGGTCCAGCGTATCCAAGATCAAACGATCTCGGGCAAGATCGCCAAGGATATCTTTGAAGAGCTTTTTCATCGTGGTGGTGAGGTGGATGCCATTATCGACAGCCGGGGACTGCGGCAGATTACCGACGTGGCGGCTATTGCGGCAATGGTGGATGCCATTGTCACGGCCAATCCGCAACAGGCGGCCGACTTCCGCGCGGGGAAGGACAAACTGTTGGGCTTTTTCGTGGGTCAGGTGATGAAAGCCAGTCAGGGGAAGGCCAATCCTGATCAGGTAAACGCCATTCTGCTGGAGCGCCTGCAGAGGGAGTAGCAGGCAGGGTTTTGTTCGTGCCAAAAGGGGCATCCGGAACGCCGGATGCCCCCTTGTGTTGTGTCCAGGTCAGCCGCTCAGGAAGCGGGAACCGTTGCGGGCACGTCCTTGACGAGTTTCAGGAAAGCAGCGAATGGACCCATGTTTTCCATGGCTTCCATTTTCGGACCCTTGAACTTCAAGTCACCCCACATCATGGCCACCATGGGCGAACCCATGTGGTGCCAGTTATGGGTAGTAGCCCACATTTTGTAGTCGTAATTGTAGTTAAGTTTGGTGACTTTGATGGGGCCGCCGTAGATGCACTCGGCTTTGCCTCCCTTCAGAGCGATTTCGAGCTGTACGGGCGGAGTGGTTTTCATGTCGGAGTCGGAGACTTCCATCACTTTGTAGCCTTTGCCACCGTTGTTTTTGACCCAGGAACCGGCCAGCTTTTCGGTCAATGTCGGGCTGTTGTTCCACGCGGTGCAGAGGTCTTGCGCCCAGGCCGGGGACATAAAAGCTGGGGTTGCGGCGGGCGCCTGGGCAGAGGTGTCTGCCGCCGTAGGGGGAGCTTCCGCCGCCACAGCCATTGTCGACCCCGCCAGGCCAAGCCCTAAAATGGCCGCCATTGTCATTTTTTTGAACATCGACCTCTCCTCCTTATTCGCTGTTTGCGCTCCATAGCGAGCGTGCGGCCAGTATAGTCCCCAAACCTTATGGTTGACACCAAGGTATTTTTAATTGCCCGATAAATATCCAGAAAATAAGCATATAATAGTTTAATGTGCGTGGCGTTGCGTCCATTCCCATGAGGCGGCGCTTTCGCTACACTAGCGGGCCACGGAGGTGTGGCAGAGCGGTTGATTGCACCGGTCTTGTCCCCAAATCGAGCCCCTGCCGGGAAACGGGCAGGGTGGCAGGAATCAAATTCGGCGAATCCCCTGGTTTATCCGAGGTAACGCCGAGCCAAGCCGGAAAGGTTCCGGAAGGTGTAGAGATCAGACGGTTCCCACCTACAGCCTCACGGCCAGGGTGAAGGCATGATCCAGACTCCAAAAGGGTCCTCGTGGCCCTGTGGCGAAAGCCATGGTGGGTAAGGAAAACCGGCAGGGGTTAACGCCCCTCGTGAGTTCGAATCTCACCGCCTCCGCCATATAAAAGAAGTAACATAAGCTTCGACTTTCGCGTCGCCAGTCTGCCATGTCGGCGAATGCGTGAAGAAATGGAATGACAGGGTCAGTTTCCGTGTGGCCGAAGCACATTATGACGAGGCCACGCACTACTTGGCAGAATTGGCCCGCGCCCGGGGAATATCCGATGTGGTATGGCGGGACGCGCTAGATACGCTCATGGTGGCCATACAGTTGATTGGCCAGGAAACATGTTGCCTGTAGAAATCGCCGCAAAAGCCAGAATTGCCCGGAGAGACGAACGGGATTGGCCGGCGGTGGCAGCGTCCTTGCTGCTGGATTGTCCGATCTGGACGGAAGATCGAGATATTTTTTTGCGCAGGTGTGGCAACTTGGACAATAGAAACCCTATCGATATATTTTGACAAATGTTGCAAGGGCAGGAGGGTGTCTACTAGAGCCAGGGCGATTCACGACTCAAGCCACTTCCACCTACGGTGGAATGACCATATAAAAACGTATTGGACTAGGAATACCCTCATGACGAGCACCCAACAACGCGCCGAATTGCAACGCCGAATCTGGCAAATCGCCAACGATGTCCGTGGTGCTGTCGACGGCTGGGATTTCAAGCAATACGTGCTCGGCACCCTGTTCTATCGCTTCATCAGCGAAAACTTCGCCAGCTACATCGAAGGCGGTGACGAGAGCATTGACTATGCCCAGCTTGCCGATAGCGTCATCACGCCGGACATCAAAGATGACGCCATCAAAACCAAGGGCTATTTCATCTACCCCAGCCAGCTGTTCGCCAGGGTCGCCGCCAATGCCAACACCAACGAGAGCTTGAATACCGCCCTGGCCGCCATCTTTGCCGCCATTGAAAGCTCCGCCAACGGCTACCCCTCCGAGCACGACATCAAAGACCTGTTTGCTGACTTCGACACCACCAGCAACCGCCTCGGCAATACCGTCAAAGACAAAAACGCCCGCCTGGCCGCTGTGCTCAAGGGTGTTGCCGAACTGGATTTCGGCGATTTTGACGGGAGCCATATCGACCTATTTGGCGATGCCTACGAGTTCCTCATCTCCAACTACGCCGCCAACGCCGGCAAATCCGGTGGCGAGTTCTTCACCCCGCAGCATGTTTCCAAGCTCATCGCGCAGCTCGCCATGCACAAGCAGACCAGCGTCAACAAGATTTATGACCCGGCCTGCGGCTCCGGCTCGCTGCTGCTGCAAGCCAAAAAACACTTCGATGCGCACATCATCGAGGAAGGCTTTTTTGGGCAAGAAATCAACCACACCACCTACAACCTGGCGCGGATGAACATGTTCTTGCACAACATCAACTACGACAAGTTCAACGTCCAGCTCGGCAATACCCTGATCGCCCCGCATTTTGGCGACGACAAACCCTTCGATGCCATCGTCTCCAACCCACCATACTCGGTGAAGTGGATCGGCAGCGACGACCCCACCCTGATCAACGATGAACGCTTTGCCCCGGCCGGTGTGCTCGCACCCAAGTCCAAAGCCGACTTTGCCTTTGTGCTGCACGCGCTGAGTTACCTTTCCAGCAAAGGCCGCGCCGCCATCGTCTGCCTCCCCGGCATCTTCTACCGGGGCGGGGCGGAGCAGAAAATCCGCCAATATCTGGTAGACAACAACTATGTGGAAACGGTGATCTCGCTCGCGCCCAACCTGTTCTTTGGCACCACGATTGCGGTCAATATTCTGGTGTTGTCCAAACACAAAACCGACACCACCACCCAGTTCATCGACGCCAGCGGCCTGTTCAAGAAAGAAACCAACAACAACGTGCTGCTGGACAAGCACATCGAACAGATCATGCAGGTGTTCGATAGCAAGGTGAATGTTGAGCACTTTGCCCACTCGGTCCCGTTCGAGCGGGTGGCCGCCAATGATTACAACCTGTCGGTCAGCAGCTACGTCGAAGCCAAGGACAACCGCGAAGTGGTGGACATTGCCCAGCTCAATGCCGAGCTGAAAATCACCGTTGCCAAAATTGACCAGCTGCGCAAAGACATTGATGCCATCGTCGCCAAGATTGAGGGAGATGAGGCATGAGCGGCAACGCACGGACATTACCCACCGGCTATGCCGGGTTGCTAACCGACATCAAGCAACGCGTTCGCCACGCTCAGACGCGCGCCGTGCTGGCCGTCAATGCCGAGATGATCCGGCTTTATTGGGAAATCGGCGCGCTGATCAACAGTCGCCAGCAACAGGAAGGCTGGGGCGCTGGCGTGATTCCGCGCCTTGCGCGCGACTTGCACAATGATCTGCCCGAGGAAAAGGGGTTTTCCGAGCGCAATATCAAGCGCATGCTGGCCTTCTACCGCGAATACCCGCTGCTGAATTTCATGCCACAAGCCGTGGCACAAACGGATGCCATCTCAGAAGTGCCACAAGCTGCGGCACTTTTCCCGGCTGAACTGCTGCAGGCTGTGCCTTGGGGGCATCACGCCGAACTGATGGCCAAGGTCAAAGATTCGCCCACTCGCCGCTGGTACATGCAGGCCGCCGTACAACACGGCTGGAGTCGCAACATTCTCGTGATGCAGATCGAATCTGCAGCGCACCACCGCCAAGGACGGGCCACCAGCAACTTTGCCAGACACCTGCCCGCGCCCGACTCCGACTTGGTGCAGCAAACGCTGAAAGACCCGTATCTGTTTGACTTCTTGACCCTGGCGCCGGGCTTTCACGAACGCGAACTGGAAACCGGCCTGGTCGCCCATCTGGAAAAATTTCTGCTGGAGCTCGGACAAGGCTTTGCCTTCGTTGGGCGGCAATACCATCTTGATATCGGCGAGCAGGATTTTCACATCGACTTGCTGTTTTATCACCTCAAGCTGCGCTGTTATGTGGTGATCGAGCTCAAGCGCGGCGATTTCAAACCCGAATATGCGGGCAAAATGAATTTCTACTGCAGCGTGGTGGATGACCAGCTTCGCCACCAAACCGACCAGCCCACCATTGGCCTGATCCTGTGTCAGCAACCCAACCGCGTGCTGGCCGAATACGCCCTGCGCGGTGTCGATAAACCCATCGGCGTCTCCAGCTACGAACTGACCCGCGCCCTGCCAGAGAATCTTGAGAGCAGCTTACCCAGCATCGAGCAGATCGAGCGGGAGTTGCAGGGAGGTGAGGCATGAGCAACATGAATTTTTTGGACAAGCTGCTGGATGGGGTTGGGGTGGAGTGGGTGGCCCTAGGGGTGGTTACGACAATCAAGACGGGTCAATCAGTAAACAAGCAAATTATTTCGGCCAATCCTGGCGATTACCCAGTAATTAACAGCGGTCGCGAGCCTCTTGGATTTATCAATGAATGGAATACTGATAACGATCCAATTGGCATCACGACACGGGGCGCAGGAGTCGGGTCGATCACATGGCAAGATGGTAAATACTTTCGTGGGAATCTGAATTATTCAGTCACGATCAATAGCCAAAATAAAATCAGCACTAGATACCTTTATCACCTATTGCTTGAAATGCAGCCGGAAATACAAGCACTGTGTACATTCGATGGTATTCCGGCGCTGAATGCTGGCAACTTAAAGGAACTGCAAATCCCCATACCCTGCCCAGAAAACCCCAAAAAATCGCTTGAAATCCAGGCCGAAATCGTTCGCATACTGGACACCTTCACCGAGCTGACCGCCGAGCTGACCGCCGAGCTGACCGCCGAGCTGACCGCCCGCAAGAAACAATACAACTACTACCGCGACCAGTTGTTGAGTTTTGAAGAAGGGGAAGTGGAGTGGAAGACGCTGGGGGATCTCGCAGAGAATCTTGACTCTATGCGCAAGCCGATTACGAGCGGCCTAAGAGATCCGGGTGATATTCCGTACTATGGGGCATCAGGAATTGTCGATTACGTTAAAGACTATATCTTTGATGGGGATTTTCTTCTCGTTTCCGAAGATGGTGCCAATTTGGTGGCGCGAAACACCCCAATCGCGTTTAGCATCAGTGGAAAGAGTTGGGTGAATAATCATGCTCACGTACTTAAATTTGAGACATATGCTGAGCGTAGGTACGTTGAATATTATTTGAATAGCATTGACTTGATCCCCTACATTTCGGGGGCTGCGCAGCCAAAACTGAATAAAAAGAATCTCGAAAGCATTAGTATTCAGAACCCTTCTCCCGAAGAGAAGAAGCGAATTGTCGCCATCCTCGATAAATTCGACGCCCTGACCCACTCCATCACCGAAGGCTTGCCGTGTGAAATTGAATTGCGGCAAAAGCAATACGCCTATTACCGCGATTTGCTGTTGAGCTTTCCCAAGCCGGAAGAGGTGGCGGCATGAGTGAAAATAAAATCAAGCTGTTTGAATCGCAAACCATTCGCTCCGAGTGGGATGAAGACGCTGAAAAATGGTGGTTTTCTGTGCTCGATGTGATTGCTGTCTTGACCGAGCAGCCCGACCACAAAAAAGTGAGGAACTACTGGAAGTGGCTAAAAAACAAACTGATCGCCGAAGGCAGTCAGTTGGTTAGTGCCACTAACCAACTGAAAATGAAATCGGCTGACGGCAAGTATTACAAAACGGATGTCGTTGATACCGAACAAATTTTACGCCTTATCCAATCCATCCCCTCCAAAAAAGCCGAGCCGTTTAAGCTGTGGCTGGCGCAAGTGGGCAGCGGGCGTTTAGACCAACTGCAAGACCCAGAGCTGTCCATCGAACAGGCGATGCTGGACTATAAACGCTTGGGCTATTCAGACAACTGGATCAACCAGCGGCTTAAAAGCATTGAGATTCGCAAAGAGCTGAGCGATGAGTGGAAAAAACACGGTTTGCAGGAAGGGGCGGAATTCGCCTTTCTGACCGATGTGATTTACAAAGCCTGGGCAGGCAAATCCGCGAAGGAATACAAGCAATACAAGGGGCTGAAAAAGGAAAATCTGCGCGACAACATGACCAATAAAGAGCTGGTGATGAATATGCTGGCAGAGCTTTCCACCAAGGAAATTTCAGAAGCTGTTAACCCCCAATCCCTGCCAGAGCACGAGGATGTGGCAAAGCGCGGCGGTGGGGTGGCTAAAGAGGCACGGATGAAACTGGAAGCCGAAACCGGCAAACCGGTGGTCAGCCAGCAAAACGCCAAGCAATGGCAACTCGCAAACAAAGTAAAAAAGAATGATAAATAGTGCTCAAAAACAGAGTCCCACAGCCTGCGGGATAAATGCCGAGAGCACATTTTCCATCTCATGCATAAGTTGTACGGATATGCAGATTTCAAGCCATGACTGACTATAAGACCATCGCCGAATCGAAAAACTTCATCGTCCTCGATAAATACGTCAAGGAGTGGCAGGCGAACGAAAGCTACCAGAGTGAATACAATCTGGAGCGGGAGTTCATTCAGGATTTGCAGAATCAGGGCTATGACTATGCGCCCGACCTGAACACGCCGGAGAAGCTGCTCGCCAATGTGCGCGATGCCTTGCAGGCGCTGAACAATGTGCAGTTTTCCGACGGCGAGTGGCTGCGTTTTGTGGAAACCTGGCTGGACAAACCCAGCGATGGCATCGTCGAAAAAACCCGCAAGATTCACGACGACTATATCCACGATTTTGTCTTTGACGACGGGCATATCCAGAATATCACCCTGCTGGACAAAAAGAACATTGCCCGCAACAAGGTGCAAGTCATCAAGCAGTTTGAGCAGGCCGGCACGCACGCCAATCGCTACGACGTGACCATTCTGGTCAACGGTCTGCCGCTGGTGCAGGTGGAATTGAAGAAGCGTGGCGTGGCGATTCGTGAAGCCTTTAATCAGGTACACCGCTACAGCAAGGAATGCTTCAACAGCGAGCACTCCCTGTTCAAGTATCTACAGATGTTTGTGATTTCCAACGGCACTGACAGCCGTTATTTCGCGAACACCACCCAGCGCAACAAGAACAGCTTCGACTTCACCATGAACTGGGCGAAGGCGGACAACAGCCTGATCAAGGACCTGAAGGACTTCACCGCCACCTTCTTCCAGAAGCACACCCTGCTCAATGTGCTGCTGCATTACTCGGTATTTGATGTCAGCAACACGCTGCTGGTGATGCGCCCCTACCAGATTGCCGCCACCGAGCGCATTCTGTGGAAGATCAACAGCGCCTGGCAGGCCAAGAACTGGAGCAATACGGAAAGCGGCGGCTTCATTTGGCACACCACTGGCTCTGGCAAGACCCTGACCAGCTTCAAGGCGGCGCGCCTCGCCACCGAACTGGATTTCATCGACAAGGTGTTCTTCGTGGTGGATCGCAAGGATCTGGATTACCAGACCATGAAGGAATACCAGCGCTTTTCGCCGGACAGCGTGAACGGTTCGGACAGCACCGCCGGCCTCAAGCGCAACCTGGACAAGGATGACAACAAGATCATCGTCACCACCATCCAGAAGCTCAACAACCTGATGAAGAGCGAGAGCGACCTGCCCATCTACGGCAAGCAGGTGGTCTTCATTTTCGATGAGTGCCACCGCAGCCAGTTTGGTGAAGCGCAGAAGAACCTGAAGAAAAGGTTCAAAAGGTTCTATCAGTTCGGCTTTACCGGCACGCCGATCTTTCCGCAAAACGCCCTCGGCGCGGAAACCACCGCCAGCGTGTTTGGCCGTGAACTGCATTCCTACGTGATTACCGATGCCATTCGCGATGAGAAGGTGCTGAAGTTCAAGGTGGACTACAACGATGTGCGCCCGCAGTTCAAGGCCATCGAAACCGAGCAGGATGAGAAAAAACTCAGTGCCGCGGAGAGTAGGCAGGCTCTGTTGCACCCTGACCGTATCCGAGAAATCACCCAGTACATCCTGAACAACTTTCGGCAGAAGACCCACCGCCTGCAGGCTGGCCCCAAGGGCTTTAATGCCCTCTTTGCCGTGAGCAGCGTGGATGCCGCCAAGCTGTATTATGAGTCGTTCAGGGATGTGCAGAAGAACAGCGACAAGCCGCTGAAGGTGGCCACCATCTTCTCGTTTGCGGCCAACGAAGAGCAGGATGCGGTCGGCGACATTCAGGACGAGAGCTTTGAGGTGTCCGCCATGAATAGCAGCGCCAAAGAGTTTTTGAGCGCGGCCATCGCTGACTACAACGCGCTGTTCAAAACCAACTTCAGCGTGGATAGCAATGGCTTTCAGAACTATTACCGCGATCTGGCCAAACAGGTTAAGACTAAGGAAATCGACCTGTTGATTGTGGTGGGCATGTTCCTGACCGGCTTTGATGCCCCCACACTGAACACCTTGTTTGTGGACAAGAACCTGCGCTACCACGGTTTGATGCAGGCCTACTCGCGCACCAACCGCATTTTTGACACCACCAAGACCTTTGGCAATATCGTCACCTTTCGCGATCTGGAGCAGGCGACCATCGACGCCATTACCTTGTTTGGCGACAAAAACACCAAAAATGTGGTGCTGGAGAAGAGCTACAAGGAATACATGGAAGGCTTTACCGATGCGGTAACCGGTGAAGCGCGACGTGGCTTTGTGGACGTGGTGAGGGAGTTGGAGCAGCGTTTCCCTGACCCCTCTGCCATTGAAAAAGAGTCCGACAAAAAGGCCTTCGCGAAGCTGTTTGGCGAGTATTTGCGCGTTGAGAACGTGCTGCAGAACTATGACGAGTTCGCCAGTTTGCAAGCCTTGCAAAACGTGGATATGAGCGACCCGGCTGCAGTTGCGGAGTTCAAAGCCAGGCATTATTTGAGCGATGATGACCTGACAGCGCTGCAAGCGATCGAGATACCTGCCGAGCGGAAAATCCAGGATTACCGCTCTACCTACAACGACATTCGGGATTGGCTGCGTCGGGAGAAATCCTCCGCCGAGAAGGAAAAATCCACCATCGACTGGGACGACGTGGTCTTTGAGGTGGATCTGCTCAAATCGCAGGAAATCAATCTGGACTACATTCTGGAATTGATTTTCGAGAACAATAAGAAGGTCAAGGACAAAGCCGCACTGGTGGAAGACGTGCGCCGGGTGATTCGTGCCAGTCTGGGCAACCGTGCCAAAGAGGGCTTGCTGGTGGACTTTATCAATCAAACCGACCTGGACCAGATGGGCGACAAGGCCCGTGTGATCGAGGCCTTCTTCACCTTTGCCCAGGCGGAACAACAGCGCGAGGCGCATGAGCTGATCAGCACCGAGAGCCTGAACGTAGAGGCGGCCAAGCGCTATATCGCCACCTCGTTAAAGCGGGAGTTTGCCAGTGACAATGGCACGGAGCTCAATGCCATTTTGCCCAAGATGAGCCCGTTAAACCCGCAGTACCTGACCAAAAAGCAAAGCGTATTTCAGAAAATCGTTGCTTTTGTCGAGAAGTTCAAAGGGGTTGGCGGGCAGGTTTAATGGTAATTCTCCAGATCGATACGCCTGCCATCCCCATCCCGTCAGTCGAAGGCGAGGTGGTGATGCGGCTGGTGTTTCACAGCGATACCACTTGCAGACCGAAGGCCCCGGCGGCGCGACGTAATTCTCGAAAGCGCGGATCGAGGAGCGAGAGCAGGTTGTAGAAGACGCCCTCGCTGATGGTGCCATTGCATTGGCTCCGCCCCACGGTTCCCCGTCTGCCCCGATGGCAGGGATTGCCTGCTACGTCTGGAAACAGTATAATATAAAAAATGTTTAATTATCAATCTATTAGTGTGCATAGTAAAAATCCTGAAACGTAATAAACACAGGAAACGGGGGGCACCGCCTCCGCCACCAAATGACAGAAATACCAATAAGCAGGAGCGTCCATGGCTGGTCGAAAGCGTTCGAGCATTGTGCTGGTTTGTGGACTGTTGCTCGCATCTTTTGCCGCGGGGGCACAGGCCGGGGGGGTTGGATCCGGCTGGCAGTCGCTGAAAAGCTGGGGGCATGATCAGTGGGCATCTGCCACAGCTGCGCGGCCGCCCACGCCGGTAACGGTTCCGGCACAGGGGACGATCGAGGTGGCGTTCTCGCCGCCGGGTGGAGCGACGGCGGCCATTGTGCAGGCGGTCGGCGAGGCGAAGCAGCGGGTCTGGGTGCAAGCCTATAGCTTCACCAGCGCGCCGATTGCCAGGGCCGTGCTTAATGCCGCCAAAAGAGGCGTCGAAGTGAAGGTGGTGCTGGACAGGAGCCAGCGCACCCAGAAATATTCGGTGGCCGATTTTTTCGCCAACCAGGGTGTGCCCGTTTACGTTGATGACCAGCACGCTATTGCTCACAACAAGGTGATGGTGATCGATTCGGGGACGCTGATCACCGGCAGCTTCAATTTCAGCAAGGCGGCGGAGCAGGCCAATGCCGAAAATCTCCTGATATTCCGGGGGAATCCGGCGTTACAGCAACTCTACGCGGACAATTTCCGCTTTCATCTCAGCCACTCGACGCCCTATACGGCGCGGCACGGCCTGGACTGAGCGCGGATTCAGACAAGCCCCTCCAGCATCTGCACGTCCACCAGACTGCCGGCCTTGGCGTGCCCGGCTTCGGCCGCAAGAATGATCAGGCAGTCGGCATGGGCCATTCCACTCATGATATGGGAGGCCTGCTGACCAATTCCCGCCACCTGTAGTCCGGCGGGGGTCTGCAGCAGGTGACCACGCTGGAAATCGGTGCGTCCGGGCTTTTTCTGGAGATCCTCTGCCAAAGGAAGCTGTAGCAGCGGAGGGATCCAGGGTGCCGCTTTGCCCATGCGCTTGAGGATGCTGGGGCGTACAAACTGGTAAAAAGTCACCATGGCGGAGACGGGGTTGCCGGGCAGACCGAAGAAAGTGGCGTTGCCGAGTTGCCCGAAAGCCAGGGGACGCCCGGGTTTCATATTTATTTTCCAGAAGTTGATGGTGCCGAGACGGCCGAGGAGTTCGGCAATGTAGTCGGCGTCGCCGACGGAGACGCCGCCCGTGGTGATCACCACGTCGGCCATGTCTGCGGCGCTGTGCAGGGCCGCTTCGATGGACTCAGGATCGTCGGTGATGCGGCCGAGATCGAGGATTTCACAGTCGAGGCGTTCCAGCATGCCGTGCAGGGCGTAACGGTTACTGTCGTAGATTTGCCCAGGAGCCAGCGCGCCGCCCAGTGGACGCAACTCGTCGCCAGTAGACATAAATGCGACCCGCAAACGGCGATATACGGCCACTTCGGCAATGCCCAGACTGGCGAGCAGCCCGATTTGGGCGGGGCGCAGCCAGGTCCCGGCTTCCAGGGCCAGGGCTCCGGCCTGCAGGTCCTCACCGGGCTGGCGGATGTTCGCTCCCGTCTTGCTGACCGCCTGCGGAGCGACCTGATCAGCGTGGACTTCTGCCTCCTCCTGAACGAGGACGGCATCCGCGCCCTCGGGAACTACGGCACCGGTCATGATGCGTACGCACTCGTCGACACCGACATGCCCCTCGAAGGGATGTCCGGCAAAAGACTGGCCGATGATGCGTCGTACGGCATCGCCGTCAGCGCTGCGCAGGGCGTAGCCATCCATGGCCGAATTGGACCAGGCGGGCACATTGGCAGGGGCATGAATGTCTGTGGCCAGTATCCGTCCCAGCGCATGGCCGAGATGGATATTTTCGGTACCCTGCACCGGCAGACTGGCCGCGAGGACGGCATCCCGTGCCTCGGCGACGCTTTTAGCCAGGGAATCATATTCGCTACCATCACAACAGTGAGCCATGTTTAATCTTCCTTTTCTATCCATTGCCGGATGAATTGCGCGATGGCGGACGGCGTATTCAGGTCCAGTTGAACGCTCAGGATATCCAGAACACCATCCGTCGCCACGGCCATGATGCGAGGGTCATCTGCCGCAAGCAGGGGGTGCCCGAGGGCGGGTCGGTGTACTTCGATTTTTGCCACCGCCAGTGCCTTGTTCCCTTCCATCAGGAGAAGGTCTGGCAGTGGTTGCAGGCTGGCGCTGATGGTCTCCAGGTTGACTTCTGCCGGAGCAGGTCTGGTCATAAACCAGCGTTTCGGACCCTGCAGCAATACCGCATCCGCCCCTGCCTCTCGCAGACGGTAACTGTCCTTTCCCGGCATGTCCCAGTCCACCTCATGGTGGGTCGACTTGACCACGGCGACCTTCAGTCCATATCCGCGTAGCAGGGGAATCAGGGCGCAGAGCAGGGTGGTCTTGCCGCTGCCGCTGTAGCCTACTACACCAAGCGCTTTCATGTCATATCCTCCGGACGGTTATAGTTGCGCAGCAGGTCGGCGGGCAGGGTGAGACCGGCAAAAGAGAGGTCCTGGAACCAACCTTGCATCCGTCGCCCGCCGCCGTCCAGATAACACTGCAGGTCAGCCAGCAGATCGCGGCGACACAGGCAGATGACGGCATGCCAATGGTCGGCGCTGCGCACCACCACCAGGTCATGCCCGCCTTTGGCCTGCCACATACGGCGCACGATATCCTGAGGCAAACAGGGGCTGTCTACCGGGATGCTGGCTACCCAGGCTTGTGTCGCGGCATGCATTCCGGCGGCCAGGCCCATGAGCGGGCCCTGAAAGTCTGCCGTCAGATCAGAGACGACACGATGTCCCCATTGTGCATAACGGTCCATATTGCGGTTGGCGCTGATGACGATGTCGGTACAATCCCCGTGCAGGATGGCGATGGCCCGCTCGATCAGGGGTTTCCCCTGCCAGTCCAGCCAGCCTTTGTCCACACCGCCCATGCGGCGGCCGGCGCCACCGGCAAGGATGATGCCGGTGACCGGTAGCTGTTGTTGTGCGTTCCGTGCGTTGGGTGTGTATATGGGTGCTGGGGTGCTGATGGACGAGTTCACGGGTGTCGTGCCTTGCTGGCAATGCCTATGCTATCCTTCCACAATTCTTTGGGGCGGAAAACCCCTTTATTATTGGCATCGTGATGAAACAAGGATCTGTATGAAAAAAATAGCCATATTCGCGGGTGACGGCATTGGTCCAGAAATCGTGGCTGCTGCCCGGCAAGTGCTGAATGCCGTGGATCAGGCGGCGCGACTCGGCCTGCACTGCAGCGAGGGCTTGGTGGGCGGCGCGGCGCTGGGTGCCAGCGATGATCCCTTGCCGGCAGCCTCCCTGCAGTTGGCCCTGGAGGCGGACGCGGTCATTCTGGGCGCGGTGGGCGGCCCCCGCTGGGACGCATATCCGCCCGCCAAACGCCCGGAACAGGGGCTGCTGCGCCTGCGCAAGGGGCTGGACCTCTATGCGAACCTGCGTCCCGCGCAGATTTTTCCGCAGTTGCTGGATGCCTCGCCCCTACGCCCGGAGCTGGTGCGGGATGTCGATATCCTGGTGGTGCGCGAGCTGACCGGAGATATCTACTTCGGTCAGCCGCGTGGTCTGGAAGCGGTCGACGGCAAGCGCCGCGGCTTTAACACCATGGTCTATGACGAGGATGAAATCCGCCGTATCGCCCATGTGGCCTTCCGCGCTGCCCAGGGGCGTCGCAAGCAGTTGTGCTCGGTGGACAAGGCCAATGTTCTGGAGGCCACGCGCCTGTGGCGCGAGGTGGTCACCGAGGTGGCGCGGGATTATCCCGATGTGCAGCTCAGCCACATGTATGTGGATAATGCCGCCATGCAACTGATCCGCGCCCCGGCACAGTTCGACGTGCTGCTGACCGGCAACATGTTCGGCGACATTCTTTCCGACGAGGCCAGTCAGTTGACCGGCTCCATCGGCATGCTGCCCTCGGCCTCACTGGGCGAGGGCAGGGCGATGTATGAGCCCATCCACGGCTCGGCGCCGGACATAGCCGGGCAGGACAAGGCGAATCCGCTGGCCACGATTTTGTCCGTGGCGATGATGCTGCGGTATTCTCTCGGTGCCGAGCCCTGGGCGCAGCGGGTGGAGGCGGCGGTGCAGCGGGTGCTGGATCAAGGCCTGCGTACCGCAGATATCGCGGCGCCGGGAGCGCCGGTGATCGGTACCAACGCCATGGGTGCCGCGGTGGTTGACGCCCTGAACTTCAAGGATTGATACGCAGATGCAAAAATCACGATACAACGTGGTCATTCTGGGTGCTACCGGTGCCGTCGGCGAGGTCATGCTGCAGATTCTCGAGCAGCGGAAGTTTCCGGTGGATAAACTCTACCTGTTGGCCAGCAGCCACTCGGCGGGTGGACGTCTGCCCTTCAACGGCCAGCAGGTGCTGGTACAGGATGCGGCGACTTTCGATTGGTCGCAGGCCGACATCGGGCTGTTTTCCGCCGGAGCCAAGGTCAGCGCGGAGTATGCGCCGAAGGCGGTGGCTGCCGGGTGTGTGGTCATCGACAACACCTCCCAGTTTCGCTATGACGATGAAATCCCGCTGGTCGTGCCCGAAGTCAACCCGCAGCGGATTGCCGATTACCGGCGCCACGGTATCATCGCCAACCCAAACTGCTCGACCATCCAGATGCTGCTGACGCTGAAGCCCATCGCCGATACAGTGGGCATCGAGCGGGTAGTAGTCGCGACCTATCAGGCGGTCAGCGGTGCGGGTCGGCGGGCCATCGAAGAACTGGGCCAGCAAACCCTGGCGATTTTTCGTCATGAGGAGGGAGTCGCCGAGGTGTTTCCCAAGCGGATTGCCTTCAACTGCCTGCCCCAGATCGATGCCTTCCAGGACAATGGCTATACCAAGGAAGAGATGAAAATGCTTTGGGAGACCCGCAAAATCCTGGAGCTTCCGGATATCGCCCTGACCGCTACCTGTGTGCGGGTGCCGGTATTTTACGGCCATTCTGAAGCGGTCAACGTGGTAACCCGCGAGCCCATCGCGCCGGAGACCGTTCGCGCGCTGCTGGAAAAAGCCCCCGGTGTCACCGTAGTGGATGATCGTGGTACGGCTGGCGCCTGGCCTTCCGCACTGGATGCGGCCGGTCAGGATGCTACCTTTGTGGGACGTATTCGCGGCGACTGCTCCCATGTACGGGGCATCAATTTCTGGGTGGTTGCGGACAATATTCGTAAGGGCGCGGCACTGAACAGCGTCCAGATTGCAGAGTTGCTGATTCGCGACTATCTATAAAAATGTCATCGGCGGCAGACCTCGCCGTAGTGCGCTGGCGTTACCCAAATGAGGAAGATATCGATGAATAAGAATAGGTGGTTGTTGACCATGGCCGGCATTGGTTTGCTTTTGCCGGGTATGGCGCAGGCGCTGGGACTCGGTGATCTGCGGGTGCTCTCTGCGCCGGGGGAGCCCTTTCGTGCGGAGATTCCCCTACAGTCGCTGAACCCCAAAGGCGAAGCGAACCTCAGCGTCGGACTCGCACCCGCCAGCGACTTCGCGATGATCGATCTTCCCAGATCGGGCGCACTGGATCACTGGCAATTTACGGTGCGCAGCGGTGATAGGCCGGCCGTACTGATCAGCAGTCCCTTGCCGCTCGCCCAGCCGGAATTGCATTTCCTGGTGCGGCTCAACTGGTCCGGAGGACAGATGGTCCGGGAGTATACGGCGTCCGGTATCGGGAATAACGTGGTTCCCGCAGCTGCGCAACCGGCGTCCGTTCCGCAGTCCGTCGCCTCTCCGACAACGCCGCGGCTCGCCCGCCATACGGCTGCCGCACCCCTCTATCACGGCTGGGCAAGAGTCAGCCGTTATGGTCCGGTGCCGGTCAACGGCTCTCTTTTTCAGGCGGCGCAGTCTATGGTCAACAGCAATGCGGTCACCATTGATCAGGTCATGGTGGCGCTGCT
This sequence comes from Gammaproteobacteria bacterium, assembly GCA_023381645.1. Next base: position 145,231 of record JAMCRJ010000076.1, read on the forward strand.
GAAGGCTAACCCGCGGGCCTTCAAGGGCGGGAATCCCGATTACCTCTATGCCGGAACCATGTTGACGGTACCCAGTCTGGCCCAGGTGCAGTCTGCTTCACCCGCACAGGCCAGTGCCTGGTTGTCTGCTCGACAGGCGGCGAACAAACTGTCCGTCGTTGCGGTGGCGACTGCGCCGACGGCCTCCGCCGCTGTAATGAGTACCGCTCCTGTCAGCGCGTCGGCCGTTTCTGCGGCAACTGCGGTCAAACCTGCCGGGAATGCGACGCATCTGGTGCTTTCCAGCGCCCCTGCCGCAGCGGTGGCCGCTCCCGTAGCCAGCGTGGCGTCTCCGGCCAGCCCGCTGCAGATGCCGGATGTGATGCTTCGCAAGGATAACCAGAAGCTGACGGCGGAAGTGGCCGGCCTGGGGCAGCGTCTGAGCGCGGAGGAGCGCCTGCTGGCCAATCAGGGCGCGCAGCTTGCCGCGCTTTCCCGGGCGGGGGGCAACAATAATCTACCGTTGATCCTGTCACTGGGCGGAAATCTTTTGCTGCTGGCCCTGTTCATCTGGATATGGCGTCGCCAAAAAGAGGCGGAACAACGTCAGCGGGAGATTTCCCAGCGGGTTTCCGTTTTGAGCACTGCGCCTAAAGTGCCCGCAGCGCCCCCTCAGCCCGGGGTGGCTGCCGCTACTGCGCCAGCGCCCTCGGCTGTCCTCGCTGCCGGGGGGGGCGCGGCTGCCCAGGCCGGTGCCGCCGAGATCGATCCCGTCGAACAAGCCGATCTTTACCTGACCTACGGTAAGGCGGAACAGGCGGTCGCCGTGCTCAATGACGCCCTCGAAGAAAATCCGCGGCGTAAGGATCTGTACGTCAAACTGCTCGACATTTATGCCAATCTGGATCGCCACGAGGAATATCTGGATCTCGCCGAACGTATGCGGGGGCGTTTCGGACCGCACAATGCGGCGTGGCAGGAAGTAGCCGCACAAGGGGCGCGACTCTTTCCCGGTAACGCGCTCTTCTCCATCTCCGACGAGGGGGCGGCAGTCGCTTCCGCCACGGTCATTGGGATGGACCAGCCTGTCCCCGGTGAGGCGTCCCCGGCGCTGGTGCCTCCGGATGTGCTGGATTTCCACTTCGACCATGCCCCTGCGGGGCCTGGGGCAGGAGAAACATTGAACGCTTTCCCGGCGGAGGAAAAGGCCCGGCTCCTGCAGGATATCAATGAGCAGTTCCGGTTGATGGAGGAAGCAGAGGCGGAAACCGGGGCCCCGGCACCTCGGGCAAAATCGGTACTGGAACTGGCACCAGACGTCTCCGCGTCTGCTCCGGCACCTGCCGAGTCTCCCGCCGTCGGGGCGCCGTCCGGCGGTCTGGATGTTGCGGATTGGGACGCCATGGGTACCAAACTCGACCTGGCCAAAGCCTATGTGGAAATGGGTGACGGTGAATCGGCACGCGATCTGCTCGAAGAACTGGTTCGGGAAGACAGCGGCGCCCATCAGGAAGAAGCGCGGCAGTTGCTGAGAAGTCTTTAACCCGGCTTGGCGGTGGAGCAGTTCGCAGAGCCGAAAGGCACCCGTTGGGCACTAGGCCTGGAATACGATGGCAACGGGTTCTGTGGCTGGCAACGCCAGTTGGATCAGGACAGTGTACAAGGTGTTGTTGAGGCGGCGCTGAGTCAGGTGGCCCAGTGCCCGATCTCTGTCGTCGTCGCCGGGCGAACCGATACGGGGGTGCATGCCCTGTGTCAGGTGGTGCACTTCGATAGCCCGGTCGTGCGGCGTCCCGAGGCTTGGGTGCGTGGCGCCAATACCGCGTTACCCGCGGGGGTGGCGCTGCGTTGGGCCCGGGTCGTCCCGGATAGCTTCCATGCCCGTTTCTCCGCTACGGCCCGGCGTTATCGTTATGTGATTCTCAATCGTCGCGAGAAATCCGCCCTGTGGCGGAATCACACCGCCTGGATATACAGCCCCCTGGATGTGGGGGCCATGCAGGTAGCGGCGCAAAGCCTGCTGGGTACCCATGATTTTTCCGCCTTTCGCGCCTCCGCCTGTCAGGCCAAAAGTCCTGTACGGAATTTGTGCCAGCTTCGAGTCGTCCGGCGGGGCGATCTGATTGCCGTCGATGCCGAGGCCAACGGTTTCCTGCATCACATGGTGCGCAATCTTGTGGGGGTGCTGATTGCCATCGGCAAGGCGGACCGGCCTGTGGATTGGGCGGCGGAGGTGCTGGCCAGTCGCGATCGCTGTCAGGCTGGCGTTACGGCCCCGCCGGGCGGCCTTTATTTCGTGGCGCCGCGTTATCCTGCGGAGTTTGGGCTGCCGGTGGATGCGGTGGACGCCGGTTTTCTGACGGGCGATTGACGGGCGTCGCCGGTCGGCTGCGCTCATGCTTTCTGCCAGCCGCGGTGTTAGAATGTGCCGATGGTGCGTATCAAGATATGCGGTATCACGAATGCGGAGGACGCCCGCGCGGCGGCCGCCGCCGGCGCGGATGCCGTCGGACTGGTGTTCTACCGTAGCAGTCCGCGGGCTCTGGATGCTGTGCGTGCCCGGAAAATTCTTGCGGCACTGCCGCCGTTCGTCACGCGCGTCGGCCTTTTCGTCAACGCGGAAGCTGCCGAGGTGGCCTCTACGCTGCAGCAATGCCCTCTGGATGTCCTGCAATTTCATGGTGATGAATCGCCATCCCTCTGCCGGGGATTCGGCCGCCCCTACATCAAGGTGTTGCGGGTGACAGCAGCGCAAGACCTGCGGCCGGCGGTGGACGCCTATCACGACGCGCAGGGACTGCTGCTGGACTGCGCCGCGCCGGGCGTCTGGGGGGGGTCGGGCCGGAGTTTCGACTGGTGGCCACTGCCGGATCTGGGTAAGCCCTTGATTCTGGCGGGCGGGCTTCATGCCGAAAATGTTGCCGAGGCCATCGCCATCGCCCGGCCTTATGCGGTAGATGTGAGCAGCGGGGTGGAACTGTCGCCCGGACGCAAAGATCATGACAAAATGGCGCGGTTTGTCGCACGGGTGCGCGGTACCTGAGGGAGAGAAAATGGGAACTTATGCTTTGCCGGACGCATCCGGACACTATGGTCCTTACGGCGGTCGTTTCGTTGCAGAAACCCTGATTCCGGCACTGGAGGAACTGGAGCGTGCCTACCAGGAGGCGCAGCGGGATCCGGAGTTCCGTGCCGAGCTACACAGTGAACTGCGCCAGTTCGTCGGTCGTCCCAACCCACTCTATCATGCCGGGCGCCTTTCCACGGAGCTGGGTGGAGCGCAAATTTACCTCAAGCGGGAAGACCTCAACCACACCGGCGCGCACAAAATCAATAATGCTGTCGGTCAGGCCCTGCTCGCCCGGCGTATGGGTAAAAAACGGGTAATCGCCGAGACGGGCGCGGGGCAGCATGGCGTCGCTACGGCGACGGTCGCGACCCGCTATGGCATGGAATGCCTGGTGTATATGGGCGAGGAGGATATCCAGCGCCAGTCCAGCAATGTGTTTCGCATGCGTTTGCTGGGTGCGCAGGTGACGGCGGTCAGCAGCGGTACCCGCACCCTGAAGGATGCGCTCAACGAAGCTTTGCGGGACTGGGTAACCAATGTCGAAAGCACTTTTTATGTGATCGGAACAGTGGCGGGACCGCATCCCTACCCGGTCATGGTGCGGGACTTCCACCGGGTCATCGGCGACGAAGCGCGGGCGCAGTGCCTCGAACTCACGGGACGGCTCCCCGATTGTCTGATCGCCTGCGTGGGGGGGGGGAGTAATGCCATTGGCCTGTTTTATCCCTTTATCGAAGACAGGGCGGTGCGGATGATCGGTGTCGAAGCGGGTGGTCGGGGCCTTGCCACCGGACAACACGCCGCCCCCCTGACCACCGGACGTCCGGGGGTGTTGCATGGTAACCGGACCTACCTGATGGAAGACGAAGACGGTCAGATTCTGCCGACCCACTCCATCTCGGCGGGGCTGGATTATCCGGGGGTGGGACCAGAGCATGCCTATCTGAAGGATACCGGCCGGGCGGAGTATGTGGCGGCTACCGATGAAGAAGCGCTGGCCGCCTTCCATCGTCTGTGCCGCACCGAGGGCATCATTCCGGCGCTGGAAAGCGCACATGCGCTGGCCCACGCCTTCCGCCTGGCGCCGACCATGCGCTCTGATCAGACCATTATCGTCAACCTGTCCGGGCGAGGCGATAAGGATATCCATACCGTCGCCGCCCTGGAGGGTATTCATTTATGAGCCGTCTCGCCGGGCTGTTTGCCCAACTCCGGGATGCGGGTCGTGCCGCCCTCATTCCTTTCATGACGGCGGGTGACCCATCCCTGACCGCGACTGTGCCCCTGATGCACGCGCTGGTCGCTGCGGGGGCCGATGCCATCGAACTGGGGATGCCCTTTTCCGACCCCATGGCCGATGGTCCCAGCATCCAGCGCGCCAGTGAGCGGGCGCTGGCGCGGGGGGTGAAGCTGCGCATGGTCCTGGAGTGGGTGCGCGAATTCCGCACGACCAACAGGCACACGCCCGTCATTCTCATGGGTTATCTGAATCCGGTAGAAGCCATGGGTATAACCTTGTTCGCCGAGGCGGCCGCGACGGCGGGGGTGGATGGGGTCATTCTGGTGGATCTGACCCCGGAGGAGGGGCGCGGTGAAGCCGTCGTTCTCCGCCAGCAGGGTATCGATCCCATTTTCTTGCTGGCGCCGACCAGCGGGCCGGAACGCGTGGCGACCGTCCGCGGTATGGGCAGTGGTTTTGTATATTATGTATCTCTGCGCGGTATTACCGGCGCAGCCCAGGCGGACTGGGCGGAGGTTCTGGAGCGGGTACAGCACCTGCACCGGCAACTGGGCCTGCCCGTGGCCATCGGTTTTGGCATTCGCGATGCGGCGACGGTAGCGCGGGTGGCGACCGGGGCCGACGGGGTGGTTGTCGGCAGTGCGCTGGTCGATCAACTGGCGGCGTGTGCGACGGATCAGGAAGCCATTGCGGCGGCCACCCGCTTTATCGAGCCGCTGGTCCAGGCCGTGCGGCGTACGGAAAGGAGAGGCGCATGAGCTGGTTCGATCGGGTACTGCCACCCAAAATCAAAAAAACATCGGCAGAGGCCTCGGTTGTGAGCGAGAACAAGCGCACCGTACCGGAGGGCCTGTGGTCCAAGTGTCCCACCTGTCAGGTGGTGCTCTACCGCACGGAGCTGGAGGAAAATCTTTACGTTTGCCCCCACTGCGGCCATCATCAGCGGATCAGCGCCCGGCAGCGTCTGGATTTCTTCCTCGATGCAGAACCCCGGCTGGAGATTGCGAAGGAATACGTCCCGGTGGATCCCCTGCGCTTCAAGGATCAGAAGCGCTATAAGGACCGCCTGCAGGAAGCCCAGGCCAAGTCCGGAGAGAAGGATGCTCTGGTGGTGATGCGCGGCCTCCTGGAAGGGCGCCCGGTGGTGGTTGCCGCTTTTGCCTTCGAGTTCATGGGCGGGAGCATGGGATCGGTGGTGGGCGCCCGTTTTGCCCGTGCGGCGGAGACTGCGCTGACCGAGCGCTGTCCACTGGTCTGCTTCAGTGCCAGTGGCGGGGCACGGATGCAGGAAGGACTATTTTCCCTGATGCAGATGGCCAAGACTTCCGCCGCCGTGGAGCGGTTGGCCAAGGCGGGGGTGCCTTTCATCTCGGTGCTCACCGATCCGACCATGGGCGGCGTCTCCGCCAGTCTGGCCACCCTGGGAGATATTTTGATTGCGGAGCCCAAGGCCCTGATCGGCTTTGCCGGCCCGCGGGTAATCGAGCAGACCATCCGTGAAAAGCTGCCGGAGGGGTTTCAGCGCGCGGAATATTTGCTGGAGCACGGCGCCATCGATCAGATTGTCGATCGCCGCCAGATGCGCGCGGTGGTGAGCGAGATGCTGGGGATGCTGACCCATGCCCCGAGTCCCCACTAAGCGCGGCGCACGGGAGCGGGCATAGCCGGTGGCACTGCTGGCGGATTCTCTCAGCGACCGGGTCGCTGAACTGGCCGGGCCACCCGAGCAAATCGTCATGGGTCTGGAGCGAATGCGGGCCGCTTTGGGGGCGCTGAAGATGTCCGCGCGTTTGCCCGTGCCGGTGATGCTGGTGGGAGGCACCAATGGCAAGGGCTCCACGGTGGTTTATCTGGAGGCCTTCTATCGCCAGGCGGGCTATCGCGTTGGCGCTTATACCAGCCCCCACCTCTGGCAGTTTACCGAACGCCTGCGGCTGGATGGCCGGTCTGCACCAGAGTCCCTCTGGCATCAGCAACTCACGGAAATCACCGCCACAGTCCGACAGATCCCGCTTACCTATTTTGAGATCGCGACCCTCGCTGCGGTACGGATGATGCTGGCCACCAGGGTCGACGTGGCGATTCTGGAGGTCGGTCTGGGAGGACGTCTGGATGCGGTCAATGCCTTTACCCCGGATTGCAGTATCGTAACCACCGTGGATCTGGACCATCAGGACTGGCTGGGATCCGATCGCACAGCCATCGGCCATGAAAAAGCGGGTATATTCCGTCGTGGCGTGCCCGCCCTCTATGGGGATACGGAAGACCCCTGCGCTTCGGTGCTGGAGGCGGCAGTACGTGCTGAAGTACCCCTGCAGCGGTTGGGGCGGGATTTTCATATTGATCCCCTGCGCGGGAAATGGTCAGGATTCGGGCACGGGAAACAGGTGCCCCCGCCTTTGTGGGAGGGGGCCGTACAATGGGCCAATCTGGCGCTGGCGGTGGCGGCCGTGTCGCTGCTGCAGGAGAAATTGCCAGTGTCCGATGCGGCGGTTTCCGCATGGACGCGGCTGCCGCGATTGCCGGGCCGCTGTCAATGGCTTCAGCCTTGGGATAAGGATGGCCCCGATCTGCTGGTGGATGTCGCGCACAACCCGCAGGCAGCGCGGCAACTGGCGGCGTTGCTGGCGGCGCGAAAGGGCTTCGGGCGATGCCACGCCGTCGTCGGCATGCTCGCCGACAAGGATGTCGCCGGAACACTCGCGCCACTGCTGCAGTGGGTGGATGCCTGGCATGTACTGGAGATCACCGATACCCCGCGTGCGGCGACGATGCTGCAGCTCCGCGATACCCTCCGGGGGCTGGGGGCAACGGCCGTATCGGCGGATGCCTGCATGGAGCAGGCCCTGGAGCGGTCAAGAATGACCCTGGCGACCGGAGATATTCTGCTGTGCTTCGGCTCCTTTCATCTCGTCAAACAGTTACCGGTGGCGTGGCTGTTGAGTGACCCGTCATGACCTTGTGGGTAGATGCCGCCACGGTAGGGCTGGTGGTGCTGTCCGCACTCTGGGGCCTTTTCCGCGGAATGGTGCGCGAGTTTTTTTCCCTGGCGGCATGGGTCGGTGGGTTTTATGTGGCCTGGAACTGGGGCGGCAGTTGGCTGGCGCCCCGGCTGTCTGCGCAGATCCCCGTGGACTGGCGAGTGCCGTTAGCCTCTCTCCTCCTTTTTTTTTCCTGCCTGATCGTCGGGACCCTATGCGCTCTTGTCGTTCGTAAGCTATTATACGGCATTGGTTTCGGGGCGACGGACCGGTTTTTGGGGGCTTTCTTCGGTTTTTTGCGGGGACTGGTGTTGATTGCCATTGTGGTCACTCTGGTGCAGTCTTCTGACCTGTCCCGATCCCCCTGGTGGGAGAGTTCCTGGCTGGCACAGGAGCCGGTGAACCGCTGGTCGCAATTGTTGACGGCACCTGCCGTCTCCTATTTGGAGTCGCAAAAATTTGCAAAATGACAACGTGATGCAGCATGCCGTGGATGACGATCATTTCCATGATGAATGCGGGGTCGTCGGGGTCTTTGGCCATCCCGAAGCCGCCAACCTGACGTATCTCGGCCTCTATGCCCTGCAACACCGGGGACAGGAGTCCGCGGGTATCGTTTCGGGCGACGGGGGTAAGCTCTTTGTGCAGCGCGGTATGGGGCGGGTGGCGGATGTCTTTGGACTGGAACAGATCAGCAAACTGCCCGGCGAACAGGCGATCGGCCATGTGCGTTATTCGACGGCGGGTGGCTCGGAATTGCGCAACACCCAGCCGATATTTATCAATTATCGACATGGTGCCTTTGCCGTCGGCCATAACGGCAATCTGGTCAACGCAGTGGAACTCCGCGCCCGGCTGGAGCGGGAGGGGGCCATATTTCATACCGATATGGATACCGAGGTCATCGTTCACCTGCTCGCCCGTGTCCCGGGCGACGATGCCGGTGCCCGCCTGGCGGCGGCCTTGCAGCAGGTTTCCGGTGCCTATTCCCTGGTCTGCCTGACCGAGAGCCGGTTGATCGGGGTACGCGACCCCATGGGTTTTCGGCCGCTGGTGCTGGGGCGTCTGATCGACTCTGGCGGCTTTGTGCTGGCCTCCGAGACCTGCGCCCTCGACCTCATGGGGGCGGAGTTTGTCCGTGATGTCGAGCCAGGCGAACTGATCGTCATTTCCAAAAGCGGCATCGAGAGCCGCAGGCCGTTCGCGTCCGTTGGCCGGCGTATGTGCGTCTTTGAATATATCTATTTCGCCCGTCCGGATAGTGTGCTGGATGGCATTCATGTATATTCGGCGCGCAAGCGTATCGGCCAGGCGCTGGCACGTCTGCATCCGCGGGACGCTGACGTGGTGGTGCCGGTCCCCGATTCCGGCGTTGCGGCGGCCATGGGCTATGCCGAGGCCTCCGGTCTGCCCTTCGAGTTGGGTCTGATCCGCAATCACTATGTGGGCCGCACCTTCATTCAACCGGCACAGCGCGGTCGTGACTTTGGGGTTAAGGTCAAACTCAATGCCCAGCCCAACATCCTGCGTGGCAAGCGGGTGGTTCTGGTGGATGATTCCATCGTCCGAGGCACCACCAGCGCTAAAATCGTCAGTCTGGTGCGGGCCGCCGGCGCGCGTGAGGTACATTTTGTGGTCAGCGCGCCGCCTACGATCGGACCCTGCTATTACGGCATCGATACTCCGGATCGATCCCAGCTCATCGCGGCCCAGCACAGCATCGAAGAGGTGCGTAAAATCATCGGCGCCGACAGCCTGGGCTACATTACCCTGGACGCTTTATATGAGGCGGTGGGTGGGCGTGGGCAGGGTTTCTGCGATGCCTGCTTCAGTGATGATTATCCGTTGCCGACGCCGGAAGGACATGGCTCGCGCCAACTGCACCTGATCAAGGAGCTGCGATGAACACCAAAAATACCAACCCCGACTGGGCGGACCGGCTGCGTCCGGAAACCCTCGCCATCCGTGCCGGTATTCACCGTACCCAGGAGCAAGAGCACAGCGAGGCCATCTTTCCCACCTCCAGCTTCGTCTTCGACTCAGCAGAAGAAGCCGCAGACCGCTTTGCCGGCAGGGTGCCGGGAAATATCTATGCACGCTTCACCAATCCTACCGTACGTACCTTTGAAGAACGGCTTGCGGCGCTGGAGGGGGCGGAAGCCTGTGTTGCCACGGCCTCGGGCATGGCCGCCTGCCTGACCGCCTTCATGGGAATACTCAAGGCGGGTGACCATGTCGTCGCTTCCCGCTCCATTTTTGGTACGACGGTGCAATTGCTCGGCAATATTCTCGGCCGCTTCGGAGTAGAGACCAGCTTTGTGCCGCTGGCCGATGTGCCGGCGTGGCGCGCGGCACTGCGTCCCAACACCCGTATGCTCTTCCTTGAAACGCCTTCCAATCCGCTCACCGAGATTGGCGATATGCCGGCCCTGGCGGATCTGGCCCACGCTCATGATGCCCGGCTGGTGGTGGACAACTGCTTCTGCACGCCAGCCTTGCAGCAGCCCCTCAAGTTTGGCGCCGATCTGGTCATTCACTCCGCCACCAAATATCTGGATGGGCAGGGGAGAACCCTGGGTGGCGCGGTGTGCGGCAGTACCGAACTGCTCAATAGCGGGCCCCGCAATTTCGTGCGGACGGCGGGCCCGAGCCTCAGTCCTTTCAATGCCTGGGTGCAGCTCAAGGGTCTGGAGACTCTCGGACTGCGTATGGAACGCCATTGCGCCAACGCCCGGCAGATCGCCGAATGGCTGGAGGCACGGCCGGAAGTGGCGCGGGTCTATTATCCGGGCCTCGACAGCCATCCGCAGCAGGCCCTGGCCGCGCGTCAGCAACGCCTGCCGGGCGCCATTCTGTCCTTCGATCTGCACGGTGGCCAGAAAGCGGCGTGGGCCTTTGTCGACGCCCTGCGCCTACTCTCCCTGACCGCCAATCTCGGCGACGCCAAGACCACCATTACGCACCCGGCGAGCACCACCCATAGCCGGGTCAGTCCCGAGGCACGGGCTGCCGCGGGGATCGGTGACGGCTTGCTGCGGATCAGTGTCGGGCTGGAACACGCCGACGACCTGCGCGAGGATATGGAGCGCGGTTTTGCCGCTCTTGTGGCCCGCTGATTTGCGCTATGCTTGGATGAAAGCGAGTTTTCCTGCCACTTTTCTACTGCGGAGATAATGAAATGACAAGATTCCGTGCATTACAATGTCACAGACTGAAGCCCGACACGCGTATCAGCATGTTTGCTGATGGAGTGCCCCTGACCGTGGCGCTTGGTGACGCGGCGCTCAAGAGCATGACCGACCTCAGCCGGGTGCCCGCTGCAACGGTGAAGCCAGAAACCACCATGGACCAGGCCATGCAGCGCATGATTCATGTGGGGGTGCGTATGCTTTTCGTGCTGGATGACTTCGGCACCCTGGCTGGCCTGGTAACCGCTCGCGATATCATGGGGGAAAAGCCGGTAAAACTGGCGGCCGAAAACCATATTGCCCGGGATATGATTCGGGTGCATGACATCATGGTGCCTCTGGGGCAGGTCGACGTACTCGACTTTGCCGAAGTAGAACGCTCTACGGTCGGCGATATCGTTCTCACCCTGCGCAAGGTAGGGCGTCAGCATGCGTTGGTGCGTGAGGATACCCCCCGGGGTGAAGAGATTCGCGGCGTTTTTTCCATCAGCCAGATTGCGCGGCAACTGGGCGTATCCATTCAGACCAATGATGTGGTGCAGAGCTTCGCCGAGTTGGAGCAGCTTCTCACCAGTGATGACTGAACGACACTCCCGCCATGCGCGGGCGGGAGCAGCCTCCCGTGCATGAGGTGAAAGGGCTGCTGCTGGCAGTCCTGCTGATTTTGCTGAACGGTTTTTTTGTTGCCGCAGAATTTGCCCTGGTGCGGCTGCGTGGTACCCACGCCCGGACCCTAGCCCAGGAACACGGGTTGCGCGGTAGGGTTCTCCTGCGCCTGCACCGACGTCTGGACGCCTATCTTTCCGCTACGCAACTCGGCATCACCATCGCGTCTCTGGGTATCGGCTGGGTGGGTGAACCCAGCCTGGCGTATCTGCTCCAGCCTGTCTTCCAGGCTGCCGGGCTAAGAGATCCGGTAGCCCTGCGATCCGTTTCCTTTGCGGTGGGCTTTGTCCTGATCTCCTTCTTGGTCATTGTGATCGGGGAACTGGTGCCCAAGTCACTGGCCATCCGCAAGGTGGAGCCGGTATCCCTGTGGACCGGGATGCCCCTCTACGCCTTCTACTGGCTGATGTACCCGGCGATCTGGGTGCTCAACGGCGCGACCCGCATCGTTCTGCGCCTCTTTGCGCTGCGGGTGGATCAGCCCGCCGGCGATGCGCCCCATTCCCGCGATGAACTGGCGATGATCCTCGCCCTCAGCCAAGCGCAGGGCACCCTCGGTCAGCGCACCGGAGATATCTTGGACCGCACCCTGGATTTTTCCGAACTGACGGCCGGAGACCTGATGCGCCCTGCTGCCGACATGGTCTGTCTGATGCTGGATGATAGTCCCGAGGCCATCCGTCAGGTGATGATGAACCACCGTTTCACCCGCTATCCGGTATGTGAAGGGGATCGCCAGCATGTGGTCGGCCTGCTCCACGTCAAGGACGCCTTTGCGGCCCTATCAAGGTATCCGGATCTGCGCGAGATCAAAAAGCTCCTGCGGCCGCTGCCCGCCGTTGGCAAGGCGCTGCCGGCCATGGACCTGCTCACCCATTTTCGTTCGGGGCATCCGCATTTCGCGCTGGTGGTTGACGATCTGGGCACCATCACCGGCTTCGTCACGCTGGATCATGTGCTGGAGAGTCTGCTCGGAGCCATTCCCGATGAATTCCGGCACCAGCGTCAGGAGTGGCAGCGGCAACCTGACGGGAGTTGGGTGGGTTCTGGCAGCCTTTCGTTGTATTCCCTGGAGCGAAGCCTTCACATCGACATTGACGAGGAAACCGCGGATACCATCGGCGGTCTGGTCATGCGTCAGCTCGAAAGGGTCCCGGAAGAAGGGGAACGGGTCGCTTTTCCCAGCTTCGACGTGGTGGTGCTGCGCAAAAAAGGCCCGCGCATCGCATTGGTGCGGGTGATCCCCCATCCGCTACAAACCGAAGCCGACTGGTTCTCCTGACAATTTCCATGCACAAAAAAGATTTCCATTATGAACTGCCCGACGTGTTGATTGCTCAGGCACCTCTCCCTGAACGCAGCGCCGCACGCATGCTCATCGTCGATGGCCGTCAAGGCGCCTGGGAAGATGCCAGGGTGCGCGATCTGCCCGACGTGCTTCGGCCCGGCGACCTGCTGGTGCTCAACGATACCCGCGTGCTTCCCGCGCGTCTGCAGGCCCGCAAGGCGACGGGTGGGGCGGTGGAACTGCTGCTCGACCGGCTGCTCGATGCCCGGGATGGCTGGTTTCTGGCGAAATCCTCCAAGGCGTTGCGGCCAGGTATGTCCATTCATTTACCGGGCGGCGCCGTTGCCACGGTAGAGGAAAAGGACGGTATGGATGTCCGGCTGAGCCTCCCTGCAGATGTTGCGTGGTTACCCATACTTGAAGCCGGAGGCAGCATGCCTTTGCCGCCTTATTTCCGGCGGGCGGCAGAGGCCAGTGATCGGGAGCGCTATCAGACGGTCTATGCGGCCCGGCCCGGTGCGGTGGCCGCGCCTACTGCGGGGTTGCATTTCGATACGGAACTGCTGGACGCCTTGGCGGCGCGGGGCGTCGAGCGGACCTTCGTGACTTTGCATGTGGGTGCGGGAACATTTCTCCCGGTGCGCAGCGAAGATATTACCGAGCACCCCATGCACGCCGAGACCATGGAGGTCAGTGCGACGACGGTAGCGGCCATTGCCGCCGCGAGGGCGCGGGGTGGGCGGGTGATCGCCGTGGGCACCACGGCCTGCCGGGCGCTGGAGACTGCGGCACAGGGCGGGACACTGCGACCTTTTACTGGGGAGACCCGTCTGTTCCTGTATCCCGGCAAGACCTTTCAGGTAACCGACGGGCTGTTGACCAATTTTCACCTTCCGGAATCCACTCTGCTCATGCTGGTATGTGCCTTCGCCGGCATGGAGTGCATGCTCGCCGCCTATCGTCATGCGGTGGCGGAAAGCTATCGGTTTTTCAGTTATGGAGACGCCATGTTGATTTCCCCTCAGGCCGGACGGCGATGAGCATTTTCCAGTTGCTGGCCCGGGACGGCGCGGCGCGGCGCGGTATCATTCGTCTCCCCCGCGGCGCCGTGCAAACGCCCGCATTCATGCCGGTGGGCACCTATGGCACGGTCAAGGCCATGTCTCCCGAGGAGCTGAAGACAGTAGGGGCCGAGATTATCCTCGGTAACACCTTCCATCTCTTTCTGCGTCCCGGCCTGGAGGTGGTCCGCGCGGTAGGCGGTCTCCACAAGATGATGCACTGGGACCGGCCCATCCTTACCGATTCCGGCGGTTTCCAGGTCTTCAGCCTGGGTGCGCTGCGCAAACTGACGGAGGCCGGGGTGCAGTTTCGTGCGCCCACCGATGGACATATGGTTTTTCTGGGGCCGGAGGAGTCCATGCAGATCCAGGCTGCCCTCGGTTCGGATATCGCCATGGTTTTTGACGAATGCACGCCCCATCCCGCCAGCTACGAAGACGCCCGTATCAGCATGGAACTTTCTTTGCGCTGGGCGGCGCGTTCCCATGCCGCCTATACCGGGCCTGGAGAGCTTTTCGGCATCGTTCAGGGTGGCATGTACGCGGACTTACGGCGGCGCTCTCTGGCCGGATTGCAGCGGCTGGATTTTCCCGGCCTTGCCATCGGCGGATTGTCGGTAGGGGAGAGCAAGGTGGAGATGATGCAGGTGCTGGACGATCTGATGCCCCATATGCCTGCGGACCGGCCCCGTTACCTGATGGGCGTCGGTACCCCAGAGGATCTGGTCGAGGGCGTGCGCCGTGGTGTCGACATGTTCGACTGCGTGATGCCGACCCGTAACGCCCGTAACGGCTGGCTGTTTACCCGTGACGGTATCCTCAAGCTGCGCAACGCCCGTTATGAAAAGGATGTGTTGCCGCCGGACCCGGCGTGTGGCTGCTACACCTGTCAAAACTACAGCAGGGCCTATCTGCGCCACTTGCAGCGCAGCCATGAGATTCTCGGCGCACGTCTGAATACCCTGCACAACCTGCATTACTACCAGGAACTGATGGTGGGGCTGCGGGAGGCCATTGCCGCCGGTCGCCTGGATGCCTATGCGGACGATTTCTACCGCCACCGTCGCGCTGGTTCCCTAGTCGGCGCCTAAAGGCTACAATGGCGGCCCTCAGATCTGACCTGGAGTGCATATGAACTTTTCGCCTATCGCCAACGCTTATGCCGGAACTGCGGCGGGGGCAGGTCCGGACTCCTTTTTTGTACAAGTCATCCCGCTGGTTGCCATCTTCGCTATTTTCTATTTCCTGCTGATCCGTCCGCAGAGCAAAAAGGCGAAGGAACAACGCCAGTTGATCGCGACGGTCTCCAAAGGCGATGAAGTGGTTACCCAGGGTGGACTGGCTGGACGGATCATGCAGGTGGGTGACGATTACCTGCAACTTGAAGTGGCTGAAGGGGTCATTGTGAAGGTGCAGCGGGCCTCAGTGACGTTGTTGTTGCCCAAAGGGACACTGAAAAAACTGTAAAGGCTCGTTACATGACCCGTTATCCATGGTGGAAGTACCTGATCATCCTCGTCGTTGTACTGCCTTCCCTGTTTTACGCACTGCCCAATTTCTATGGCTGGCATTCCGCGGTGGAGGTGCGCGCGCCCGCAGGGACCCTCCTGCCGCCGGTGGCCACCCAGCGGGGCTGGCTGCAAGCTGCCGGAATTCCGGTCACCCGCGTCAGTTCCGGTGAGAAGGGGAGCACCTTCTTTTTCCCGAACAATGACGCGCAGGGGCTGGCCGAGACCTTGCTGCAAAACAAGCTCCCGGCCAACGCCCAGGTCATTCTTTCGCAGATGTCTGCAGAGCCGGACTGGCTACGCAGTATTGGTGGCAAGCCCGTCAATCTGGGCCTCGATCTGCGCGGTGGCGTGTATCTCCTGCTGCGTGTCGATACGGACGCCGTCATCAAACATGCGCTGGAACAGGACAGCGGTAGCTTGCGCACCTTCCTCCGTCACCGAAATCTGCAATATCTGGCGGTCAACATGACCGGTCCGCAAAGCCTTGCCATCGAAATGGAAAATGCTGCAGTCGCGGCACAGGCGCAAAAGGCTGTCGCCGGACGGTATCCGGATTATGCCGTCGTTCTGCAACCCAATGCGATGCTGAGCATCAGCATCACCCCCGACGCCGCCAGCAAAATGAAAGACGATGCACTGCAACAGGCCATTGTCGTTATTCGCAATCGTATCGACGAACTGGGCGTCTCGGAGCCGGTCATCCAGCGCCAGGGCGCTGATCATATCGCCGTGCAGTTGCCCGGCGTACAGGATACCCAGCGGGCCAAATCCATTATTGGCTCCACCGCCCAGCTCGAATTCAAGATGGTGGATGACCAGGCCAACATGACGGACGCCCTCAAGGGCGAACTGCCCGCCGGTACCGCGCTCTTTTACGGCGTTCACGGTGCGCCTTACGTGCTGTACACCAATACGGTACTTACCGGTCGCTATCTCAGCAACGCCAGCGCGGGGGTGGACAACAACAGCGGCCAGGCCGTTGTCAATGTCAGTTTCAACAACGAGGGGACCCGCATCTTCGGTGACCTGACTACCAAAAATGTGGGCAAGCGCATGGCGATTCTGCTGGACAACAAGGTGGTGACCGCGCCGGTGATACGTGAAGCCATTACGGAGGGCCGGGCTCAGATTACCGGATTCTCCAGTTTGAAAGACGCCAGTAACGCTGCCATCGAACTGCGCGCCGGCGCATTGCCCGCACCCGTTCATATCTCCGAGGAGCGTACCGTAGGACCCACCCTGGGTCAGGACTCCATCCATGACGGGGTGATGGCCGTGGTTTTCGGCATGGCCTTCGTAGTGCTCTTCATGACCCTCTATTACCGGGCTTTTGGTCTGATCGCCGATGTCGCCATTCTGGTGAATATTCTGGCTATTCTGGCGGTGCTTTCGATCATGGGCGGGACGCTGACGTTGCCGGGTATCGCTGGTATCGTGCTGAAGATCGGTCTGGCGGTGGACGCCAACGTGCTGGTATTTGAGCGCATCCGCGAGGAACTCCGGCGCGGGATGAGCACCCGCGCCGCCATTGACGCGGGTTTCAAGAAGGCCTTTGCGACCATTGTCGACTCCAATATCACGGTCCTGATCGCTGCCCTGGTGCTTTTCCAGTTCGGTACCGGCGCCATCAAGGGCTTTGCGCTGGTACTGACCATCGGTGTGATCACCTCCATGTTTACGGCCACCATGATGAGCCGTGGCATCATCGAACTCGCCCTCGGCAAGCGGCGCGTGCAAAAGCTTTATATCTGAGGTCGCGATGGAACTTTTCAAAGTCCGTACCCATGTAGACTTCATGTCCAGACGCTGGATTTTTCTGGGCGTGTCCGCTCTGCTGATCATCGCCTCGGTCGCCGTTTTTCTGGTGCGGGGGCTGAATTACAGCATCGATTTCACCGGTGGTACGCTGGTGGAACTGGCCTTCAGCAAAACGCCGGATCTGGGCGCGGTGCGGGGTACCCTCACCCAGGCAGGCTTCCACGATGCGGTGGTGCAGACCTTTGGTGGTGACCGCGACCTGCTGATTCGCCTGCGTACCATACCCGGTGAGAGCAGTGCGGTGGGTAACAAGATTTTGCAGGTGTTTCAGAAAGATCAGATGAAGTACCCGGACGTACAGTTGCGCCGCACCGAATATGTCGGTCCGGAGGTGGGTAAGGAATTGCGGAACAAGGGGATCATGGCGCTGATCATCGTCACTCTGGGTATTCTGATTTATGTGGGGTTTCGTTTTGAGTGGCGTTTCGCCGTGGGCGGTGTGCTCGCCATGCTCCACGACCCGATCCTGGTGGTGGGCTTTTTCGCCATCAGTCACGAAGAGTTTTCCCTGACCGTGATTGCGGCGTTGCTGGTGATCATGGGCTATTCCCTCAACGATACGGTGGTGGTTTTTGACCGTATG
Source organism: Gammaproteobacteria bacterium (assembly GCA_023381645.1). The sequence continues at coordinate 162,616 of JAMCRJ010000076.1, forward strand.
CGTGAGGATCTGCGGGCGTCCCGCAGCGGCGATGTGGCGCAGATATTCAACGTCGCCATTAACGAGACGCTATCCAGAACGGTGATCACCAGCTTCATCACCTTCATGGTCGCGCTCTCGCTCTTCCTGTTTGGCGGGCCGGTGATTCACGGGTTTGCCACGGCGCTGGTCATCGGCGTGGTGGTGGGTACCTATTCCTCGATTTTTGTCGCGAGCCCGATCGCGCTGTGGCTGGGGCTCAAGCGGGAGCACGTCCTCAAACGTCAGTTCATCAGTGCCAAGGATCGTAACGACGGTGCCGCCTTGTAGTCCTGCATGGTCTTTTCGACGCCGCGGGCACGGGCTTGCCGCCAGCGTCTGGAAAGATTAAGGTATACCACCTCCGCGGAGAGGTACCGAAGTGGCCATAACGGCGCCGACTCGAAATCGGATGGGGGGTAAAACCCCACGTGGGTTCGAATCCCACCCTCTCCGCCAATTTGTACTAATATACTGAATACCAAGTGTAGCAAGGCATTCAGGAGGCTCAGTGGTACAAAAAGCCGGTACAAAACGGAGTCAGGGGGAAGAGGAGAAATCAATGCCCGCCCTGCCCAGCAAGGGCTATAAGACCCCCATGGATTTGTTTTTCGCCTCGTCGTACCGGAATCTTTGCGCCCCGCGATTGGCAAGCGCGAGATCAAGAAGTCACTCGGTAGAGACTACCGCCAGGCGGTAAGTCAGGCCCGATTGTTGTCCCTTGCAGACCGACCAGCAATTCAACACCCTGCGGCAACAGGCCGCCCAGCAGCAAAGGCAAGGGTGGGGGATGTTACCATGCCCACGTCTGGATGCCTTTGATCGGTCTGTATTGCGGGTACAAAGGCCCAGTACAGGAGTTACGCAGTACAGATGAGGACGTTTCCGGCGGATTCCATCGGGGCCAGCAGGCTTATCTTCCTGCATCAAAGGCCGGATATAAGACTGCAACCCGATCTCAACATGCCAGACATCAAAATCATCTTGCACACCTGGAGGCAGCCATATAAGGACTGCCGCCATGAGCTCGGTAATACATTGCTGTTTCCGCGCCCGATCTGTTGCCACAGGGCGCCGAGGTCCAGATCGCCGGCTTCCACCAGGCACTCTATCGTCGAGCGCGTCGTCCGCCATCACGGTTGGGGCGCGTAAAATCGTCCTTAAGCATGAGGGGATCCCTCCGCCGCTTCGGAAAGAACCGATTGGACAGTATGGGTCCGTTCACGAGCCGGCTTCCGCCGGAACCAGCAGGGCGATGGGAAAGTAAGCCAACGTCTGGGCGAGAGAAAGGCGAGGCTTGTCTCCGGCGGCATCGGGACGCACCATCTCTCCCGTGAACACGTTTTTCCATGTCCCGGCCAGGTCGGGGATCTCCACCGCCGTATCGGTCCATACCGGCTCGCCCAGCGGCAGGCGCGTTTCATCGCCGAGCAGGGTGGCGAACCAGCGGGCGGCGATGGTGATTACGGTGCGCCCGTTCGCCTGGCGTGCAGAGGCCACGATGTGGTCGGCCCGGGCGCCATTGGCGGCAAGGGGCAGGTAGGTGCCGCCGGCAAACACCTCCGGGAACCGGCGCCGGGCATCCAGGGCACGCCAAGTGACGAAGAGCTTTGCACGGCCGTCTTCCAGATGGTCCAGTAGGTCCCGGGCGGGGGCCGTTTTGTCCTGCCCACGGGCGGCACCCGCCAGCCGGTGCAGCAGGTCGCGGCGGCGGCGGTAGTCCACCGGCCGGCGGTTGTCCGGGTCCACGAGGCTGAAATCCCACAGTTCGGTCCCCTGGTAGATGTCGGGCACGCCCGGCGCCGTAAGCTTCAATAGCTGCTGGGACAGGGAATTCCAGAGTCCGAAGCGGGCGACCCGGCCCTGGAACGGGAGGAAATCGGCGAGAAAGGGGTTGCGGCCGGTGCGATCGAGCATGGCCATGACGAAGTAATCCAGTGCTTCTTCATAGGCGAGGTTGGGGTTCAGCCAGGAAGTGTGGGTCTTGGCCTCCTTCACCGCCTTGAGCATATAACGCAGGACCCGCTCACGGAGATCGTCGAAGGCGCGCTCGCCAGGGGATTCGAGGGGCCAGACGCCGAGCAGGGTCTGGTAGAACAGGTACTCGTCGTTGCGGCTCGGCGCCGGAATGCCGTCCACCATCCGCTTGTGCCGGCGGGCGAAGCGTGTCCAACGTCCCACCCTTTTCCGCCATTCGTCGGCGAGTTCGGAAAGGACGTCGATGCGGGCCCGCAGGTCCTCGCTGCGTTTGGTGTCATGGGTGGAGGTCGCCAGCATGGCGTAGGGCCATTTCTGGGCCCGTTCCTGGTTGGCGCGATGAAAGGCGGCCGGGGTAGTCCCGAAACGCCGCGGGTCGCCGCCCACCTCGTTCAGGGACACCAGCCGGTGATAGCGGTAGAAGGCTGTGTCCTCCTGGGCCTTTGCCATGACCGGGGCGGTGTATTGCTGGAGTTTCATGGCGAAACGGGCCGCCGGCTCGCGCCGCGCGGCTTCCTGCGCGCACGTTTCCTCCAGCAGGAGATGGCGGATGAAATCAAAGATGCTCACATCCCCTGGGCTGCGTTTCTTCGCCTGTGCCACCGCCGCCTCCACATAACGGCGGTCGTCTTCGGAAACCCGGTTATCAGCGATGTAGGTGCGGTACACCGGAAAGCAGGCCACGAGCATGGCCAGGGCGCCGCGACATCCGTTCAGGGTGAAGTCGCGGGTGTGCCGGTCGCTTTGGGCGACGCCGTCGAGCATGTCGGCGAGCATGGCGAGCTCCGAGGAGAGCTGCGCCTCCATGACCAGTTGTTTGCATTGAAAGAGTATTTCGCCGAAATCGCAGCGCTGTCCGATGAAGCGGGCATAAACGCGATCCAGGTCCCGTTGCGCCGCCGGGTTGACGAAAAGGTCGTTGACCGCGTTGACGAAGTCGTAGCCAGTCGTCCCTTCCACCGGCCAGTCGTCCACCAGCCGTTCCGGACCCGTCAGGATCTTTTCCGCCACGAGATAGAAATCGGGACCCGTGCCACCGCCCGATGGATCGGCGGACCCCGCCAGCGCCGACCGGATCTCCGTCCGGAGCCGCGCGAAATAGCCGGGCGGGTCGTACAGACCGTCGGCATGGTCGATGCGCAGGCCGGCCAGCTTGCCCTCCGCCACTAGGCGGAGCACCAGGCGGTGGGTCTCGGCGAACACCTCGGGCCGCTCCATCCGCAGGCCGGCGAGGTCGTTGATATCGAAAAAGCGGCGATAATTGATCTCGTCCGCAGCGACGCGCCAATAGGCGAGGCGGTAGGCCTGCCCTTCCAGGATCTCGTGCAGCCGGTCGAAGGTGGCCGGCTCGCCCGGCTCACCGTTCAGGGATGCGACGTTCTCTTCGATGAAGGCCCCGATGGCGGGTTCGGCAGCGCATAGCTCTGCCAGGTGGCGCTTGTGGACCTCCTTGTCGCGCCTTCGCTCCTCCAGTTTGGCGGCCGTCGTCTCCCGGCGCGTAGGGAGATGGGTGAAGGCAGTGCTGAGGCTTTGGTATTCGGCCAGCCGGGGATGGTCGGCGCCCAGCCGCTCGGTCAACTGGTCCAGCCGGTATTCAAGCATGCCGGGATAGGTGCGCGGGTCCAGAGGGAAGCGGTGCTGCAGGTACCAGACGCTGAATTCCCCCCGCTGCGCATCGAAGGCCAGATGCAACTCGCCGTTTTCGAGCAGGTCGCCGTAATAGCCGCCCAGGAAGGGAATCAGGACCTTGCCACGCAGCATCTCCTCGTGGGGATGCCAGTCGACGTCGAAGAAATCCGCGTAAGGGGAAGCCTGGCCGTTTTCCAGCAGATCCAGCCACCAGGCGTTGTCGTCTCCACCCACGCCCATGTGGTTGGGCACGAAGTCCAGGATGTGACCCATGCCGCGGCGGGCGAGGGCGGTGACAAAGCGGCCGAAGCTCCGTTCGTCGCCGATCTCGGGATTGAGGGCGCTGTGGTCGACGATGTCGTAGCCGTGCGGGCTGCCGCTGCGGGCCTTGAGGTAGGGGGATGCGTAGCAGTGGGATACGCCCAGTTCCTGCAGATAGGGCACGAGGGCTACCGCATCGTCGAAGGTGAATTGGCGATTGAACTGGAGCCGGTAGGTTGCGCGGGGGATGGGATTGAGGGCCATGGCCTTCACCGGCTGAACAGCGATGTTCCGTCCACGGCGATCTCGGCATCGTGGGGTTCGCACAGGAAGAAGGCGACCGCCCACGGGGGGAGGGAGCGGTCTGATCCCAACGCCGCCGGTGTGGCGTAAAGCAGTCGTCCGACGGGAAGGCGCGGCGAGGCGGTCGGCTCGGCGTCCAGGTTGGCGACGGCCACCAGGACCATCCCATCGGCGAGGCGCCAGCGTGCCGCCACGCCGCCTTGGCCGAAGTGCGTTGCCAGGGCCCCATCCCCGGTGACGCCGGCCAGACGCGGCACCAGCTCGCGCCGGCGCAGGGCGAGCAGCTCGCGATGGAGGGCCAGCCCAGCCGGGTGGGTTTCCTGCTCCTTTTCGCGCCAGTCGAGCTGGGCGGACCAAAAGGTCGCCGGGTCGCTGGGATCGGGGATGCGGGCGCGGATGGCGGCGTCGGCGAAGTCCGGAAAGCGTGCGAACTCGCGCAGCCGGCCTTCCCGTACCTGTCGCGCGAGGTCGGGCCCGAGGTCGCAGAAGAACGGGAAGGGGCGCCGGCTGCCCCACTCCTGGCCCATGAAGAGCAACGGCGGGGCCGGCGCCAGCAACAGCAGCACCGTCGCCGCCCGCACGGCCTCCGGCGTTGCGAGCGCCACCAGGCGATCCCCGAAGGCCCGGTTGCCCACCTGGTCGTGGTTCTGGAGGAAGCCGACGAAGGCGGTGACGGGGAGACTGGCGCTCGGCTCGCCGCGGGTCCGTCCGTGGTAGGCGGACCAGGCCCCCTGGAAGGCGAAGCCTTCGGCCAGGCAGCGGGCGAGGAGCCCGTGGGGATCGTCGGCGAAGTCCCCGTAGTAACCCCCTGTCTCACCGGTCAGGATGACGTGGAGGGCGTGGTGGAAATCGTCGTTCCACTGGGCGGCGTAGGGGCGCTGCGAACCCTTCGGGACCAGATAATGGGCGCTGTTGCGGTTGTCCTCCAGCACCAGGTGGACGTGGCGGCCCGGAAACCGTCGTGTGACCGCCGCGCCCAATTCCTCGACGATGTCCGGGTCCGAGTCGTCGAAGATGGCGTGCACCGCATCGAGGCGCAAGCCGTCCATGTGGAATTCTTCCAGCCAGTACAGGGCATTGTGGATGAAAAACGCGCGCACCGTGCGGCTGTCGGCGTCATCGAAATTGATGGCCGCCCCCCAGGGGGTGTGGTGACGGTCGGTGAAGAAGGCGGGGGCGTAATGGGACAGATAATTTCCCACGGGCCCGAAGTGGTTGTACACGACGTCGAGAAACACCATGAGCCCGCGCCGGTGGGCCTCCTGCACCAGGCGTTTCAGGTCGTCGGGCATGCCGTAGCGCCGATCCGGCGCGAAGGGCAGCGCCCCGTTGTAGCCCCAGTCCCGCTCGCCGGGGAAGTCCGCCACGGGCATGAGCTCCAGGGCGGTGATGCCCAGCCCGGCCAGATAATCCAGGCGTGCCGTGACCCCCGCGAAGGTGCCCTCGGACGAAAAGGTGCCGGTATGCAGTTCGTAGATCACGGCCTCTTCCCAGGGCCGCCCTCGCCAATGGCCGTCCTCCCAGGCGAAGGCGGCGGGGTCCACCAGCAGGCTTGGGCCGTGCACGTCGTCGAGCTGGGCACGGGATGCGGGGTCCGGGACGACGAGGTCGCCGTCGATGCGGTAGGCGTAAGGGGTCCCAGGTGCCGCGGCCGTTTCCAGCGCGAACCAGCCCTCGGTCTCCGGCTGCATGGGTATGGGCAGTACCTCCGTCCCGCGCGGGAGCTGGAGTTCCACGGTTCTGGCCGCCGGCGCCCAGAGCCGGAACCGCCAGCGCCCGTCTTCGAGGCATTGGGCGCCGAAAGGCATGTCGTGGCGGCACATGGCCTTACCCTCCTGGATGGCGGCGGTCAACCAAGTTCGATCCGTTCCGTGGCCCCGTGCAGCAGGCCGACTGCCAGGGCGAGGTACTCGCGTAACTGGCGTGTCAGCAGGAAGTTCTCCCGCGCGAACCGCCGGGCTTGCCGTCCCATGGTGCCGATCAGCTTCGGATTATGCAGGAAGTAGCGGATCCGCAGGGCCGCCCCTTCCGGCGAGTTCACCCGGAACCCGGTGTAATAATCGATCACCTGCAGCCGGATACCGCCGGTGTCGCCGCCGATTACCGGCTTACCCTTCCACATCGCTTCGGTGACCGCCAGGCCGAAGCCTTCGCGCAGGGACTTCTGCAGGACGATGTCTGCCAGGCGCTGGATGGCGTTGATGGTACGGTGCGCATCGGGGGGCAGGGCCAGTATATGGATATCCGGATCGCCCTGGGCCGCGGCCTGCACTTCGGCGAGCACGACGCTGCCTTCCGGGTCGTCGTCGGCGCTTCCGCCTGCCAGCACGAGTTGAAGCTCGGGCACGTAAGTCTTGGCCAGGCGATAGGCGTTGATCACGCCGATGGGGTCCTTGAAGCGATCGAAACGGGAAATCTGCGCGATGAGGGGCCGCTCGGGGTCGATCTGGAAACGCCGGGCTGCCGCCTTGATCTCCCGTTGGGACAAATTGACATTTTTGTCGCTGAGCGGGTCAATGCTGGGGGGGATGATGTATTGGGGGTTGGGTAGGGCCTGCGCGAAGCCGGCCAGGGAGAACACCGTGGCGTCGTACTCCGCCACATGGCGCCGCAGATAACGCCAGACCGGACGATAGGGATGGCTCGCCTCGATGTGACAGCGCCATACCCATTTGCCCTTGCGGTCGTTCAGGTAATGGATCAGCGGCGCGGGCTGGGGGTCATGGATGAAGACGATGTCGGCATCGGTGAGCAGGGAACCCAGCCTCTCCGCATTCTCCCGGTTGGTTTCTTCGTAGACCCGCAGCAGGGCTTCACGGATGGGGAACGGGCTGCCTTGCATGGCATTATGCATGGTCTTGGTGCACTCGTAGAAAGAGGGGTTTCCGGTGATGACCTCCCAGCGGGCGTCGATCTCCAGTTCGCGGGTGAGGGGCACCAGCTTGTCCAGGATTTCGGCAACGCCCCCACCGACCCGTGTAGAATTCACGTGGACCATCTGCTTGCCGGCCAGGGGCCGGGCCAACTGGCGGAGGTGGTCGACGGCATCCTCGCCGACGACACGCGCGTATTCGTCAAGCAGCATGGCCACCCTCCAATTCTGCGGCGAAAATGGTTGCGATCTGGTCCCGCAAAGTCCGGAGCGTCGTGAAATAGGGGTCCACACGGGCGAGGCTGGCACGCAGCCTCTGTCCCATGTCGCCAAAGTCCGAGAGCCAGGCGCTGAAGTCGTCGCCGGCCTCGGGTACCCGCCGACGCGCGTCGATGAAGTGGTAAAACAGGCTGCTTACAGGGAGGGTCGGGAGGATGGCAAGCAGTTCCGCTGGGCTGGACACCCGCTTGTCCGTGCTGAAGACCACGATCTGCGAGCGCATGAACTGGAATGGCTGGGCCGCCGGCATCCAGTGCAGGTAATCCGCCTCGTCGAGCCGTTCGTCGATGATTTCGAGGAGGTCGAAGCGCAGTTCGGAAAGATCGGGATATTCCCGGGGGTCCAGCATGGCCAAGCGCTCGGCCAGCCTGGCGTCGTGAAGGCTGTGCAAGGCCCAGCCGGCAAAATCGTTATTGTACTCCCGCTCCCCGAAGCGTGGTTGCAGCAAGCTGCCCCAGAAATGGTAATAGATACTGGCCTCCCCCACGCTTTCGAGCCCGCCACGCAGTTCCGACAGGGTGTACACGCGCCGCCCCGTAGCGATGGCGAGGAGGGCGCAGTCCTTGACGGTGAACTCCGATGGTGGGTCCTGCACAGTGCCGACGCCGTTCTCCATAGGTATCCCTCCTGAAGTAGGCCAGCCATACCGCAGGCGCGCCGACGGGGGCGTGATGCCGGAGGCCCGCTCCGCAGATCAAAATCTTATCATTAGGATAGCACATATGGCCCCACTCCCCTTCCCTGGCCGTAGGGTACGGCCCTAGCCTTTAGCGGCTTCGCTCTCTCCTATACTGAGAACACATCCTCGTCCCCAGGCCCGCGCCAAGACGGTGGGCGGAAGGGGTGGACTTTACCGAACAGATAGAGGCGGAAATGGATCGCCGGGCATTTATCTCGCAAGTGGATTCTGAACGGATGACTGTGTCGGATGCCATCACTCCGAACTGCACCAGGAATGCCAACATTATCGGGTTCAGATAGGCGTTTTGCAGCAACACCTGCACACGCCAAGGCATTCCGGGTATGCTCAGCGGCGGTGCCATCGGTGCTGGGTGCGGTAGCTGGTGGAAATCCTGCGGTGGGTGCCGTTGTGAGGGGGGCGCCGCGGGGGCCGCTACAGGTCTGCTGCCCAAGATCACGCAGTAAAACCCATGTCGGAGATGCAGGAGTGCGTGGACGTTTGGTCAGTCACTCCTGTACGGCCGGGTGCTTGTGCGTGGAGTAGCTGTCGGCAATCAGACGCAACTCCTTCTCTTTGGGTGTCTGCCGTTCAACTTTGTTCATGAAAGTCAGCAAGTTGTCTTGTGTGTGAAGACCCGATTTCAGTCAACCAGCACTGGGCCGCTCACTTCCGCAGCGGAACCATCTTTGACGCTGCCCTGAGTGATTAAAAGTGGAATTTCAAATCCGCCGCAGTAATGGTGTTAAATTTTTTATAATAACTGATTACGGGGAATTCGTTGTATGTGGCAGTATAAGATAGCTGCAAGGCTAATGGACCATACAGCCGGGATTGCAGGCTGGTAACCGACTCATAGGTATTGTTGTTGGCTGTGGATAGCAGGGCAGTTACGTTTTCCTTGAAAGTCGCATGGCGGGTCAGGTGCCAATGATAACCCACCGCCAAACGAGCGGCTGGGTTGGTTTGATATTTCATGCCTATGGGCTGGTCTTCCTGGGCGCCGATGCCTCCCTGATAATCTATGGACATGGTTTTGTCGATAGATACGATATTGCCTTCGCCTATGGTTTCTATCAGATGATAATAATATCCGTTAAATTGATTTCGGTCATAACGGATATCACCGAAAACATAGTGAACATTTGGCTTGAAGTAATATCGAAATTGATTCTCCAGAACGAGGCGATTGGCGTAAACCGCAGTTGATGCAGCAGTGTAATTGTAGCTCACGTGCGCACGATTTTCCCAGCGGTGATATTGCCAGCGTACCCAGTCATCGCTGTGGAGATTCAAGGATGGGTATGTTCCCGTGGCGCTGGAAAACCCGAGCGCCACGCTCCCTGACCAGCGCTTCGATTTCTTGGCTGTGTTGGCAAATGCGCATGTGAATGATGTGATCCCGGTAAAAAAAACAAGAATGATAGTAACCATGATGCGTGCGCGGTGTTTTTGGTGGGAGGTTATTTGAGATATCGGCGGCGATGGCATAGGCTCTCCTCGAGCAAAATTAACAGGATAGGATGATCGAGACGGGGGCGCCATACAGCGATGTCTTGCCGGTAGGCGGTGGTATTCAGGGGGTATCCCGGAAAGGCCATTGCCAGTCGGTGATTTCCTGCGGGTCCACGCCGTACTCGTACGCATGATTTTTACAGGCGAATTGCAGGTTGAGCAGGGTCTCACGCACACCGGAACCCGTGTCGCAAAAACGGGGGATCCGGTCAATGGCGTCAATAGCCAAGCTGAACCGGTCGGTCTGGTTGCGGATGGCGAGTTCCAGCGGTGTGTCGATGTTCCCCTTTTCTTTATAGCCCCGTACATGAATGTGGTGCTGGGCGGGACGTCGGTAGGTGAGCCGGTGTATCAGCCAGGGATAGGAGTGAAAATTGAAAATAACCGGTTTTGAGGAGGTGAAGAGTGCCTCGAATTCACGGTCCGTCATGCCGTGGGGGTGTTCGGTATGGGGCACCAGTTTGAAGAGATCGACGACATTCACAAGGCGTATTTTTATATCAGGTAGATACTGGCGCAGCAGGGCGGTAGCCGCCAGAGATTCCATGGTGGGCACGTCACCGCAACTGGCCATGACCACGTCCGGCTCTTCTCCCGTGTCGTTACTGGCCCATTCCCATATCCCGGCACCCTTTGCGCAGTGCGCCATGGCAGCGTCCATGTCCAGATACTGCAGATGCGTTTGCTTATCCGCGACGATCACATTGATATAATTCACGCTTCGCAGGCAATGATCCGTCACCGAGAGCAGGCAGTTGGCATCGGGTGGGAGATAGATGCGCACGACATTGGGACTCTTGTTGGCGACGACGTCCAGAAAACCTGGGTCCTGGTGGGTGAAACCGTTGTGGTCCTGGCGCCAGACCAGACCCGTAATCAGTAGGTTGAGTGATGCCACCTTGGCGCGCCAGGGTAATTCGTTGCACTTTTCCAGCCACTTGGCGTGTTGATTGAACATGGAATCGATGATGTGAATGAAAGCTTCATAGCTGTTGATGAGGCCGTGCCGGCCGCTGAGCAAATAGCCCTCCAGCCATCCCTCCAGGGTATGTTCGCTGAGCATTTCCATGACCCGCCCGCTCAGCGCCAATGCCCCGCCATCGGCGTCTTCGGGAAAATATGCCCCCAGCCAGACTTTTTGCGTGACATCATATACGGCGTCCAGTTTGTTGGATTGGGTTTCGTCCGGACCGAAGATGCGAAAGTTCTGCATGTTTCGCCGCGTAATCTCCCTGAGAAAGTGTCCCAGGGTGGGCACATTGTCCGCCCTGGTTCCGCCAGGTTCCTGTACCGCGATGGAAAATGCGCGGAAGTCGGGCATATCCAGAGGGCGGCGTAGCAGACCACCGTTGGCCACAGGATTGGCGCTCATCCGACGTTTGTCTTTCGGGGCCAGTTCGCGCAGTTCGGGGATGAGCCGCCCCAGCGCGTCGAAGTACTCCTCCGGCTTATAGCTGCGCATCCAGGATTCCAGCAGTTTCAGATGCGCCGGATTGGAAAGGACGTCCGGAATGGGGATCTGATGTGCCCGCCAGAAGCCCTCCAGATAGTGTCCGTCCACCTTGCGGGGTGCGGTCCAGCCCTTGGGGGACCGGAGGATGATCATCGGCCAACGCGGACGGAAGGCCGTACCGGTCTGTCGCGCCTTGTCCTGAAATTCCCGGATGTTCAATACGCACCGTTCCATGGTGGCAGCCATCGCCTGATGCATGCTCGCAGGGTCGCTCCCTTCCACAAAATAAGGGGTATAACCATACCCGATGAATAATGCCTTTAGTTCCTCATGGGTGATGCGAGCCAGAATGGTGGGGTTGTTGATTTTATAGCCGTTGAGATGGAGCACCGGCAGTACCGCACCATCGGTAATCGGATTGAGGAATTTATTGCTGTGCCAACTTGTGGCAAGGGGACCCGTTTCTGCTTCCCCGTCGCCTACCATGACCAGGGCGATCAGGTCGGGGTTGTCGTAGACGGTCCCAAATGCGTGCGAAACACTGTAGCCAAGTTCTCCGCCCTCATGAATACTGCCCGGGGTTTCCGGTGTCGCGTGACTACCAATGCCCCCAGGGAATGAAAACTGCTTGAAAAATCGTTGCATTCCTGCGATATCCGGACTTTTGTCCGGATATATCTCCGAGTACGTTCCCTCAAGGTAGGCCTGAGAGAGCATGGCCGGTGCCCCGTGCCCCGGTCCGGAGATATAGATCGCGTTCAAGTCGTATTTGTTGATCAGTCGATTAAAATGAATATAGGTGAAACACTGGCCCGCGTCCGATCCCCAGTGGCCCAGCAGGCGGGGTTTGATGTGCTCCGGCTGTAGCGGATCCCGGAGCAACGGATTGTCCCGGAGGTATAACATCCCCAGACACAGGTAAAGACTGGCCTGCCAGTAGGCATCGATCTTACGCAGATCATCGGGACTCAGTGGGTGTTCTTCGACTGTCGCGCGGGCGGTCCCATAGGCGCTGATGCTCTCATCCTCACAAACTGCATCGTGTTCAGGCGTCATGCCAAACCTCATTTTTCTGGAAATGGGTTGAAAGGGATATTGTTGAAATTATAGGTGACGAAGGGGCGCGGCGGCGGGCGCCTGTCTGCTTGCCATCGGGCGGCGGTTAATGGACATGCAGATGGTGCATGTCTGGCGCGTGGGCGTGGTTGTGGGTCAGCGCCTCGTGCTGGTGCAGGTGGCGATGACGGGCCCCTGGCGCCACCGGGGCTGCATGCGTGTGCTGGTGATGTGTGTCATGCACATGGATATGATTATGTTCCATAAGGGTGTGGGTATGGCTATGTTCGTGATGCTCGGTGAGGTGCATCCAGATGCCCCAGCCCATCAGCGCCCCGGCAATCACCAGGAGCGGGCCGACCGGAGCCCCGAGCATCACGCTGAGTACGGCACCGACAAAGGGCGCGCTGGAAAAATACGCGCCCGTCCGCGCACTGCCAAGATGGCGCAGGCCGACCACAAAAAGGGCGAGGCTGACACCATAGGTGAAAAATCCGAGCAGCATTGCCGCTGCCGCGTTGGGCAGGGCGGGCAGATGGTCACCGAGCAGCAACGCCAGGCCGAGGTTGACGCCGCCCGCCACCCACCCCTTATTGGCGGCGATCCAGGTCGTATCCGCCAGAGATATCTTGCGGGTCAGATTGTTATCCACACCCCAGGCGAAGCAGGCGCCGATGATGGCGGCAGCGGACCAGAGATGGTCAAAATGCACCTGCCCAGGCCAACTGAGGAGGACCATCCCCAGCACAATCGCCGCCATACCCCAGGCAATGCGCCGGTCAAAACTTTCCCTGAACACCCACCAGGCGAGCAATGTCGTAAACACGGTCTCCGCATTCAACAACAGGGATGCCGTCGATGACGCAGCACCCTGCAAACCGATCATGAACAGTACCGGCGCCACGATCCCGCCGGATAGCACCGAAGCGGCAAACCAAAAGGCATCCCGGCGCGTCAGCCGCACCGATTCGGCACGTCGCAAGCAGCGATAGAGCGTCAGGCCCAGACCTGAGCCCAAGTAGAGGAGTCCAGCCAGCATCCACGGGCTCACCGACGCCAGCAGGATCTTCGCTAGTGGCGTGCCTGCGCCGAAAAGCAGTGCCGACAGAAGAGCGGCCTGAATGCCGGGACGCCTCGCCTGCGACTTAACTTTTTCGCGCAAGGGCGTGCTGTGCCCTAACGCCGCGGACCGGCACCCATTCCACCGCCCGCCCCGGTTCCCATCATTCCGGCACCAGGGCCCATGCCCGCCGCGCCGCCACCCATACCGGCGCCGCCATTCATACGGCCGGGACCCATGCCTGCGCCGCCTGCGGGCGGTACGGCGGGTAAGGTCACCCCTCGTTTCTTGGCCAGTTCCATCATCTCTTCGTGGTGTTCCTGACGTATCCGTTCGCGTTCCTGGATAGTCTTGGCCGCACGCAATTTAGCGCGATACTCCATACGCTGCTGGGGGGTCATCAACTGGCTGCCATACATCATCTGGTTTTGAACCTGTCCGGCAGCGGGCGCCGCATCTGCGGCGAGGACCACCCCGGTCGGCAGACACAGGACAGCACCCAAGATCGAAATGAAAAACGATTTTTTAGACATCTCGCACCTCCAGTTTATTAACAAGGGTATCAGAATATTAGTTTCCATTGCCCCTCAATGCAAGGAAACCGGTCCGCTGGTCCGGGTCCGACAGCGGGCGTCTGACGGGCCATGCGGCATATAGTACCGGCGCCAGCCACAAAGACATGAACACGGACAGCAGCAGCCCACCCATGACCGCTACCGCGAGGGGCTTGAGCAGGTCGGTACCGTGGCCGATGCCGATGGCCAGTGGCAGAAAGCCGAGGACATCGGCGAGCATGGTCATCAGGATGGGGCGCAGGCGCTGGCGGGCGGCGAGGGCGACCACGGCGGGGCGAGGTTGCGGGCCATCGAGTTGCCGGGCGCGGGCAAAAATCAGAATCACATTATTGACGGCAATGGCAAAGACCAGCAGCACCCCGAGAAAAGCGGTACTGTCGAGATCGATGCCGAGCAGCAGCAGCGCCAGCAAGGCTCCCGGTGCCGCCAGCGCAATGGCCAGTAGCGCAGAGATGGCGGCGCGCTGACTGCTGAACTGAAAGCCGAGCAGGATCAGGAGCAAGGCCAGCGCACCGCCCAGTATCAACGCCATCTGCCGAAAACTTTGGGACTGCTGGCGATAGTAGCCGCCGAGCAGGGTCGTCACGTTCGTGGGCAGATGCAGACCTGCAACCACCTCGCGTGCCTTGATGGCGGCCTGTGCCAGCCCTTCGCCGGGCTTCGGCTGCAGCCAGACATAGGCGTCGGGCACCAAATTCTGATGGGTCACGAAAGGTATCGCGCCCTGCACATGCACGCCGGCGATACTTGCCAGCGGCGTAAAGCTTCCGTCCGGCAGGCGAATGGGGAGGCTGTCCATCGCGCGCGGGGTGAAATCGTGACCGGCGAGACTGACGCGAATCGGCAGAATCTGCTCGCCGTGCAGAAGGAAGCCCGCCTGCCGCCCCCAGAAACGCGCCTTGACCTGGCCGGCCAGTACCGGCGGGGTGATGCCATAGATGGCAGCCAGTGGCGACGGGGTGATCTCCAGTTCGGGGCCTGCGGACGGTGACTTGAAGTTCACGGATTCAAAGGCCTGGCTCTGGCGCAATGCCGCCGCCAGACGCACGCCCTGTGCACGCAGGGTGGCGGAATCCGAGCCGAAGAGATAAACCACCAGCGGCGCGTGGGCACCCGAAAGATTACCCAGACGCACGATCATCGTCTGGTGAAGGGTCATGGAGAGCAGATTGGGAGCCATCTGACGGAACTGTGCATACAGCGTGCGCATCACCGCCTCGGTGCTCTGCGCATGACTGGGCTTGAGGACGATGGCGATTGCCCCTTTGTTCGCTGGCGCATGGAGGAACTGGAAACCGCGTCCCACCATCAGCGATGCCCGCTCCACATTGGGATTCTCCAGCGCCACCCGCATGAAATCCCGTCCGACGCGGGTGGTTTCCGCCACGCTGCTGCCGACCGGGGTACGAAAAGGCACCGAGATCACGCCCTCGTCCCAATGAGGCAGGAAGGCGGTGGGTAAGGTAGTCAGCGTCAGCCATCCCGCGACCGCAAGGAGCAGGACTACCGGAATAGCCCACCACGGGCGGCGCATGCCGAAAATCAGCCAGCGACTGAAATGTCGGCGTAACCAACGTTCTGCACGGTTTCGCCGGTTTTGGCGCGGACGCCCGGCGAGCCATGCGGCCAGTACCGGCGTCACCAGCAGGGCGACGATTTGCGAAGTCATCAGTGCAATGACGATGGCGAGCGCCATATGCCGGAACAACAGCCCCAGCGTGCCGGACAAAAAAATCAGCGGTAAAAAGATCAGGCAGGAGGTGAGGGTGGCCAGGGTCATCAGCGGCAGGATTTCGGCGGCACGGCGCAGGGCGAGCTGTCGTCGCGCGGCGCGGTCGCCATGCAGGCCGTGGAGCCCGCGTTCGATCACCACGATGGCATGATCCACCAATGCACCAATCGCCGCCGTCAGACCGCCAAGCGTCATGATGTTGAGTCCGTAGCCCAGCGCATGCAACACCAGAAAAGTGGCGGCCAGGGCCAGCGGGACGACTACCAGGGTTGCCACTGCCCCGTCGAAACGACCGAGAAATGCCAGGACCACCAGCCAGGCGATCAGACTGCCTAGCCCGAGGGCGATCCAGACGTCGCGCAGGCTGCTGCCGATCAGATGGCTCAGGTCATAGATGGGTACCAGTTGCACACCGGGTGGCAGGTGCGCCCGCAAGGTTGCCAGACGGTTCTGTACGGCACGGGCGACAGCCACGTCGTTGGCCCGGGATTGGGACAGCACATCGATGATCAGAGCATGGCGATAGCCGGGAACGGCGGCGTCGGTGAGCAAGGGCGGTGGACCGACCTGCACCTGCCCCAGTGCGCCCAATGCCAGTGGGGCGCGGATGCCTTCGGCATTGGCCGGGCCGAGGGGCAGGGTGAGGGTGGCCAGATGCGCAGTGTCCACCGGCCGGGGCGTGGTGGCGACGACAAACTGCTGGTGATAGGCGTGCAGAATGCCGGAGAAAAAAGGGCCCTGGGCGAGACGGAGGGTGTCGATCACCTGCTGCGCCGTCAGGTGATATTGCGCCAGGCGCACCGGGTTCAGATCGATATGCACCTGCGGCCAGCCGCGGCCGGTGCCCTGCACCTGATAGACACCGGGAATCGCCAGCAGGGCGGGGCGAACCTGAAAGGCGAAAGTCGGCATCATCGCCGAGCTGTCCAGACGATTGGAAACCAGCGCATACTCGGCGAAGGGGTAGGTGTAGGGTGCCATGCGCGTCACCCGCATCTGTGCGCCGACGGGTAGGCGGACCTGCGAAAGGCGGGCCTGCAGCATGAGATAAGCGGTCTGCGGATTGACGCCGGGATTGAAGTAGACATTGAGCTTGGTGAGTCCATTACCGGTCTGCGAGCGCACCAGCCGGACACCGGGCTGGCCTTTGGCCAGCGCCTCCAGTGGTCTGGTGATCTCGACTTCCATGAACTTGACCGGCAGGCTGCCGTCGTTGACCAGCACCGCCACGCGGGGGAAATCGACATTGGGAAATACGCTTTCCGGCAGACTTCTCAGGGCAAACCAGCCAGCCGCCAGCAGAAACACGGCAGCGAGGATCACGCTGAAGCGATTTTCCCAGAGAAAATCCAGATAACGCTTCATGGTTTCTGGACCTGCACGGGAGTACCCGCGACGAGACGGGCGTTGCCGGAGCGTATGACGGGTTCCCCGACCCGAAGATCACCGCTGACCCAGGTGCGATCGCCACGGCTGGCGACGATGCGGATGGGCACTACGACCGCCCGCCCGTGGCGGACGGCGAATACCTCGGCGCGGGCACCGCGCATGACGACGCTGGCTGTCGGCAGAACGAAGGCTGTTGTCCCTGGCGCTGGCAGTCGCACCTGCAGCCATTCGCCGGGTAATAGCGGGCTGCGGGCGGGCAGGTCGATGTAGACGGACACCAGACCCAGATGCCGCGCGCTTTGCCCGACAGAGCGAATCTTGCCGTGCCCTCGCCAGTTGCTGCCATCCAGCCCTACCACTGTCCCCGTCTGCAGTCCTTGCGCCACGGCAGGCGTGACGTAGGCGTGCGCCCAGGGCGCTCCGCGGCCGGCGAGGATGGCGATGGGCTGGCCGGCGTTGACCACCGCGCCGGCAGGCACCAGATAGTGCAGGCTCCCGGCGAAAGGGGCGGTTAGTTGCTGCTGGTCCGATTGCGCCTGCAAGACGCGGAGGGCGGACCGGGATTCGTCCAGCGCCAGTTTCGCCTGCTCCACATCCTGCCGGGAGAGGACACCATCGGCATAGAGTTTCCGGTTACGGAACCACTGGCTGCGGCTGAAAGCGGCCCGCGCCTGAGCGGCACTGATGCTCGCCCGCAGGCCAGGTGGTGCGATGCGCGCCACCAGAGCACCGTCAGGGATTTGTCCGGCAGGCAGCAGCGGGCCGAGCACCCGGCCGGTCACTGCGGCGGTCAGGGTCACTTGGCCGTTACTTTCGACGGTGGCGAGTACGGTGTTCTCCTGTTGGGTCGGCGCGGAGGCGACAACGGCCACACGTACCGGCAGTGCCCAAGCCGCGTCCATGTCGGCCAGCCAGAGTAACATCCCGAGGCCGACGATGGCGGACCAGCGTGGAGAAATGCGGATCATTGAGCGTTTGTGGGGGGTCATGACAGCTTCCTTTGATCGGGCAACAAGCCACTATCCAATGCCAGTTGCGCACGTGTCAGGCGGGCCCGGATGGCGGCGCCAGCGGTTTGCAACTGGGCCTGCACCCAGCCATTCTCCGCTTGTTGTAATGCCAGTGCGCTTTCCGCACCGGCGAGATAACCCTTGCGGGTCATGGTATAGACCGTCCGTGCGGTCTGTGCCAGCGTCTGTGCATCCTGCAAGGCGTTTGCTGCTGCCTGTGCCGCCCCATAATCGGCCGCCAGACGACTGCGAATCTGCAGTTGCAGCGCCGCCTTGGCGGCCTGCATGGCGGCCACCTGCTCTTGCGCCGCGGCGACCCGATTCCGGTTGCGGCCAAAGCCAAAGATGGGCACCTGCAGGCTAAGGATCGCCTGCCAACCCAACTGCTGGCTTTGCGGCAGTGTCGAGGTGTCCACCCCATAGGCGCCAGTGGCGGCGATGACCGGCAGCCGCGCCGCTTGCCGATAGTGCAACAGTGATCGCGCCGATTGAATTTCGCCATCGGCGACGCGCAACAGTGGCTGCGACTGGTCGGCTTGCCGGCGGAGCATGACGCCACCCGGCAAAGCGGTGAGTGGGGCGGCAACGGGTGCCAGTGGGGGCAGCGCCGCCATCCCGTAGCCCGTTTGTAGCGCGAGCACCCGGCGTGCCGCCCGCGCTCGCGGCCGCGCCTGATCCAGTCCCATCCGGATGCGCACCAGTGTCAATCTGGACTGACTCAGATCCAGGCGCGAGCGTGTCCCCGCCTGGTATCCTTCCTGCGTCGCCTGGAGCATCTGGCGCGCCGCCGCCAGCGCCTTGCGCCATACGGCCATTTCGTTGTCGTCCAGCGCAAGTTGGTAATATGCCACGGTTACCTGTGCTGCGACTGCAAGCCGTGCCTGCTGCAGCCGGTAGCGGGCGATGGCCGAGCGGTCGCGTGCCAGCGCCGACAAGGCGTAGGCTTGCGGCGTATACAGTGGGACCTGCAGGCGAACCTGTCCGATCAGCTCCCGCGCGCCATTGGCGCTGACAAAGCGCGGCTGGCCGTTCCCATTTTGGGTCCAGATGCCTCCGGTAGTGAGCGAAAGGGCGGGCAGCAGGTCGGCATGGGCCGCACGACCCTGATCCTGGCGCTCTGCAATCATGTGCTGCGCCTGCCGCACCACCGCCTGATTGACCAGCGCGCGTTGAATGGCACCCCGTAAAGTCAGATCGTCTGCCGTGGAGGTACCCGAGAGCAGACAGACGCCGATTCCGAGCGCAGTCGCTATCCGCCGTGTTGCGGTTTTGTGCATCATGCACTGACCTTTACGGTTAAAAACGCGGGATTATTTCGGTGTTTTTCCGGGGGTTTCTGATAATCGGCCACTACAATTTTATCTCCGCACAGGATAAATACCGCCATAACTGCTGCGGCCATTGGGGCATCATCGCAAAAGCAGGAAACCGGAAGATGACCACAACCTGACAAATTCGTCATGTTCAGCGCAATACCGGGGTTTCTGTTGCGATAATCGGGAAAGATAAAGTGACGGTGGTGCCTCTCCCTAATTTACTCTGCAGTGCAACCTCGCCGCCGTGCAATTGCATAATGGACTGCACGATGGCGAGCCCCAGCCCGGTGCCCTGACCCTGACGCAGACGCGCTGCATCCGCGCAATAAAAGCGGTCCAATACATGGGGCAGGTCTTCGGGCGTTATCCCGGAGCCGTTATCGCTGACGATGATCTGCAGCAGCGATGGCTGAATGGCGGTCCGGATACATACCCGTCCCCCCGCAGGGGTGTGGCGCAGCGCGTTGCCAAGCAGGTTGCCGAGGGCGCGCCGCAGCAAACCGGAATGGGCGGCTACCAGTCCACCGGCTTCATTGATCAGGGCGACCTCCCGTTCGTCGGCCATCGCCTGATAAAAGGCACAGACCGCCGCCGCCTCCTCCCCAACATCCAGCACGGGCTTGTCGAGCCGGGCATCCGGCTGCTCTGCGCGGGCGAGAAAGAGGAGGGCGTCCACCATTCCTGACAGCCGCCCGTACTCCTCCATGGCCGACTCTATGCACGCCTGGTATTCTGCCGGACTGCGGCGTCTGGAAAGGGTGATTTCCGCCTCGCCGCGCAGGATGTGCAGAGGTGTGCGCAATTCATGGGCGATATCTGCGGAAAATCGCGATATGCGGTTGAAGGACGTCTCCAGCCGACCCAGCAGGCGGTCGAAGTTCGCGGCCAGGGTACGCAACTCGCTCGGCCAATGTTCGTCCGCAACGCGCCGATGCAACTGTCCGGCACCCAGTTCGTCGATAATCTGCGCCAAGTGCGCCACCGGTCGCAGTCCTCGCCGCGCAATCAGATAACCCGCTGCCACGGCCACTAGCAGGGCGAGGGCGATCGCAAGCAGCAGCGCCTGCCGATAAATTGCCAAAAATTGCGCATTCTGCGTGGTGCTGATGGCGACATAAATCGTTGTGGGCGGATTACCTGCAAAGCGTTGTGCCATGACCAGATAATGATCGTGGTCGTGTATTTTCCATTTCCATTCCTTTTCTTTCAGAGTATGGGGTGATTTCGTGAATGGTCGTGGACTATCCAGAAGCGGATTGAAGTCACGACCGCGGGCAATAATGCCGGCAGGGGGGCGGCTGACCCAGATGAATACGCCGCGAATCGTACTCGCCTCCAGTTGCATTTCGTGTCGTAGCGCCTCTGTATTCCCGGCGTGCCGACTCAGTACGCTATGCACTGCATGGATCTTACTGGCCAAAATCTGGCTGTCGACCTGCCGTAATTGCTCCGCGAGTACCCAATACAAGGCACTGCCAGCGATGGCAATCAATAAAACGCTGAGCAACGCATACCACAACGTCAGGCGTACAGCTATCGAACCGGTAACGCGGCGGAGGGTCTCAGTCGCGTGTTTCAAGGACATAACCGACCCCTCGCAAGGTATGAATCAGCTTGCCGGAATAGGGATCGTCGACCTTTCGCCGCAGGCGTCGGACTGCGACATCTACCACATTACTGTCGCCGTCAAAATTCATGTCCCAGACCTGCTCGGCGATACGCGTACGGGTCAGCACTTCGCCTGGAAAACGCATCAGATAGGCCAACAGCCGGTATTCCTGGGGGGCAAGGCTGATGGCTTCACCAGCCCGCCAGACCTTATGCCGCAGCAGATCGATCTCCAGATCCGCATAATGGAGCACGTCCTCGGAGCGCACGTTACAGCGGCGCAGGATGTTATGCACCCGCGCCAGCAGTTCAGAAAAGGCAAAGGGCTTGACGAGATAATCATCGGCACCGAGCTGCAGACCCCGCACCCGCTGGGAGACGGCATCCAGCGCCGTCAGCAGAATGACCGGCTGATCGGCCCGTTGGCTGCGGATTTCCTGTAACACCCACCAGCCATCCCGCTGCGGCAGCATGACGTCGAGTACGATGACGTCGTAGTTCCCCGTCACCGCCAGATGTTGTCCGTCCATACCATTGAGCGCGATATCTGCGATATCGCCCTCCTCGGAAAAACCTTTTTTCAGAAAGGCGGCGGTTTTGGGCTCATCTTCAATGATCAGTATTTTCATGATGTATATTCTTTTGACCTTCCTGGCGATTTCCTGAAGAATGTCCGGGTTATTAATGACACAATCAGAGGTACGATGAAAACACCACAGTCATTGGAACTGCGTCGTAAACAGGCGTTCGGTGCTGTCCGTATTCTTTTTGGCCTGATCTGGCTGATCAATACCTGGTTGCAACTCGATCCCGCCTATAGTACGCACTTTCTCGGTACCTTCAGTGCCGATTGGGTATCCGGGCAACCCACCTGGATCGCCAGCTACGGTCACTGGATGGCGCAACTGGTCCAGCAGATGGGCGCGCAATATGTGGCATATGCGACGATAGCGCTCGACGCCATCCTTGCGGCTACCCTGATCACGGGAATCGGCGTGCGGTCACTGGCCTGGGTGGGCGTGATCTACAACCTTTGGCTATGGAGCACCGTTGGGGGTTTTGGCGGTCCCTACACCCAGGGCGCGACCGACCCCGGCACCGCCATCATTTATGCGCTCTGCTTCCTGTTCGTGGTCTGGACGCGAAGCTGGGAAGGTCTGAGCTTCAGCAAGGCACCGCATCGCCCCATTTCCACCCCCGCCATACATACGGCGCGTATCCTCTTCGGTATGCTCTGGGCCTTCGATGCATTCTGGAAATGGCAGCCCTATTTTCTCACCCATGCGGTCACCTACCTGCAGCAGGCCCTGCCGGGTGAGCCGGCATGGATCGCCGCCTATATCAGCTTCTTCATCACAGTCATCACCTGGGCGGGGCCAGTGCTCTTTGGCTATTTTGCCGCGATCATGGAAAGCATCATCGCTTTTTATCTGATCATCGGCCGTGGCCTGCGCTGGGTGGTCCCCGTGGGTATTGCCTACAGCATTGGCGTCTGGACCACAGCAGAAGGCTGGGGCGCACCGTTTCTGCCGGGCGCCACCGCCAACAAGGGCGATGTCCTGGGTACCACCAATATCTACGTCATCGCGTTTCTTTTCCTGGGGGCTTGGGTATATTTCACTCCGGAACCCAGAAGTAATAGAGGTAAGCGATAAGTCCGCATTATCCCTCTCTGGCCCCATCCGTGTCGCGCCGCCCGCCCGTGTGGCGTACCACCCCCACAAATGTCATAAAAAAGTCATAAAATTGTCGTATTAGTGTCATGTTGCATCGTTACCATATCCCCTCTTCGAGAAAAACAGAGCCCGTCCATATCGGGCCGCGGTGCCGTTCACCGGCTCGTAAGACATAACTACCGTCAAGTAAAAGGGAGTATTTCGATATGCGTAGCAACATGAAGTTACGTCCGGTCGTCGTTGCGCTCATGGCATCTGGAGTGCTGCTGTCGAGCGTGCCGGTCCTGGCCGATGGTATCACCGCCGGTACCCAAAGCGCCGAAAACAGCACCGTCGAAGTGGGTCAGGTCAATGCCGCGGCGCAGGGGACTTCTTACCTGGGGAGCCGTGAGGCGCAATCCCTTAGTCAAAAAACCCGTTTTGATTCAGGCCAGTCTATAAAAGTGCTGGATAAGCATGAGTTGGCGGCGGCCGGTCCGGTGGGCGGCAGCGCGCAGGCGTTGTCTTACGCGCCGGGCGTCAGTGTTTCTAGTTACGGGTATACCGGCTCCACCAAGACCTCTATCAGCGTGAACGGGATCAAGCAGGGTTGGGGCGGTTTCTCCGGTGGTCAGATTGACAACGGCAGTCTTTCTGTCACCTTTGACGGCGTTCCCATGGTGAATCCCTCCACTGGCCTCTGGGAGAGTCCGCAAGTGCCGCAGAACGGCATTCTGCAGGGTATCGGCATCACCTATGGCCCCGGTAACCCGGTGGATCGCTGGTATAACAACATCGGCGGACAGATCGATTTTGTTCCCTTGCAGCCCACAAATAAAGCCGGTGCTTCGATTAAAATGAGCTACGGCAGCTACGATACCAAGAACATCGTCTTCAATGTGCGCACCGGGAGCATAGACGGTTGGTCCACCATCCTCGCGGGTGGCTCCGGTTCCGGCAACAGTTACCGGCAAACCCCGGATGGTTTTGCCAACCCCAGTTATAACTACGCCTGGTTCCTGAAAACCCGCAAGACCTTCAGCAACGGTGACTTCTCGCTGGGTGCCTACCTGGCGAAAGGTTCCGGCTACCGGCCGGTATCCATCCCCCTCAACCCCATTGCCGGTGTGACCATGGATGGTACCGCAAACTCGCCGTTGTATAGTCAGACGACCTCAGGGTATTATTCCTCACTGCCGGAAAATGTCTGGTTCAAGCGGGACGGTAATACCACCTGGCTGGTCTATGGCAAACTGAACCTTGCACTGGACAGCATGGTGGGTCTGCATAACACGCTCTGGTATCGCAACGGCCACCGTCTGCATTTCCACTACAACAACTACGGGTTGTCCAATCCCAAGAACCTCTACGAATACAATAACCCCCATACCGATGTGTACGGCGACAAACTGTGGTTTTCGGTGGCCTTGCCCTACAATGACGTGAACGTGGGTGGATTCTTCCTGAACAGCCGGTATAACTCGCGGAACGCCTTTTACAATACCAACCCGCCGTACTACGGCTCGGCGTCTGTGCCCAACGCGCATTACCGCAGCGACTATTTCGACCAAACCGACCTTGCTGCGTTCATCCAGGACCGGATCAGTCCGGTGGAAAACCTGCATATCACGCCGGGCGTGCGTTTCATCAATTATCAGACGCGTTATACGCCTGCGGCGCAGTCGGATTTTGCCGCGGCCTATGCCTTGTATCCGCAGAATAACCAAGGCGCGCTCCCGACCGCCAGCAACAGCTTCACCAAGGTAGAGCCCTCGGTGGATTTCAACTGGCAGCCGATGAAGTGGCTGGCCGTATTTGCCAGCTATGCGCAGGCGTACAAGGAACCGCAGGTGGGCGGCGGCGGCGGTTTGTATCAAGCTACCCCACCGATTTATAGCCTGGAAAAAAGCGCCGATTACAATGCTGGCATAAAGATTCATTTCAGGGACGCCAGTTACCTGCATAATTTCTTCCTGCTGGCGAGTTTTTACCATCTGCACTATACCAACCAATATATTCCGTTCTACGATGCCAATGGTAATTATCTGGGTGACGCGAATGGTGATTCCATCTATCAGGGTGTCAATATGGCGCTGGAAGATGACCCCATTTATAACCTGCATGTCTTTGCCAATCTCAATTTCGAGAAGGCGACCTTCGCGCATTACGTGACCGGCGGCGTCAGCTATGACGGGCTGCCGGTATCCAACGTGCCGAGCAGCACCTTTAATATCGGCACGGCGTACAGCTACTATCTCTCGGGCGTGTTGCTGGAGCCGCGGATCTGGTACCAGTACACTGGCGCGCAAAATATCTTCAATAACAATACGACTGCCCCGAGCCGGCAGAAAATGCCGGGCTACGGGACGGTGAATCTGGGTTTTGACAGCACCATTCCCACGCGGGGGAGCATTCCGGGGCTGAAAGATGTCAAGCTGAGCGTCGATATCCTCAATCTTGCAAATAATCGTTATAACGAGTTCCAGTACATCACGGCCGGCGGGCTTCTGGGTGGAAGCTCGGCCGGGCAGATGCTGGCGTTGCCCGGCGCGCCGCTGACAGTATATGGAAGCATTGCGGTAAACTTTTAGGTCTGCCGTTACTGGTGATTTCCGGCAGGAAGGTTCCAGCGTGTTGTGTCTGGGGCTTTCCTGCCGGTATTTTATTGGGTGGCGGTATGCATTGGGTATGTGCGGCGGCTTGCCGGGGCTAAGACTGGCCTAATTCCGGGACGGTAGAGTGAGCAACACGGTGGAAGCAGAAGCCTTCACCAGACCTCAATCTACGGGAAAGGAAGTGACATCATGGGAATATCCAAAAAAGTGGTTGTCAGTGTGCTGGGTGTGATTTTGACCGCAGCATCCGTGAGTGCCTTTGCCTTCACCGGCCAGAATCTGGCGGGACATGCCAAGGTAACTATCGAACAGGCCCGGACTATAGCCTTGAAGGCGTACCCCGGCAAAATCACGGACGAAGAACTGGAACAGGAGAAAGGTGGGAGCGGTTTGCGCTATTCTTTCGATATCAATCATGGCAAAGTCACCCATGAGGTAGGCGTCGACGCCAAAACCGGCGCGGTACTGGAAAACTCCACCGAAGGTGCCCATCCGGACTGATCACCGGTGTCGT
Organism: Gammaproteobacteria bacterium; assembly: GCA_023381645.1. Next base: position 188,132 of record JAMCRJ010000076.1, read on the forward strand.
AAAAAAACCCCGCTCTCTTTTCAGGGGCGGGGGCTTTTGGGGTGAGCAAAGCCACCGGGTATCTACTGGAACTATCTTATGCGCATTCTCCTCGTTGAAGATGACCGAATGATCGGCGAAGCCATCACGGTGGCGCTGCGGGATGCGGCTTACGCCGTGGACTGGGTGCGGGACGGCGAAACCGCATTGCGGGCCATCGGCAACCAGGAGCACCAGGCGATATTGCTGGATCTGGGGCTGCCCAAACGGGACGGACGTCAGGTGCTGAGATCTCTGCGCGCCACGGGCAACACCCTGCCCGTTATCATCATTACCGCCCGCGATGCGCTGGCGGACCGGGTTGATGGCCTGGACCTCGGCGCCGACGACTATCTGGTCAAACCCTTTGAGATGGACGAACTGCTGGCCCGCTTGCGCGCCATCATCCGCCGTCAGGGCGGCCAGGCCGCCCCAATACTCAGCAATGGATTGCTGCAACTCAACCTGAGCACCCGTGAAGTGCAGTATGGCGATGTACAGGTTCTGCTGACTGCACGGGAATTCGCCTTGCTGCAGGCTTTGCTGCTGCGCCCGGGCGCCATTCTTAGTCGTGCCCAGCTCGAAGAGCGCCTATACGGCTGGAATGAAGCCGTGGAGAGCAACACCATTGATTTCCTGATCCACGGTATTCGCAAAAAACTCGGCGCGGAGGCTATCAAAAACGTCCGTGGCGCCGGGTGGATGGTGGTCCGCCAGTCATGATGCGTTCCCTGCATGGCCGTTTGTCCATCGGATTGAGCATGGCTATGGTGTGTATGGGTTTGCTGGCCGGCTTGGCATCGTTCTGGCTCGCCTTTGATGAGGCACAGGAATACCAGGATGCGTCCTTGCGGCAGATCGCCGTCCTGATTCCTCCGGATTATTGGCCAAGCGTGGGCAAGCCCGTGGCGACCGCTCTGGATGTGGACCCCGATGCGCGCATCGTGGTGCAGGCTTTAACGACGTCCCGGTCGCCGACCGCACCTTTGCTCAGGCTCCCGACCTACCTGAGCAGCGGCTTTCACACGGTGAACGTGGGTGGTCAGAACTGGCGCGTCTTTGTCCGTCGGGTAGCGCCGGGTAAAAAACTCGCGGTTGCCCAGTCTACCGATGTGCGTAGTGACGCTGCTTTCGCCAGTGCTTTGCGAACCCTCTTGCCCCTTTTGCTGCTGGTGCCCTTGTTGATCGTGTTCGCCCGTTATCTGGTCCGGCGCAGTCTGGCACCCGTGCATGTTCTGGCCCAGGCGGTGGATGCACAGAACGCGGAATATCCCGAGCCTTTGCCGGCAAGTGGGGTGCCGGAGGAAATCGCACCCTTCCTGCGCGCCATCAACCGCCTGCTGGAACGGGTCAGGCTGCTGATGGGCCAACAACGCCGTTTTGTCGCTGACGCTGCCCATGAGCTGCGGACACCTCTGACGGCACTCTCACTCCAGGCGCAGAATCTGGAACGGGCGGAATCCCTCGCTGAATGCAGACAGCGCCTGCTGCCTCTCAAAAGCGGTCTGGAGCGATCGCGTCATCTGCTCGATCAGTTGTTGAGTCTGGCCCGCCAGCAGGCGGCAGTGGCAGCGCATCAGTCGGTGGACCTTGCCGCTATCGCCCGTCTGGTCGTGGAAGATCTCTATCCGCTGGCAGAGCAGAAAAACCTCGATTTTGGCCTGGAGTTGCAGGGCGAAGTATGGGTAGAGGGGGCGGAAGCGGCGCTGCACAGCCTGATACGCAACGCCGTCGACAACGCCCTGCGCTACAGCCCGGAAAACGGTGAGGTGACCATCCGAATCCGTAGCGAGGGCGAAGAGGGTATCGTGGAAGTCCTCGATAGTGGTCCGGGCATTCCTCCGGAGGAATCGCATAGAGTATTTGATGCGTTCTACCGCCTGCCGGACAGCGCGGAAGGCGGTAGTGGTCTGGGTCTGACCATTGCCCGTCATATTGCCGATCAACTCGGCGGACGAATAACGCTCAGCGCGCGGAGCGACCGGCAAGGACTGGTTTTTATGTATCGACAGCGCCTTGCCCCGCCTCCTTGAACCATAAAGCACTCTGTATCATACCCCTCATGGAGCGAAGGGATCATGTATTCGATTTTTGAGAGATCAGGCTGGTGGCGCCTTGCTGCGCATCATGGGCGCATTGCCTTTCTGCCGCTGCTGCTGACGGGCTGTGCCAGCTATCACGCACAGCCCTTGCGCGATCATCTGTCGGCTATGGCGAAGGTGGAGCGGGAAATGGCTGTCGCCCTGCGCCACGATCATCCCGCCAGCGCCCAACCGGTAAACCTGCACGCGCCCCTGTCCGGCGAAGATCTCGGCGAAATCGCGGTGCTGCTCAATCCGGACCTGCGGGCGATGCGGGCACAAATCGGCGTTGCCCAGGCGCAGGTCTTCGCGGCTGGCCTGCTGCCCGACCCGCAGCTTTCCCTGAGCGCCGACCTGCCCAGTAATGTGGCTGCTGGCTACTATAACGCCTACAGCATGGGGCTGAGCTGGAGTCTCGCCAGCCTGTTCACCCGCGCTGCGAATCTGCATATTGCCCGGGCGCAAGCGCAATCGGTGCGGTATCAGGTGGCCTGGCAGGAATGGATGGTGGCCAACCAGACGCGGATACTGGCCCGGCAACTGTATTATCTGCAGAAGCAGGAAGCCGTATCGCAAACGGCGGCGACTACTACGGATCAGCTCTACCGGATCTCGGTTCAGAATCTCCGGCTGGGAGATGCCACCATCACCACGACTTCGTTGCGGCAAATCGCCTGGCTGGACAGCCAAGACCGCATGCTGGCGCTTCGGCGGCAGGTGACTGCCGTGCGGCAGAATATAAATAAAGTGATGGGGTTGCCGCCGAATATGCCACTTTCCCTGCGGGCGCCGCGAATACTGCAGGATATCCCCGATGCTGCCCGTCTGGTTACTCTTGCGGATGCCCATCGGCTCGATCTGCTGGCGCTGCGCGCGGGTTACCGAGCTCAGGAAGCGCGGGTACGGCGTGCCATTCTCGGTCAGTATCCGGGTTTCAGCATCGGTATCACCAGGGCTGCCGATACCTCGAATATTCAGACCATCGGCCCCAGTGTCAGTCTCGATATCCCGCTCTGGAACCGCAATCGCGGGGTTATCGCCGAGTCCGAGGCTACCCGTGCGCAATTACATGCGGCCTACACCGCCCGCCTCTTTCAGACCCGCGCCGATATCACCGCTCTGGTGGCCGATCTGCGCCGGTTGCGTCAGGAAATTGCTCCGCTGGAGCAGCAGGTGCCGCAATTGCAAAGCGCCGAGCAGCGACTGCGGGGCGCGGCGGCGGAGCACAATGTGACCCTGATCGATTATGAGGCGGTGCGCAGTCAGTCTCTCGCCAAGAGCCTGCAACTGCTGGCCCTGAAGCAGGCTTATGCGGAACAGCAGGCGGCCCTGGAAATGGCGGTGGGCCTGCCCTGGCAACAATGGAGAAAACAGCGGTGATGCGACGGATACCGGGATGGCTGTGGGCTATTTTAGGGCTGGGACTCAGTGTGCCGGTACTGCCAGCGACGGCGGAGGTGTCGGCCCTGGTCCAGTTGACTCCCGCGCGGGTGATGCCACTGGCAGAGCATTTGCGGGCTTACGGCACGGTGGAATTCGCGCCGGAGGGCGGTCGGACCTTGTCGCTGGAAGCCGAGAGTCTGGTCAGTCAGGTGCTGGTGGCCAATGGCCAGCGGGTACATCAGGGGGAAGCGTTGCTGCGGGTGGCGCCTTCCATCAATGACCAGCTCCAGTTGCAGCAGGCGCAGATCGGCGTGCGCTTCGCCCTCACCGACCAGCAGCGCCTGGAATCCCTGCGCACCCGGCAACTGGCGACCAATGCTGAGGTGCAGACCGCGCAGCAAACCCTCGCCAAAGCGCAAGCCACCCTCCACGATCTACAGATGCGTCTCAAGGCCCTGCAAGCCGGGGTGGTGCGTTCGCCCATCGATGGCGTTGTCGAGACGGTATCCGTCCACCAGGGCGATCTGATCGCTGCCGGACAACCCTTGCTGCGCCTCAGCACGGGCAGTGCGTTACGCATTTTGCTGGGTGTCGAACCGGAAGATCTGCCCCGCGTCAAAGTGGGCGACGCCGTGCGGCTCCGTCCCGTGTACGGGGACCAGTTCCCGTTATCGGGTAAGATTCAGCAGATTTATTGGCAAGTCGATCCCAAAACTCGCCTCGCCCAGGTCGTTGTCCCTATGGCCGCGACCGCCAGTTTGTTGCCGGGCGCCATGGTGCGCGCCCAAATCATCCTGGGACATCAGAAATCGTTGGCTATTCCCGATAGCGCCGTTTTACAGCAAGGTGGCCGTTCCTATTGTTTTGTGGATGTGCATGGAAAAGCGCAGCAGCGCTGGATAGAGACAGGCTGGCGCGAAGCCGGCTGGATTGCGGTCAGTAAGGGGTTGCAGGCCGGAGAGATGGTGGTCAGCCTCGGCAATTATGAGTTGCGGGATGGCATGGCGCTGCGTGTGGCGGGGAAATCCTGATGGGTGACTGGCTGCAGCGGCACCGCCGTTCCCTGTTGTTCATGCTGCTGGTATTGGTGCTGGCGGGCTTGTTGGTGGCGTTGAAAATGCCCGTGGCCCTGTTCCCGGATATCACCTTCCCGCGCATCGTAGTCTCCGCAGACTCGGGCAATATGCCTATCGGACAGACCCAGGTCGCCGTCACCCGCCCGCTGGAGCAGGCATTGCGGGCGGTGCCGGGGGTTCAGCGTATTCGCTCCACCACGGCCCGGGGTGCGGCCGAGATTTCCGTGCAGTTTACTTGGGGTACCGACATGACTTCCGCCTTGCTACAGGCGGAGTCGGCCGTTAACGGGGTACTTCCGAAGTTGCCGCCCGATACCCGCTTCAGCGCCCGGCGCATGGATCCGACGGTATTTCCCATTCTCGGCCTCTCCCTGACTTCCAATCGCCTTGACCCGGTCGCCTTGCGCCATTATGCGTATTACGATTTGCGGCCCTTGCTGTTGGCTGTCCATGGGGTGGCTCAGGTGGATATTCAGGGCGGTGCGCAGGCGGAATACCAGGTGATTGTCGACCCCATGCGTCTGCAAAGCTACGGGCTCAGCCTTGCCGATGTCGAATCCGCTCTCGCCAACAGCAATATCATCACCGCCGTCGGCCGTCTCCAACGCCATTACCGCCTTTACCAGATTCTCAGCGAAAGTCCCCTGAAAAATGCCAGGGATATCGGCCACACCATCCTCAAAACTGGCGCCGACGGCGTGGTGGATCTCAGTGATGTGGCGCAGATTCGCCCCGGCACCATTCCGCAGTGGACCACCGTCACCGCCAACGGTAAGCCTGCAGTGCTGGTCAACATCAAGCAGCAGCTCGGTGCCAACACGGTGGCGATTGATCACGCCATCCGCACCCTGCTGCGACGGGACGCCGGCAGCATCCCGGCCGGAGTGAAAATCAGCACCTGGTATGACCAGAGCCAGTTGATCACAGCGGCCGCATCCAGTGTTCGGGATGCCATTTTTATCGGAGCCGCATTGGCCGCATTGGTGCTTCTCGCTTTCCTCCGTAATCTGCGGCTGACCTTCATCGTTGCCATCGTCCTGCCCAGCGTATTGCTGGCCAGCGTGGTGATTCTGTATGTGTTCCATCAGAGTTTTAACATCATGACCCTCGGTGGTATGGCGGCAGCGGTGGGGCTGGTGGTGGACGACGCGGTGGTCATGCTGGAACATATTATGCAACGCATTTCCGAGCATCCCGGAGCGCGCGTTTCAGTGCTCCATTCTGCGCTGGAAATGAGCAAGCCGCTGGCGGGTTCTTCGGCGGCAACGATCATCATCTTCGCGCCCCTGGCCTTTCTCTCGGGGGTGACCGGGGCTTTTTTTCAGGCACTGGCCATCTCCATCTCCGCCGCGCTGATCATTTCCTTTTTGGTGGCCTATCTGGCGGTGCCCCTTCTGGCGGACGCCCTGCTGACCAGCCGGGATGCCGAAAGGGCCGAGCGGCCTGGTCGTCTCCTGGGCTGGACCAGTTTGCATTATGGTCGGGTGCTGGGGAATCTCTTGCGACGGCCCATACTGCTAGTGCCTATTTTGTGCGCTTTTCTGGTCCTTGGGGGCTGGTCCTATACCCAGGTGGGCAGCGGTTTTATGCCCTCTATGGACGAGGGAGGCTTCGTCCTCGACTACAAGGCGGCCCCCGGCACCTCCCTCGCCGAAACCGACCGTTTGTTGGACCAGGTGCAGCAGATTCTGGCGAAGACACCGGAGGTGGCGAGCTATTCCCGGCGCACGGGCCTGCAACTGGGGGGCGGTATTACGGAGGCCAATACCGGAGACTTCTTTATTCGCTTGAAATCCCATCGCAGTCGCAATATCTGGCAGGTAATGCAGAATGTACGCGACAAAATTAACACGCAAGTACCCGGTCTGCGGGTAGAAACCGGACAGTTGATGGAGGATCTGATCGGTGACCTTACCGCCGTACCACAACCTATAGAAATCAAGATATTCGGTGCGAATCCCCGAACGCTGGAAAACGTCGCAGGACAGGTGGCGCGCCGTATCGGGAAAGTATCGGGTGTGGCGGAGGTCTTTGACGGTGTGACCATTGCCGGGGACGCGGTGGATATTCATGTGGATCCGGTCAAGGCGGCGCTGGCGGGAATGACGCCGGGGCAGGTAACCGCGCAGTTACAGGGCCTGATGCAAGGCCGGGTGGTCAGCCTGATTCCCCAGGGGCAGGAGATGGTCGGGGTGCGGGTGCGTGCGCCCCATGATCTCTGGAGTGAAATTCGCCGTCTGCGGCAATTACCCATCGTCGCGCCGGATGGCCATTATCTGGCCCTGGGACAGGTCGCGCGGATTCAGATCAAGGCCGGACAGGCGGAATTGCAAGCCGAAAATCTGAAACCGATGGTTGCCGTCACGGCACGCATCGAAGGGCGGGCCATGAGTACGGTCATGGGCGAGGTGGAGGCCCGGCTGGCCCACCTGTCCCTGCCGCAGGGTGTGTATCTGCAATACGGCGGCCTCTACCGGGAACAGCAGAAGGCCATGCACGAACTGGCACTGGTCCTGCTCGCTGCCATTTTGCTGGTGGCGGTTCTACTGCTCTTTCTCTATGAACGCTTCACCATCGTCCTCAGCATTCTGGCGACGGCGTTGCTCGCCCTCGGTAGTGTATTCATCGGTCTCTGGATCACGGGAACGCAACGCAACATCACGGCGATGATCGGTATCACCATGATTGTCGGGATCGTAACCGAAACTGCCATTTTCTTCTTTGCCGAGGCGCAGAATAGCGACGTCCCCGAACTCGTCAGGGCGGGGAGGGCGCGTCTGCGGCCGGTGCTGATGACGGCCATTATCGCCATACTGGCCCTGATGCCCCTGGCACTGGGCCTGGGCGCCGGGGCGGAGATGCAGGCCCCACTGGCCATCGCCATCATCTCCGGATTACTGGCGGAGTTGCCCCTGGTGCTGGTGGTGATGCCAGGTATTTACGCGGTGCTGGAGGGCCTCCGCCGGCGCATGACGCGCTCGTCCGTAGAATAGTCATGAGTTGCCGCCAACGGGAAGGCCACTGGAAACCGTGCGGGGTGGTTCCCCTTGCCGGATGTCCGCGGGGCTGCCCATCCGTCCCTTTCGGCTTTATGATAGGAGGAGGCAGAAGGAAACCACCATTTGAGCTATAGCGCCGAACAATTCACTGTCCTCAAGGGACTCGAACCGGTCAAGTTGCGTCCGGGCATGTATACCCGTACGACTTGCCCTACCCACATCATTCAGGAAGTGATCGACAACGCCGCCGATGAAGCGCTGGCCGGCCAGGCGACGCGCATCGACGTGACGGTCCGTGACGACGGTTCGGTGGTCGTCGAGGACAATGGCCGCGGCATCCCGGTCGGCATTCCACCCGGCGAGTCTCGCCCGGCGGCCGAGCTGGCCTTCACGACCCTGCACGCGGGCGGCAAGTTTGATAAGTCGGACATGGAGTCGGCTTACCGCTTTTCCGGCGGTTTGCATGGGGTGGGAGTGGCTGTCACCAATGCCCTGTCCCAGCGGGTGGAGGTCGAGATCAAGACCCGCGACCCCCAGGGTTCGGGCAATGGTCGCTATCGGCTGGTGTTTGCGCAGGGGGACCTACGCGAAGCGCTGACCCGGCTGGAAGATTGCGGCCCGCGCAGCCATGGCACCCGGGTCCAGGTATGGCCGGACGGGCAGTATTTCGACTCGGACAGAATCAATATCCGTGAGCTCACCCATCTCTTGCGCGCCAAGGCCATTCTCCTCCCTGGCCTGCAAGTGAGCCTCGCCCTCCCGGAGCAGGAGCCCGTCGTCTGGAAATATAGTGAAGGTCTGGCGGAATACCTCGCGGAAATCGTCGGTGATCTCGAACTGGCCACGCCGATTTTTGCGGGAGCCTCCTATCAGGACGGGGACAGTAACGGCTTCGCGAAAGGGGAGGGCGCGGGCTGGGCGCTCTGCTGGATCAACGGCGCTGCGCCCGGTCCGGAAACTTACGTCAACCTGATCCCGACGCTGGACGGCGGCACTCACGAGTCGGGCTTTCGGGCCGGGGTTTTTGAGGCGGTGCGCAGTTTTATGGAGCACCACAGCCTCGTCCCCGCCAAGCTCAAACTGGTACAGGATGATGTTACCGGGAAGATGGCGCTGGTGCTGTCGGCGCGCGTGCTGGATCCGCAGTTCCAGGGGCAGACCAAAGACAAGCTCACCAGCCGCGACGCCCATAAGCTGATGGCGCAGACCGTGCGTGATCCGCTGGAACTCTGGCTCAACAGCCATCCGGATGCCGGGAAGGCGATCGCAGAGCTGGCGATCCAGAATGCCCAGGCCCGTACCCGCGCCGCGCAAAAAATCGAGCGTAAGAAGGGCTCGGGGCTGGCGACACTTCCCGGCAAGCTGACGGATTGTGAAAGTGAGGATATTCAGCGCAATGAGTTGTTTCTGGTCGAAGGGGACTCTGCCGGCGGTTCCGCCAAGGCGGCGCGCGACAAGGAATATCAGGCCTTGCTGCCGTTGCGGGGCAAGGTGCTCAACACTTGGGAAGTGGATGCGGACCAGATCTTCAAGAACCAGGAAGTCCACAATATGGCGGTGGCCCTGGGCATTGAAGCACACGGTTTTCAGGCGGACCCGGATCGGGTGCTGGCCGGGCTGCGCTACGGCAAGATCATGATCCTGTCCGATGCCGATGTAGATGGCAGCCATATTCAGGTACTGATCCTGACCCTGTTCCTGCGGCACTTTCCGGCGTTGTTGCAGCGCGGCCATGTGTTCGTGGTCAAGCCGCCTTTATACCGGGTGGATACCACCTGGCGTGGCAAGGTCCGTAAAATCTACTGCGAGGCAGAGGCGGAGCGGGACGCGGCGATAGATCGCCTGCGCACCGAAGGTGTCAAGGAAAGTGCCATCTCGGTGCAGCGTTTCAAGGGCCTGGGTGAGATGAACCCGGATCAGCTCTGGGAAACCTCCATGTGCCCGGACACCCGTTCCCTCGTCCCGTTGTCCATGACGGCGGCTGATCAGTCGGCGCTGCATACCCGCTTCAGCCTGCTGATGGCCAAACAGTCCGCCGGCGGGCGGCGCGAATGGATGGAGCGGGATGGCTGGACGGCGGATATCGATATTTGAGGCGAGGAGTTTCAGGCATGGATAATACCCGGGATCTTTTTGATCTCATCGGTAATGCGCACTCCCCGGAAACCGGGGCGGTCACCGACGACACGCCTGCTCCGGTGTCAGCCGAAGCGGTGCCGGAAGTCGCAGCGTTATCCGCTGCCTCGCCAGCACCACCCCCTCCGCCATCCGGGGATGCCGGCCCTGACGCCGGCGAACCTGGGGAGCCGCCGCTCGCGGAATATGCCGCGCGTGCTTACCTTGCCTACGCCATGAGTGTGGTAACCGGGCGGGCGATTCCGGCGCTGGCCGACGGCCAGAAACCGGTGCAACGGCGGATTCTCTATGCCATGCGCGACATGGGGCTGCAACGTTCCCCGCAGCATGTCAAGTCTGCCCGGGTGGTGGGCGAGGTGATCGGCAAGTGGCACCCCCACGGCGACACTTCGGTATATGACGCCATGGTGCGTATGGCCCAGCACTTCACCTTGCGCTACCCGGTGGTGGATGGGCAGGGCAACTTCGGGTCTCTGGACGGCGACTCGGCCGCCGCCATGCGCTACACCGAAGCCAATCTGACCCCCATTTCCGAGCTGCTGCTGGCAGAGATGGACGAGGGCACGGTCGATTTTCGCAGCAACTATGACGGTACGCTGGAAGAACCCGTCACCTTGCCCGCCCGCTTGCCCTTCCTACTGATGAACGGCGCCTCCGGCATCGCGGTCGGCATGGCTACGGAGATTCCGCCCCACAATTTGCGCGAACTGGCGCAGGTCTGTGCGGAGTTGATCTTGCGCCCGGACATGGCCGATGACGAAATACTGCAGCAGATTCCCGGCCCCGACTTCCCTGGCGGTGGCCAGATTATTTCCTCGCCCGGGCAAATCCGCGAGGCCTATCAATCGGGGCGCGGCAGCATCCGGGTGCGTGCCCGCTGGGAGGTCGAAAAGCTGGCGCGCGGGGAGTGGCGCATCGCGGTACAGCAACTGCCGCCGGGGGTATCCACCGCACAGATCCTTTCGGAGATAGAAACCCTTTCCAATCCGCAAGCCAAAGGGGACGGCAAGAAAAAGGCGCTCACCCCGGAGCAGCAGGCCACGAAAAACGCCATGCTGTCCCAGATCGATACCGTGCGCGACGAGTCGGGCAAGGCCCACGCCGTGCGGATCGTCGTCGAGCCGCGCTCGCGCAATCAGGACCCGCAGAGCCTGATGACCTACCTGTTGGCCCGCACCTCGCTGGAGTCCAACCAGCCGGTGAATCTCACGGTGCTGGATCTGGATGGCAAAGCACCGTGTATGCCGCTCACCCGGATATTACGGCAGTGGGTGCGCTATCGGGTGACGACCGTACGGCGGCGCAGCCAGTTTCGCCTCGACAAGGCCCTGGCGCGCATCCATATTCTCGAAGGCCGTTTGCGGGTGCTGCTGGATATCGACGCGGTGATCCGTGTGATCCGCGAGTCCGATGAACCCAGGGCCGACCTCATGGCCCATTTCGATCTCAGCGAGATTCAGGCGGAGGACATTCTGGAGATTCGCCTGCGGCAACTGGCGCGCCTGGCCGGTATCGAACTGGAAAAGGAACTGGTTGACAAGCGAGAAACGGCCGCGTACCTGAGCGCGCTCCTGCAGGATGAGTCCCGACTGCGGGCATTGATTGCCGAAGAAATCCAGGCCGACGCCCAAAAATTTGGCGATGATCGTCGCACCCTGCTGGAAGCCGATACCGCCATCACCAACAAATCCATTCAGACCTTTGCCGCTGCCATTACGGATGAACCCGTTACGGTGATCGTCTCGCAAAAAGGCTGGCTGCGTACCCGCTCCGGCCACGGGCTGGATACGACGGCGCTGGGGTTCAAGGAAGGCGATGCCTTGTTGCAAGCCTTCGAGGCACGAACCGTAGATACTCTGGTCCTGCTGGATCATTCGGGGCGTGCCTACTCCATAGCCGTGGCGCAAATACCGGGAGGGCGGGGCGACGGCATTCCAGTGTCGAGCCAGGTGGATTTCCAGCCGGGAGGCGTGCTGGCTTCGGTAGGATGCGGCGCCGGCGACAGCCTTTGGCTGGTGGCTGGAACCGGTGGCTACGGATTCCTGAGCACCCTGGAAAATATGACCGGCCGGAACCGGGCCGGCAAGGCTTTTTTGACCCTGGACGCGAAGGAGCGCCCCCTGCCTTTGATCCGCGTCACCGATCTTCAGGCGGAAGCGCTCTGTCTGTCTTCAGACGGGCGCGGCTTGCTGTTTCCCCTTGCCGAGGTTAAAAATCTTCCCAAGGGTAGGGGGGTCAAGCTGATCGCCCTGAGCGCATCTGCCACCCTGCAATCCCTGTCGGTCTATCGGGACGATCAGCCCTTGCCGCGCGGAATGCGGAAAAATCGCGTGGAAGCCTGTCGTGGCCGGCGTGGCGGACGCGGCAGGCCCGTGCGTTAGGCGCTTTTGCGCATTTTGAGTTGTCGGCTTTTTCAGGTGGGAGGATAGGGTGTGCCAGTGTTGAACGGGAACGCCGCGCCGGACAAGATATTATCCGTCGCCCCCATGCTCGACTGGACCGACCGCCACTGCCGGTATTTTCTGCGTCTGGTATGCCCCTCCTGCGTACTGTATACCGAGATGCTCACTACCAGCGCGCTGTTGCTGGGTCGTGATCCGGAGCGCTTTCTTGAGTTCTCGGGGGAGGAGCATCCCTTGATTTTGCAATTGGGCGGTGACGATCCCCAAGCAATGCGTGCCGCCGGAGATGTGGCGCGTGCCTATGGCTATGACGGTCTCAACCTGAACGTGGGTTGCCCGTCGCCGCGGGTGCAGAAGGGCAGCTTCGGGGCCTGTCTGATGACGACGCCCGATCTGGTCGCCGAACTGGTGGCGGCGATGGGCGAAAGCGGCCTGCCCATCAGCGTGAAACACCGACTCGGTCTTGACCGTGAGGAGGACTACGCGGCGCTGCGTGCCTTCGTCGAAACCGTCGCAACGGCGGGATGCCGACATTTCATCGTGCATGCGCGTAATGCCTGGCTCAAGGGCCTGAGTCCCGCGGAAAACCGAGATGTGCCACCTTTGCGCTGGGATTGGGTGCATCAGTTAAAAAAAGATCTGCCGCATCTGACCATCGAGATCAATGGGGGCTTCAATGATCTAGCGGCAGTGGCCGCGCAGTTTTCCGCGGTGGACGGGGTAATGCTTGGGCGCGCCGCTTATCATCATCCCCTGCTGCTGGCGGAAATTGAATGTGCCCTGGGGCGCAGGGAAACGTTGCCGGAACCGAAAGCGATCCTTTCCGGCCTGATAGCCTATGCAGAACGATGGGGAGAGGGGTTGCCTGCGCCGCGCCTGAGTCGTCACCTGCACGGACTGCGCTTTGGGCAAAGCGGCGCGGGGGCCTGGCGCCGCTTTCTGGGTACAGCGGGGCCCGGTGAGAGCGCCGCAGAGTTCCTGCGGCGTGGCATGTCACTGCTGGATTGAACTCAGGTGAGAACGTGGTGGCTCATGGCCAGCAGACTCAGCGTGCGCTGATCGCGGATGCGAAAGTAGACGCGACTTGCCGCCCGCCGCATCAGCACCAGGCCACTGTCCTGCAACAGGGCAAGATGCTGCGAGGCGTTGCTGTGGCTGGTGTTGATGGCTTTTACGAGGTTCTGCATGCTCATCTCGCCGCGTCCCAGCAGGCAGATAATCTTGTAACGCAAGGGGTGGGACATGGCCTTGATCACTTCGGAAAGGTGTTCGATCTTACGTTCGGAAATAATGGGCTTTTGCATGGTCAGACTCCTTACCGTCAGAATACGGAGATTACCCGAGGTTATAGGCATAAGTCGTGCCATATTACGATAGCCCTCTGAATTGTTTATATAACTTATAAATATGCACATGCCTGTGATGCTGTGGTGCGGGGCGATGTTGTAGACCGTTGGCTACGCTTTTTGCGGCATATCTCGGATCCATTGAGTTTTAAGCATTTTTGCTGTTCACAACGGACGACATCGGCCAACGCCGACGGAGGATAGGGCCTCCGCCGTATCTTTCGTCAGATTTGATTGCGCCAGTAGTGGTCTTCCTTGTCCATGATCCGGGTGGCCTCGTCCGGTCCCCATGAGCCTGCCGGGTAGGTGAGGATGTAGTCGGTTTCCCGTCCCCAGGATTTGATGATGGGATCAACGACGCGCCATGCCCACTCCACCTCGTCGAAGCGGATGAACAAGGCTTTGTCGCCCTCCATCACGTCCAGCAGCAGGGCCTCATAGGCATCCAGCTCCTGCTCGCCATCCTTGCGGTAGGAGGCGTTGAGCTGCACGGGGCGAACACGCATTTCCAGACCCGGTTCCTTGATCTGTATCTCGATTTTAAGGCTCTCTGGTTCCAGGGAAAGCAATATCCAGTTAGGTTCGATGCGTTCGATGCTGGTTTCGCGGAACAGTTGTTGCGGCGTATGTCGGAAGCGGATGGCGACACTGGAGGTTTTAGCGGCGAGGCGCTTGCCGGTACGCAGATAAAAAGGCACACCCCGCCAGCGCCAGTTGTCGATGTAAAATTTGGCGGCGACATAGGTTTCGGTGACCGAGTTGACCTCGACACCCGCCTCGTCCTGGTAGCCGGGAACGTGTTTATCATGAATAACGCCGGGACCATATTGCGCGCGCATGGCATAGGCAGTGACGGCCGATTTGGGAATAGGGCGGATGGAGCGCAGGACTTTGACCTTTTCGTCGCGCAGGCTGTCCGCCTCCAGGGAGGGGGGTGGTTCCATGGCGATCAGCGTAAGAACCTGCATCAGGTGGTTTTGCAGCATGTCCCGCAAGGCACCCGCCTGATCATAGTATCCGGCACGGTTTTCAATGCCCATATCCTCGGCCACGGTAATCTGGACGTGGTCGATGTAATTACGGTTCCATATCGCCTCGATCGCGAGATTGGCGAAACGAAAAACCAGCAGATTCTGGACGATTTCCTTGCCAAGATAGTGATCGATACGATAGATCTGATCTTCACGGAAATGGTTATGCAGTTGCTCATTGAGTTGCATGGCGCTTTCCAGATCATCACCAAAGGGTTTTTCAATCACGATACGGTAGTCACCTTCCTGATTGAATCCGGCGCCGGAAAGGCGTTGTACCACTGGAATAAAATCGGTGGGACGAATGGCCAGATAAAAAATGGTGCCTGCTGGTTTTTCGGCCCCTTCGGGGGTCAGCAGGGCGCGGAGCCTGACAAACGATTCCGGCTCATGGATTTCCCCGCGCACATATTCAAAATGTTTGCAAAAATCGGCAAAGTGACTGGCCTGATAATTGCTCGCATAGGTTTCCAGTTGCTCATGCAGGAAATCCTTCCAGCCCTTGTCATCCCATGGGCGTCGCCCAAACGCGAGAATGCGCAGTTCGTCGGGCATTCTTCCTGCACAATGCAGGTGATACAGTGCGGGGAGAAGTTTTTTGCAGGCTAGATCCCCGGTCGCCCCGAAAATGACAAACTGACAATTACAATCGCTCATTCAGGCCTCCTTTTGCACGGCGTGACCACCGAACTCGTTGCGCATCATCGCCAGGAGTTTGGCGGCGTAGTCGTCGCGCCCCTGGGATGCCCAGCGCATTTGCAGGGCGAGGGTGATGACCGGCGCGGGAATTTTCAGTGCGAGGGCCGTCTGCGCGGTCCACAGGCCTTCGCCGGAGTCCGCCACTACCGGCGCGATACCAGCGAGCACCTGATCTTTGGCGAGGGTGTCGGCGGTGAGGTCGAGGAGCCAGGAGCGGACGACGCTGCCGTAGCGCCACATTTCGGCAACCTTGGCGAGGTCCAGCCCGAATTCGCTTTTGCCCTGCAAAATGGCGAAGCCTTCGGCGAGGGCCTGCATCATGCCGTATTCGATACCGTTGTGGACCATTTTGACAAAGTGACCGCTGCCGACGGGTCCACAGTGCAACCAGCCTTTGTCGGCGACCGGCGCCAGTGCCTCCAGAAAAGGCGTTACCTGGGCTACGGCTTCCCGGCTGCCGCCAACCATCAGGGCATAACCCTCCTGCAGGCCCCAGATACCGCCGGAAACACCGGCGTCTATGTAACGTACCCCTGCCGCCTCCACTTTTTGGGATTGGGCAATGGAGTCCTCATAAAAGGCATTGGCACCATTGATCAGTACGTCATTGCTGCTCAACAAGGGAAGAATGGCATCGATGTGGCTCTGGGTGGCCTCTCCGGCGGGAAGCATGAGCCAGAGAACCCGGGGGGTAGGCAATGCCTGAACGAGGGCTTCCAGACTGCTGGCGGCGCGCATTCCGGTTTCTTTGGCCAGATCCGTGGCTTTTTCGGTATGACGGTTGTAAGCGGTGACCTTCAGGCCCTTGAGGTGCAGACGCCGTGCCATGTTGGCACCCATCCGGCCCAAGCCCACCATCCCGATGTCCTTATTGCCCATAATCCACTCCTTTGCGTACACGTCTGCCCGAAAATGTTAACATCAGTATAGCCGTTAAAGCCTCTATGTCGCCGTTTCACTGTTTAGGAAGGAAATTTCCATGCAACTGGGTACACCACTTTCCGCTTCCGCAACCCGCCTGCTCATGCTCGGTGCGGGCGAGTTGGGCAAAGAACTCCTGATCGCGGCGCAGCGTCTGGGGGTAGAGACCATCGCGGTGGATCGCTACGCCGATGCGCCAGCCATGCAGGTGGCCCATCGTTCCCATGTGTTGGATATGACCGATCCGGAGGCTATTCTGGCCGTTGTCAAACACGAACGCCCGCACTATGTGGTGCCGGAAATAGAGGCCATCGCGACATCGGCGCTGGCGGAGATCGAGGCGACAGGTCTGGCGACGGTGGTGCCCTCGGCACGCGCGGTGCAGCTGACCATGGACCGGGAGGGCATCCGCCGCCTCGCTGCGGAAGAGTTGGGCTTGCCGACATCACCGTACCGCTTTGCCGGAACCCTGGCGGAACTGGAAGACGCGGCAGCGGCGTTGGGCTTTCCCTGTGTGATCAAGCCGGTCATGTCCTCCAGTGGTAAGGGGCAGTCCGTGGTGCGCGGCGCGGCGGAGCTGGCGCTGGCCTGGCAGGAGGCGCAGACGGCGGGTCGGGTGGGCGGTCAGCGAATTATCGTCGAGGGCTTTGTGGATTTCGACTTCGAGATTACCCTGCTGACCGTGCGTTCCGCCTTCGGGACGACATTTTGCGCGCCGGTGGGGCATCGTCAGGAAGCTGGTGATTATGTGGAATCCTGGCAACCGCAGCCAATGAACGATACCGCGTTGCGGGAGGCAGAAAAGATGGCGCAACGGGTGACCGACAATCTGGGCGGACGGGGACTGTATGGGGTGGAGTTTTTTGTGCGTGGCACGGAGGTCATCTTCAGCGAACTCTCGCCGCGTCCCCATGATACGGGCCTGGTGACCCTGGCCAGTCAGCGTCAAAGTGAGTTCGACCTACACCTGCGCGCCATTCTGGGTTTGCCGGTGGAACCAGGTTTCCGGCGTCCGGCAGCGTCGGCGGTGGTGCGCGGCAAGGGGCTCGGTTGGGGGCCTGTGTATTCGGGGCTGGAGGTCGCGCTGGCGGTGCCGGAAAGCGATCTACGGCTTTTCGGAAAGCCGACGGCCAGCAAACTCAGGCGCCTCGGGGTAGGTATTGCGTGCGCCGACAATGTGGAGGAAGCCCGTGGGCGCGCCCGCCGGATTGCCGCGGCGGTCCGCGTCAGCCCCACCCTCTGAGCCGGACTGACGCTGCGCTAACGCGATCCGGGTTGCCGGGAGTGGTCAGGCGTTGACGAAAGCGCTGATACGGTCCAGGGCCATCTCCAGGTTCTTGTCGCTGGTCGCGAAGGACAGGCGGATGTGTCCAGGAGTGCCGAAGGCCGAGCCCGGTACGACGGCCACTCCGGCCCCCAGCAAGGCCTCGGCCAGGGCAAGATCATCCCGCAGGCCTTTCGCCGCCATGACTTCGCGAAATCCCGGAAAGCTGTAAAAGGTACCATCGGAGGGCATGGCAGCGACGCCGGGCAGCACTTTCAGGCGGTTGTAGACATACGTGTGGCGCCGTTTGAAGGCCAGCACCATTTCGTGGATGGCGCTGTCGCCACCTTCCAGTGCTGCCTGGGCGGCCACCTGGGCGATGGAGGTGGGGTTGGAGGTGCTCTGGGACTGTACCGTATTCATTGCGGTGATCAGTGTCTTGGGGCCGGCGCAGTAGCCGATGCGCCACCCGGTCATGGCATAGGCCTTGGACACGCCATTCATGACGATGCAGCGTGGGGCCAGATCCGGGCAGGCGTTGGCGATGTTGACGAACTCTTCATCGTGGAAGCGGATTTTCTCGTACATGTCATCGCTGGCGATGAGGATATGGGGATAACGGCGGAGAACCTCACCCAGGGCTTCCAATTCCGTGCGGCTGTAGGTCATGCCGGAGGGATTGGAGGGGCTGTTGATGACCAGCAGACGGGTGTTGGGCGTGATCGCTTCCTCCAGTTGCTCCGGACTGATCTTGAAACGCTGGCTGGCTCCGGTATCGATGATGACGGGTCGCGCTTCGGCCAGGAGCACGATGTCCGGATAGGATACCCAGTAGGGCGCGGGAATGATGACTTCGTCGCCCGCATCCAGAAGGGCCTGACACAGATTGAAGAAGCTTTGCTTGCCGCCGACGGAAACGAGAATTTCATCGGGGCGGTATGACAGATGGTTGTCGTGCGCAAATTTGCCGATGATGGCGGCCTTCAGTTCCGGCGTGCCGCCGACGGCGGTATATTTGGTGAAGCCCTGCCGGATGGCGGCAATGGCCGCCTCCTTGATGTACTCCGGGGTGTCGAAATCCGGCTCGCCGGCACCGAGGCTGACGATATCCTTCCCTTCGCGGCGCAGTTGCTGGGCACGGGCGGTGACCGCAAGGGTGGGGGATGGGCGCACCGCATTCACGCGGCGGGAAAGACGGATATCCACGATCATTCACTCCAGGGGCAATCTCATCGGGCGCCGGGAAATGCGCGCAAGAGCGCAAATGATAAGCATCCTTCGGGTAAAATCAACTGTTTTGCGCAGGGCGGGTATGGGATGGTATCCGGGTATGCGGGATTGACATTACAACTGACTTTAGGAATACGATCCTCATCAGGTATCCGCCCGGTTCCGCCGGGTGACCGGAAGGCAGGGGGCGCACTCATGGTGGATGTGGAGATAGGGATAGAGGGCATGACCTGTGCCTCCTGCAGCAGCCGGGTGGAGCGTGCCCTGAGCCGCTTGCCGGGGGTACGGGCGGCGGTGGTGAACCTGAGCATGGAACAGGCCGCAGTACAGTACGATCCGGCGCAAGTCAGCCCTGACGCCCTGATCACCGTTATCGCAGAAAGCGGTTACACGCCCGTGATCGCAGAGACGGAACTGGTGATCGAGGGGATGACCTGCGCGTCCTGCGTGGGGAGGGTGGAGCGCAGTCTGCGCCGTCTGCCAGGGGTGCTGGAGGCGACGGTCAATCTCGCCACGGAGCGGGCAGCGCTGCGTTATCTGCCGGATACTGTGGACCAAAACACCCTGATCGCCGCAGTGACCGCAGCCGGATATGGGGCGCGCCCGGTGCAGGGGGATGTGGCCGTCGCTGACCGCAAAGCGCAGGCCGTCCGCATCATGCGCCGTGACGTGATCCTCGCGGTGGTGCTGGCGGTTCCCATTCTACTGCTCTCCATGGGTATGGCGCTGGTTCCGGCAGTGGACCGGCTGCTGAGCGGCCTGGAGCCTTTCCCGCAGTTCTGGGCCTGGGTGCAGGCGGTATTGTCGACGATCGTGCTGGCCGGCCCCGGCCGGCGATTTTTCCGGCCTGGTTTCCTCGCGTACCGCCATCTGTCGCCGGACATGAATTCCCTGGTGGCGACGGGGACCGGCGCGGCCTGGCTGTATAGCATGCTGGTCCTTATGGCGCCGGACTGGTTTCCCGCCAGCGCCCGGCATGTCTATTTCGACTCCGCGGCGGTAGTGATAGCCGCAGTGCTCTTCGGCAAATATCTGGAGGAACTGGCGAAGGGGAAGACTTCCGCAGCGATCAAGCAGTTGCTGGGCCTGCAGGCGAAGGAGGCCCATGTACTGCGCGACGGCACCGAGCTGCAGGTCGCGATCGGCGCCGTCGTTCCGGGCGATCAGGTGGTGGTCAGGCCGGGGGAACGTCTGCCCGTGGATGGCGTGGTCGTGGATGGCGACTCCCATGTGGATACAGCCATGCTCACCGGTGAGCCACTGCCAGAGCGCAAAAAACAGGGTGATCCGGTGGTGGGCGGCACGGTGAACCGCGAAGGGCGTCTGCTGATCAGGGCGACCTCGGTAGGCCAGGGTACGGTGCTGGCGCAGATCATCCGGCTGGTGGAGCAGGCACAAACGGGCAAGCTGCCGATCCAGGGTCTGGCAGACCGGGTGGTGCGGATTTTTACACCCCTGGTGATCCTGATCGCCTTGCTGAGTTTCTTCTTTTGGCTGCTGTTCGGGCCACCACCTGCGATCACTCTCGCCATGCTCTCGGCAGTCGCGGTGCTGGTAGTGGCCTGTCCCTGTGCGATGGGGCTGGCCACTCCGGCAGCAGTGATGGTCGGTACCGGGCGCGCCGCGGAACTGGGCGTGCTGTTTCGCAAGGGGGCAGCACTGGAGTCTCTGGCGGCGGTAGATATGGTTTGTCTGGACAAGACCGGGACCCTGACTTACGGGCGTCCGGCCGTGACCCGGATCGATGCGGCGGACCCAGCGTATTTATTGCAGATGGCCGCCGCCGTGGAGAGCGCCTCCGAACACCCCTTGGCCCACGCGGTGCTGGCGGCCGCCGGAGAGCGTCATCTGAATATCCCGGCAGTGCAAGATTTTACGGCATTTCCGGGGAAGGGTGTGCAGGGCAGGGTCGATGGGGTGACGGTGCTGGCCGGCACGCTGGCGTGGATGGGCGAGCAGGGGGTCGTTATGGCGGGGTTCTCCACTGGCGATTTGCAGCAGGCCGGCGGGACCATCGTCTGTGTGGCGAGGGACGGCCGCCTGCTGGGGCTGCTGGAGATCAGTGATGTGGCTCGGCCGGAGTCCGCTCAGGTGGTATGGGCGCTCGGGACGCTTGGCTTGCGGGTGGCGATGGTGACGGGTGATGCGGAGGCCGCCGCCAGGGTGATCGGCGGTCGGTTGGGAATTGACGACATCTACGCGCAGGTATTGCCGCAGGATAAGGCGGAGATCGTGCGTCGCCTGCAGGCAAGAGGCCACAAGGTGGTTTTTGTCGGCGAGGGCATCAACGATTCGCCGGCGCTGGCGCAGGCGGATGTGGGTATGGCCCTGGCCTCTGGTACGGATATCGCGATGGAAGCGGCGGATATCACCCTCACCCATGGCGATCTGGGCGGGGTGATTACCGCCATTCAGGTGGCGCGTCAAAGCATGCGGACCATTCGCGGGAATCTGTTCTGGGCTTTTTTTTACAACATATTGCTGATACCAGTGGCGGCGGGTGCGGCTATCCCTCTGGGGATTCAGCTCAATCCGATGCTCGCCGGCGTGGCCATGGGCCTGTCTTCGGTTTTCGTCCTCAGCAACAGTTTGCGGCTGAAACGTTTACAGCCCTGGGTGGCCTCACCGTGAGCGCCGGTCGGGTGAATGGAGTATGCTGAAGCGTTTTCCGAGCATTGTCAGGTGATATGTGGCGCAAAATCCGGGGCAGCGTCCGGTCAACAGAAATGTCTGGGTGTTATGGAAGCTCAAGCCGTTTTTGCTGACCCGTCGTGTGTATCTGCTGTTCTACGCACTGGCCCTGTTGCTCAGTGCCGCCAGTGCGCTGGTACTGCCGCAGGGCGCGCGCTGGATACTTGATCAGGGGTTTCACAGCTATTCGGCGCTGGTCTGGATCAGTGCCGCCCTGCTGGGATTGGGACTGTTCACTGTTGCCATGCGTGCCCTGCGCGATGCACTGGCCACCTGGATTGGACAAGGCGTGGTAGCGGACCTCCGTACCGCGGTGTTCCGCCATGTCTTGCATCTACCCGCGGTTTTTTATGAGGTTTTTCGTTCCGGAGAGGTCATTTCCCGGCTCAGCAGCGATGTGACCATCCTGCGTTTCGGCTTGACCGGGGTGCTGGGACGCAGCTTGCAAAGCGGCGTTTCCCTGATCGGGGCGCTGGCACTGATGGCCGCCACCCTGCCGCAACTGATTGTCCCCGGTCTGGTCGCCTTGCCCCTGCTGGTGCTCATCAATCTGAAATCCGGTCGCCTGCAGCGCCGCTACAGCCGCAAGGAGCAGGATTATCTGGCCGATCTGAGCGCGCACACGGAAGAGTCGGTCAACGGTATCCGGGTGATTCAGGCGCTGACCCTGGAGCCGCAGGCGGAAGAGCGCTACCGGCGTGATATCCGCTTGTTGCTTGGGCAGGTCTGGTCCCGGGTGGTGGTGCAGTCGTGGTCCACCTTTCTGACCGGCGGGCTGGTATTTCTGGCGCTCAGTGTCATGCTCTACTGGGGTGGGCTGGCCGTGTTGCGCCATCAGGTGGGGATTGGTGTGCTTGTGGCTTTTCTGCTCTATGCGCTGATGGCAGCGACTTCCCTGGCCTCCCTCGGCGAACTGTGGGGCAGCATGGCGCGTTTGGCCGGCGCGACGGAGCGGCTGTTGGCCCTGCTGGACGAAACGCCGGAGGCAGGTGCCATCTCCTCCGCACAGGATTCAGAACCGGCCCACGCAAACGGTGGATTGCCGGCGCAGCGAGCAATACGGGCCGCCGGCCTGTATCTGGATAACGTCTCGTTCAGTTACCCATCACGCAGCGATTCTCATGCGATCGAGAATATCTCCATAGATATCGCCGCAGGCGAAACGGTGGCTTTTGTGGGGGCTTCCGGAGCGGGAAAGAGCACGGTATTTTCTTTGCTGCTGCGCCATTACCAGCCGGATCAGGGCCGCATTTTTCTGGATGGGGTCGATATCAACACCTTGCCGCTCCGCGTCCTGCGTCAACAACTGGCGGTGGTGCCCCAGCATCCGGTGATTTTTTCCATGAGTATTGCGGAAAACATCATGATGGCCCGTCCGGACGCGAGCGAGGCTGAACTTCACGAGGCGGTGCGTGCCGCACGGGTGGATGAATTTTCCGATCGCCTGGAGGGTCGTCTGCAGACCCATGTGGGAGAGAAGGGTGTTACGCTTTCCGGCGGGCAGCGCCAGCGTATCGCCATTGCCCGGGCCATACTGCGCAATCCGCGCGTACTGATCCTGGATGAGGCCACGAGTGCTCTGGACGCGGAAAACGAACGCATCATTCAGGAAGCGCTGGGTAACCTCACCGCACAACGTACCACCCTCGTTGCCGCCCACCGGCTGGCGACGATCATCCACGCATCGCGCATTGCGGTGCTGGATAAGGGCAGACTGATCGCGGTGGGGAGTCACCGGGAGCTTCTGGAAACCTGTCCGGTTTATCGTCAGTTTGCGCAGTTGCAACGCCTGCATGACGAGGGCCATGGCGAAGGCGCCGAAGTGTTAAAAATTCGCGCGTGAGCGGGAGTGGCGAACTATAGTTGGCATGCG
Source organism: Gammaproteobacteria bacterium (assembly GCA_023381645.1). The sequence goes on from JAMCRJ010000076.1 coordinate 211,282, forward strand.
GGGTCTCAAAACAGGTGGTGAAAAGGATTTTCATCCGCTAGCGAGTCATCGTATGCCCGTATATTTTTGGCAATTGAGGGTGGGAGGCCCTGTATGAGCACGGATTTCGACCAAAATACTGCCTGGATCAGGCGGGCGCAAACCGATATGAAGGCTTTTGTGGAGGGGCTGGCGTCGCGTCTTGAAGGCGATATGCCGGGGTTTGTCGAGGTGGAGCGCAAGAAGGACGGACTTTTTGCCAAAACCAGCCACATCGAAGCCATCACGATTCACACGGACAACAACGACTATTTCCTGAAGCAGAACGGCATGCACGTCAGCACGGTGCGCGCAAAAACGGTGCGCGGGGTCGTCCTCAAGCATGAGGACCTGCCGCTGTCCGTCTGGCTGGAAAGCCTGGTCGCCGATCTGGCGGATCTTTCCGGTGCAATGCGGGGTGCGAGTAATACCCTGCACGACTTTCTCATGGGGTAATCTCAAGGAGGGCTTATGTCCATTTGGGACAAAATCAAACAGGGTATCGAAGAGGTCGCTCTCGATGCCCGGCACGCCGCAGAAAATATCGGTCAGAATGCCAGCAAAGGCATCCGCTCACAAACCCCTGAAGAAATGCAGCGCTACTCCGAATGGGAGCAGGCGCTGCGCCAGCGCCGCCTCCCTTCCTTCGTTCAAAGCCGCATGTTCCAGACCAGTCAGGGGCGATTACCCTGGATCAGTACGGCGAAGGCGTCCGAGCTGCTGCTGCAGCACAGTCACGGCGTGCAGCCCATCGGCATGGTGACCGGCAACTGCTGGTACCATTTTGGCTATTCCTGGACCCAGGGACACTATGACGGCTGGCACACGGCAGTGGAGCGCATGCGTCTGGAGGCCCTGGCGCTGGGTGCCAATGCCGTCGTCGATGTGCGGATGCAGGTACACCGTGGCGAACACGAAGACATGGACTATGGTGTTACCGGTACGGCCATCCGCATTCGCGGTTTGCCGCCGTCCGCGGAGCCCGTCGTAGCCACGGTTTCGGCACTGGAGTTCGTACGACTGCTGGAAGACGGAGTGGTGCCTGTGGGTATTGCCATAGGTGCCAATTTTGACTGGTACAGCCCGTGGATGGGGACCGTTGCTGCGCAGGCTGCCCAGTCCGCCCCTTTTGCCGCACGTTACTGGAATATGGAAATCACTGACCTGTCGGCATTCCAGGAAAATGTCCGCCGTCGTGCCCTCTATGATTTACGCGAAGACGGGCGGCGGATGGCGGCTGCGGTACTGGCCCACACCAGTTACACCCAGATGTTTCATGTGGCCGGAGATCAGGATAATCCGGAACGCTTTCTCTGCCGTCACATCAGTATTGGCACGGCCGTCAGCTATCTGCCGCAAAACGCCCCCCAGCACGAGTTGATTCCCATGATTTCTCTTGTTGATCACCCATTGAAAAGTGCTGCCACCGCACGAAAGGATCTCATATGACCGATACCGCTGAACAACTGGCTCCTCATGCCGTCGAACGTCTGAAGGGTTTACGCTCCCAGGGCAGCCATGAGGGCATTTTTACCTCTGATCTCTCCGTCAATGAGTTCGTCATGGTCCGCAAGGCCAATTTTGAGCCATTGGGGTTGGTAGTAGGCTCGTGTATTTACCACATGGGTATCCAGTATGGTAACTGGAACCAGAACATGGAGATGGACGTTCTTTCTCAGGCGATGTATCAGGCGCGTGAGCTGGCCATGAGCCGCATGGAACAGGAGGCCATCCTGCTACAGGCGGATGGTATCGTCGGTGTGCGCCTGGAAGTCAAACGCATGGAATGGGATCAGGAAATCCTCGAATTCATGGCGATTGGTACGGCTATCGCGCATCGCAGCGGCGCCTCCGGTTTCAAGGGGGTAGGGGGCAAGCCCTTTACCAGCGATCTCAGCGGGCAGGACTTCTGGATGCTGCTGCAGGCGGGTTACCGGCCGATGGAAATGGTGATGGGTTCCTGTGTGTACCATGTCGCCCACCAGGGGATGTTGAAATCCCTGGGCAATGTCGGGCGCAATACGGAAATGGAGCAATTTACCCAGGCCATGTATGACGCCCGTGAATTGGCGATGGAACGGATGCAGCATGAGGCCCAGGAGGCGCAGGCGGACGGCATTACCGGCGTACAACTGCATGAAGGCAGTCATAACTGGAAGCCGCATATCATCGAGTTTTTTGCGGTGGGCACGGCGGTGAAGGCCATGGAAAATGCCGATGTGCTGGTTGATGCCCTGAGTCCACAACTGGTGATTCCGGTGAATGATTGATGCAACGAACGGCACGATGCCGTCCCAAGGAGTGATCTGATGTCGATATTCAAACATGCCGCAGAAATACTGGAAAGCAAGGTAAACCATTTTCTCGATAACGCGGAGGACCCGGCAGAAACCCTGGATTTGTCCTACGAGAAAATGATTGCCAATTTGCAGGATACCAAAAGGCATCTTGCCGATGTGGTGACGGAACGGGTTGCTCTGGAGAACCAGATGGCCCAGGCCCGGAAGGCGGCGGATAAGGCCGACGCCGACGCCCGAATGGCACTGGGCGCCAACCGCGAAGACCTGGCGCGTGCCGAGCTGGCCCAGAAACAGTCCGAGTTGCAGAAGATCGCCTCCCTCAAGGAAGCCCATGATACCGTCGCGGCCCAGGTACAGAAGCTGACGGACTACGAGAGCAAGCTGCAGGACCACATCGAGCAGTTCAGAACCCAGAAGGAAGTGACCAAGAGCGAGATGACTGCGGCGCAGGCAGAGGTCAAGGTCAGCGAGTCGCTCACTGGCCTTGGCAAAGGTATGGACGACGCCGGCGACGCCATGCGCCGCGCCCAGGATCGTACCCAGCAAATGGAGGCCAAGGCGGCGGCCATGGATGGCCTGATGGCGTCCGGTACGTTGAGTGACCCCCTGGACAACCGCAGCCTGACCGAAAAAGAGCTGGATGAGGTGCGTGCTACGAGTGGTGTGGATGACGAACTCGCCCGGCTCAAGGCGGAAATGGCGAAGGATAAAGGAACACCGGGAAGCGGCACCGGCGACGCTTGAAATGGGTTGGGGCAGAATGTGGCGGAGGAGGATTGACCAAACTCTCTTCTGTGAGTATATTACGCCCTCCACGCGCTCGTAGCTCAGCTGGATAGAGCAACTGGCTACGAACCAGTAGGTCGGCGGTTCGACTCCGTCCGAGCGCACCAATGAAAACAGGCACTTGGCGAATTTTGCTGGGTGCCTTTATTTTTCGGGCTAACCCAGGACTAAATTTCGGCCAGCAGTGATCTGGGCGTCGTGGCCCGCTCCTGCTACGACCACCTAGCCGGCC
>JAMCRJ010000073.1 GCA_023381645.1 Gammaproteobacteria bacterium
CAGGGCAGCCGTCAGGGCGATGATCTTCTTCATTGGTAATCTCTCCTCAAAAGGTGGTTCCGGTTCCCGCGTTCAGCGGTGCCGTCTCTCAACGGCGATCAGGTATAAGCATAAGTCGTGCCATATATTCATGTACATGTTTTTATTGTTATTATTTTAATGTTTCCCGCATCATTCGTAATTCATGAGTCGCTTATATCCGACGGGCTCGTGGACGGGAATATCCGGCCCGGTACCTGTGCGTAGCGGGCCGCCACCATGCGCCTGGACAGCATGGTCAATATATACAATGGGTTATTATTATGTCGCGTCGCCAAAGAGCCCTGATCCGCCCCCTCCAGACCAGCGAAGGCAGGGGGAAGCGGGGTATCGCAAAGGCAATATTACGTCACCTTCAGGCGACAGAACCTGACGGTTTTGTGACGGTTTTGTCATAATGAAATGCTCCGGCGTGCCCTGATCCTGTCGTCCGGGAACGACGTCAAAGGCCAACATGCATGGCGGCGCGCTGCGAAGGCGCCCTTCAGGAGTCTTGCGGTGCCGGGGGCACGTAGCCTTCCGGCGATTGGACACCATCGCCAAAGAAATAGGCATCCATCTGTTTTTCCAGAAATGCCCGCGATTTGGGATCGATGGGAGAAAGGCGATATTCGTTGATGAGCATCGTTTGATGTTTCAGCCAGCCCTGCCAGGCCTCCTTGGACACCTCTTGATAAATTCGCGCGCCAAGGGCGCCAGGATAAGGCGGACGATCAAGACCTTCGGCCTCATGGCCAAGTTTTACGCACTGTACCATTCGTGACATGGCGGTAATTCCTCAATGATTCCGGGGTGGATGACATGGTGCCGCCCTATATTACCTGAACTCGTCGCTCAGGAATAAGCCGCAGGGCATGGCGAAGCCCTACCGCCTAAGTGCCATTCCAGTCCCTTTTGTCCGTCATTCCGTCCGTCTATCTTGATGTCCGACAACTCATTAATCAAGCTGTTGCCGGACAGGTGTCCGGCTTGACCGACTAATGATCGTTTGACGGATATTGACGATAAGGCGTTTTTGCATTACTCTGCAACCCATCAACGAGATTGTGAGGGCACAACACCATGACCATATTGACCGTTACCGCACGGGGACAAGTGACTTTTCGGAAGGACGTCCTACAACACCTCGGCATCAGGCCAGGCGACAAGATCGAGCTGGACTTGCTGCCAGATGGTCGGGGCATGCTCAAGGCGGCGCGGCCCGCTGGGACGATAGCCAGCTTTGTCGGCCTGCTCGCGGGCAGAACGCAGAAGGTTGCCACCATCGAAGAAATCAACGAGGCGGCTGCACAAGGATGGGCAGGTAAGAAATGAAGGTTGCAGTCGATACCAACGTCCTTGTGCGCGCTGTTGTGCGTGACAACCCGGCACAAGCGAACGTTGCCGCCTCAGTCTTGGCCGATGCCGAGTTGATCGCGGTCGCGCTGCCATGTCTATGCGAATTTGTTTGGGTGCTCCTCCGCGTATATGGCTTCCATCAATCCGACGCGGCCAGCGCGATCCGGGCGCTGCTGGCCGCCGCCAACGTGGAAGTGAACCGGCCCGCCGTGGAGGCTGGCTTGTTGGTGCTCGACGCGGGCGGCGATTTTGCCGATGGCGTCATTGCTTACGAAGGCAATTGGCTTGGCGGGAAAACCTTCGTTTCCTTCGATAAGAAGACGGTGGCACTTCTCGCAGCCCAGGGGCAATCAACGCGCCTTTTGTGACGGACATGAGCGTGAACGAGGCGTTGAAAAACCATCCCATGGGTGGCAGATCGATGATCTTCAGGTGGTTGCCCGTCAGCACGGCATCGCCTGGCGACACGATGGCGGCAGTCATTGTGTATTTATCCGGCACGATGGGCGGACGCTGCCAGTTCCAGCTCATCGGCCAATCAAGCCGGTCTACATCAAAAAGTTTTTGCGCCTTGTGGCAGGAGAATGACCATGTATGCTATGGAACGCGGGTGGAGTGAGGTTTGCCGGACGCTGAAAGCTGGACGGATTACTGGACACTATGGCCACCCTCAAGGACATATCTGCCTTGACGGATTCGGACCCCGATCTGGGCACGCGGGAGGGTGATCGTCTGGACATCCTGGCCACGTTAGTGCAGGCCTACGAGGCTAAGCATGTACCCATCACTGCGGCGTACAGACAAACCAGCGCCAATCATCTAAAATAACACCATGTGATGCCCTGATGAGGTCCCTCTTATGCGAACTACGATCAACCTGGATGATGATCTCCTGGCCCAAGCCAAAACGCTTTGTGGCGTAGAAGACCGTGGCGCCCTCTTAAAAGAGGCCCTGCGTGCTTTGATTGAACGGGAAAGTGCTCGTCGCCTCGCCCGCTTGGGTGGAACAGAACCGCGATTACAGAACATTCCTCGCAGACGAGAGCCTGCCGCTTGATTCTGGTCTTAATTTCAAGCTGCGTGGCGTTCAAGCACCTCATAACCGATGCAGGCCAGCCACACGGTCTTTGGTATCGGGCGAGAGCCGTTATGGAACCACGCCAGCCGTCGTCAGACCCTGAATGGGGTAAACGATCTGTATGATCAAACCCAGGAATTTCTGCAGATCGGTGATCGGTGCCGATGCCACATAAATCAGATCGTGATTCTGGATCGGGAACGTCTGCGCCGCAAAAAGCGTGGCCGGATTGCTGAAATCGAAGCGGAACACCGTCGGCACCTCGCCGTTGGCAGCCAGTTGCACCGGCTTGGGCCAATGGGGGAGCAGAGAGGGCTTCTCAAAGCGGAAGACAAAGACCGCCTTGGCATCCGCCTGGGTGCCATCCAGTCCGCCGACACCCGCCAGCGCCTGCGCCAAGCTGATGCCCGAGGCCTGAAAGTCCACTTCCTTGGTCTTCTTGGTGGCGCCCATCACTGTCACGTGCAGGGGCTGATATAGCGCGGTCAGGATATCGCCGCCGCGCAAGGAAACATTCTCCGCCGGATTACGGATGACCTCTTCCAGAGGCAGTTGCAGCACCTTGCCGGCGCGGGACAACTGCAGGGTCACCTTGTTGACGGGTTTGTTCACGCCGCCCGCCGCAGCGATGGCCTGGAGTACATTGACGCCGCCCGGAATCATGGGCACCTGGGCGCTCCGGGCCACATTGCCGACTACGGTAATGCTCTGCGCATGGTTGTTCACCAGCCGCACCACCACCTGCGGATCGTGGGCCATGTGACTGAGCCGCTCGCGGATCTCGGCACCGATCTCATCGAGGGTTTTGTCGGCACAAGGAATTTTGCCCGCAAAAGGCATCATGATATCCCCGTCGCTCCCCACCATCTGCTCCGGGATGGCAGTCATCATGGACCCCGACGGTGTGCTCATGGACTGGCTCGCCGTGGCAAAAAGCATGGCCGGCGGCGCCTCCCAGATATAGACCTGCAGGGTATCGCCGGGCCCGACGGTATAGGTAAGCGGGTCGGGATTGGTGAAGTCCTTCAGGAGGTCCAGGCGTGGCCGCTCGATCTCGTTCTTGATGTAGCGGGACACGGCATAATTCACGTCCACCAGTTGAATGCCCGCCATGGTCTTGTTGCTGGCCACATCCTTCACACTGCTGGCGCGCGGCCCGGAATACGGCATATAGGCGGCGCAACCACCCAGGCCGAACAGCAGGGCAGCCAGGACCCCCGTGCGTATGGTCCAACTTTTTATCACCGTGACCACGTGTGCCCCCCAACTATCGATCAAGCGCATTTGCCAGCGCACATCAGGCACCACAAGGCGCCGCTTCGCACACCCGAAGCGCTATAAATCTACTCTATAAACCAGCCCGGCGCGAAGGGGCGAAAAAGCCGGTTCGTCCAGGGACACAAGCCCACCCCGGAAGGATGTTACCCAATGGTACAAAACTTGTAACCACTTGCTAATATAGCGGGAATGCCGGATGGAGCGAGAATCGGAGCGACACGAGGAACCCGTGGAGCCTAGTCGGCGCTCTGTTGCGTCATTAGTTTGCATTATGGCCTCGGTATGGTTCACAATAGGAATCGTCCACAAAGTTGGCGCAATCGAAGGGGGGTTATCCATGACTTTGGTGCCTGTGATTTTGTCCGGCGGTACGGGTTCCCGCCTGTGGCCGCTCTCCCGCAAATCCTTTCCCAAGCCTTTCGTCGCGTTGCCAGACGGCGAAAGCCTCATTCAAAAAACCCTGCGTCGCATCATCCACCTTGGAGCGGAAGGCCCCATCCTCACGGTCACCAACCGTGACTACTATTTTCTGACCCGCGACACCTATGCCGCCTGCGCCAAATCCCACCATGGCAAGGTACCGGACCCGCACTACCTGCTGGAGCCGGAAGGCCGCAATACCACCCCCGCCATGGCTGCGGCGGCCCTCTGGGCGCGCGAGATGGAGGGGGACGACGCCATTCTCCTCTTCCTGCCGGCGGATCATCTCATCGCGGACGAAGCGCGCTTCGGCGCCGCCGTACAGAGCGCGGCGGCCCTGGCCGGGCAAGGCCACCTCGTCACCTTTGGCGTGACCCCCACCGCGCCGGAAACCGGCTACGGTTACATTCAGGCGGGCACATCGCTGGGCGCGGGGCGCCAGGTCGTGCGCTTCGTCGAAAAACCCGATACCGCAACCGCCCAGGACTATCTCGCCAGCGGCGACTACCTATGGAACTCCGGCATGTTCTGCATGCAGGCAGGCAGCCTACTGACGGCGCTGAAGGACCATGCCCCCGCCATCCTCGCCGCCGCCAGCGCCGCGACGGCCTCCGCCGCGCGCAACGGCGACACCTGGGAGCTTGGTGAGGAATTCGCTGCAGCCCCGGATATCTCCATCGACTATGCCGTCATGGAAAAAGCCGCCAACGTGGCCGTGGTGCGCGCCGACTTCGACTGGAACGACCTCGGCGCCTGGACGGGTTACAGCGCGCTGATGCCGCACGATAAAAATGGCAACCAGGTCCACACCCGCGACAGCCTCTTCGTCGATGCGCAGCGCTGCGTCGTACACAGCCCGGACCGGCTGACCGCCGTACTCGGCCTGAGCGACGTGCTCATCATAGATACCCCGGATGCGCTATTGATCGCCGACCGGCGCCGGGATCAGGAAGTCAAAACCGTCGTCGAGCGCCTCAAAGCCCGCAAACACGATTGCGTCGACATCCACACCACCGTCCACCGCCCTTGGGGCACCTACACCACGCTGGAAGAGGGCGACCGTTTCAAGATCAAGCGGATTGTCGTCAAGCCCGGCGAAAAGCTCTCCCTGCAGATGCACCATCATCGCAGCGAACACTGGATCGTGGTGCGCGGCACCGCCAGAATCGTCAACGGCGATACCGAAAAACTGGTGTTGACCAACGAATCCACCTATATCCCGGCCGGTCATTGCCATCGCCTGGGAAACCCCGGCATGATCGACCTGGTGCTGATCGAAGTACAGAGCGGAGCTTATCTGGGTGAGGACGATATCGTACGGTTCGACGATATTTATGGTCGCGCCCCGAAAAATGCGCCAGAATCTCCCAAAACGCCCATAACCAGTTAACCCGCAAAAGGAATGCTGCGTGCTCAAGGCCCTCTGGACCCGGATCAGAAATCTGAACAAGCTGTTTATCTATGTGGTGGTTCTACCCACTGCGGTGGCAATTCTTTATTTCGGGATCATCGCCTCGCCGGTTTATATCTCCGAGTCCCGCTTCATCGTATACAGCCCTAGTCAACATATAAGCAGTTCCGGCCTCAGCAGCCTGCTCAGCGGCCTGTCGGGCAGCAGCTCCATGACCGGCACCTACTCTGTCCACGACTACATCGAGTCCTGGGACGCCATGATGGCGGTAAACCGCGCCTACAACCTGAAAAAGGTGTATGGTAATAGCGATATTGACATCTTCGGCCGTTTTGGCGGTCTCTTTTACCCCTCCAGCAGCTACGTGAAGCTGTTGCGCTACTACCAGTCCATGGTCACCGACAACCTGGACGACACCAGCGGCATCACCAAACTCAAGGTGCGCGCCTACAGCGCGGCGGATGCCCAAAAGATCAACGCCTTCCTCCTGCAAAAAAGCGAAGCACTGATCAACCAGATGAATGATCAGGCCAGAGAAAACGCGGTCAGCTATGCCCAGCAAGATGTAATAAAAGCCGAGGTGCGGGTAAATCAGGCCACCGTCGCGCTCGCCGAATACCGAAATGAGCATACGGTGTTCAGCCCAAAACCCCAGTCGAGGCTACAGCTCAAACTCATATCCCAACTCCAAGAGCAAGTCATTTCTGAAAAAGCGCAACTTGCCGCCATTCTTCAACACGCGCCGCAGAACCCACAGATACCCGTGCTGCGCAGCGGTATCGCGGCGCTGGTGTCTGAAGTCGACAAAGAAAAGGCCAAGGTAGTCGGTGGAAAGGGCTCTCTGGCCAGTAAGGACCCGGCCTATGTGCGGTTGTCCCTGGCTGAGAAGTTGGCGACAAAGATTTTGGAGGCGGCGGTCACCTCTCTGGAACAGGCCGAAGTGGAGGCACAGAAGCAGCAGCTCTACCTGGAACCCATCTCCAGGCCCAATCTACCCGACGCACCCCAGGAGCCGCACCGCGTGCGCGATATCTTGGGCGTATTGGTCCTGGCGCTGGTGGTGTGGGGAGTGCTGAGTATACTGATCGCTGGGGTGCGAGAACACCATGACTAAGCATCATATGGCAAAGCCCATGTATTCGGCGTGCCTAAACGAGGCTCATCATGCCAGATCCGATTGATATCCAGCGTATTCTCGCGTTACCCGACAAGGAGTTTTTGCCGGAAGTATTTCGCGCACTTCTGGGCCGCGATCCCGACCCAGATGGCCTGCATTATTATACCAACCGTCTGCAACAGGGGATCAGCAGAACATTGGTACTGCTCGAATTTCGGACTTCCGCCGAAGCGAAAAAGCGGGCGGGCGTCCTTTCGGTACCGGAATTGGATGCGCTGGTTCCGCGCTATCGGTTTCTCAAACAACTGCCTTTGGGCAAGTGGCGGTGGCTATTTTTGCCCCGGCTGGAAAAGACAGTAAAACCTAGCGAACAGATCCAATCTCGTCAGCACCAGGAGGAATTGTCATTCCGGGAGGGCCTTGCTATCCAGCGGCGGGTGATCTGGGCGCTGATCATGCGTGAGACGGTCACCCGTTACGGACGGGAAAATCTGGGAATGTTGTGGTTTTTCGCTGAACCACTAATGTTTATTGTCGGCATCACGCTTTTATGGAGCTATGTTGAGCCTAGGTCCATTCCAAGCGGAACAGTCGCCGCCTTTGCTGTAGTCAGTTATCCGACGGTTTTGCTCTGGCGTAATGCAACTGGTAGAGTGACTAATGCCATTGAAGCCAATCGCGCCCTTTTGCACCACCGCCCCATTCGGCCGCAAGACTTTTTTTACTCCAGGATATTATTGGAGTTCGCCAGCGCAACGGGCGCATTTTTAGTGATATTTATACTTTTCGTCGCAGTGGGTATATCCCATTTTCCGGCGAGTCTCTTCGACATGGTTATGGGGTGGCTCATGGTCGCCTGGTTCGCCTTCGGTTTCATCTTGACTATGGGTGGATTATCGGAAGTTAGCGAGGTGGTGGAAAAAGTATCGCACATTATTTTGTATCTCATGCTGCCGTTTTCCGGCGCGTTTTTTCCCGCCTATATTGTTCCCGAGCCCATACGCAATTATCTCTTACTTTTTCCATTGGCCGATTGCGTGGAGTTCTTTCGACATGGGTACTATGGAAATTCATTCCCTTCTTATTACCACTTGGGCTACACCATTGTCTGCAATCTGGCTTTGACGCTCTTTGGCTTGGCCATGATGACCTATGCTTTCCGTAAGGTGGAAGCGACATGATAGAGCTTCGCCAAGTGACTAAGACCTACCCCGTTCATCATAGTCGTGCGCAACGGACCATTCTGGACGGCGTGAATCTTCGCGTAGGAAAAGGCGAGAAATGGGGGATTCTGGGGCGGAACGGTGCTGGTAAATCTACCCTCGTCCGGTTGATCAGTGGCGCAGAAAAACCCAATTCCGGCAAGATCGTCAGGAACATTTCGGTGTCCTGGCCGCTGGCTTTTGGCGGCGCCTTTCAGGGTAGCCTCACGGGTCGGGATAATACTCGTCTCATTTGTCGAGCTTATGGGGTGGATTTTGATAGAACCATAGCCATGGTGGAGGATTTCGCTGAGCTGGGGTCTTACCTCTGGGAACCGGTCAAATCTTACTCTTCGGGTATGGCGCAGCGCTTGGCATTTGCCATCTCTATGGCAGTTGAGTTCGATTGTTTTCTCATCGACGAGGCACTGGCCGTTGGCGACCACCGATTCCTCCAAAAATGTAATGTGGAGTTATTCGAAAATCGTGGCGACCGCGCCATGATCATCGTCTCCCATCAGGCGAACGTTATCCGCGCCCATTGCGATCACGCGGCTGTATTAGAAAACGGTCGCTTGACAGTATATGAAAGCGTGGATTCTGCCATCGCTGCATACGAGGCACTCTGACTATGTTCATGAAACGGGAATCAGTGATGGAAAAGGTTTACCCGTATGGAAGAACTTTCTCTACCACGTCGGTCAGAGCAGGGTAGACCGATGACCTGGATATCCTATGCCCAGAACTTTGAGGATGTGATGTTGCGCCGCGCCCTACAGCATGTGGACCGGGGATTTTATATCGATGTCGGAGCCCAGCATCCCCGCATCGATTCTGTCAGCCGCACTTTCTATGAAATGGGTTGGCGCGGCGTACATGTGGAGCCGGTGGCTAACTATGCAAAACTATTGCGAGAGGATCGGCCGGACGAAACAGTGATTCAGGTTGCCCTAGGGGAAAGTAAGGGCGAGGTTTCTTTTTATGAAATCCCGGAGACCGGATTATCCACGATAGATGCCGCCATCGCCGAAGAGCATGCACAACAAGGTTTTTCAGTACATACCATTGACATGCCGTTGCGCACCCTGGCATCGGTCTTTCGGCAGGCTAAGGGGACGGAGATCCATTGGCTCAAAATTGACGTGGAGGGCGCAGAGGAAAGGGTGTTGCGCGGTTGGGGTCGCAGCAAAGCCCGGCCCTGGGTGGTAGTGGTGGAGAGCACTTTGCCACTGACTAAAACCGCCACTCATGCGACCTGGGAGCCGTTGATCCTGCGCCATGGTTACCGGATGATGTATTTCGACGGGCTGAACCGCTTTTATCTCAGTGATATTCATCCCGAGCTGCGGCCACATTTCAGCTACGGCCCCTGTGTGTTTGATGATTTTACATTGAGCGGCCTAGCCAGCGCTCCATTTTGTCATCACATCCTGGGGAAGCAGTCAGCGCCGCTTTTGACGAAGAGCTGACAAACAATTGGTGTGCATATTTGTATCAGTTTCGGATTGAGGATCGCACATGAAAGCGCAATCTATCACTAAAGAAGGCCATACAGAGATCAACCTTCATCAGATTCTGGCATTACCACATGAAGAATTTTTACCCCAGGTGTATTGCATGCTTATGGGTCGTGACCCGGACCCCTTTGGGCTTATGTATTATGCCTCGCGCCTCAATAAAAAAATAAGTAGGACACAGATTGTGGTCGAAATACGCAGCTCCCCCGAGGGGAGAGCACAAGCACATGCCGCGCCTTGTCGAGAGTTAGACGCTCTCACGCGTCGTTATCTATTTCTCAAAAAACTACCCTTTGGTCAGTGGCGCTGGAGCTTTTTTCCTAGGCTTGAGCCGCGCAGCGTCGTGGACGATGCATTCCACTGGGAACGATGGGTAACTGCCTACATCCAGTCGGCAACCATTACTACTGTGCCGAAGGAATTGGAACAGCGAGTCGATGAATTGCAGGCGGAAATGGAAAGACTGCGTACCGACCTATGTGGAAGGGCAGACATCTTTGCGGGGCAAGATACTCCCGCTGCAGTACTAGCACCACTGCAGCAAGCACCGAACTCCGCTGGCGGCCAGCTCATATCTGCTTCTGCTATAGAACAGTTACCGAGGTCGGCGCGCACTATTTATCTTCAACTTTTGCAGAAAGTTTCTACTTAAAGACCATTCCAGGAAAAATGATGCGAATTGTTATTGATCTGCAAGGTGCACAAACTACGGGAAGCAGAAACCGCGGCATCGGTCGCTATTCTCTGTCTTTAGCGCAAGCAATCGCCCGACAACGGGACGAGCATGAGATTATAATCGTCCTCAACGGTATCTTCGCAGACAGCATAGATCCTATTCGTAGGGATTTTGCGGAGTTGCTACCTGCAGAAAACATTAAGGTTTGGCACCCCCTCAAGCCAGTCTACGCGGCAGATCCGGCGAACGTCTGGCGCCGCAAGGCGTCCGAGGCGATCAGGGAGTTTTTCCTCGCCAGCCTGCAACCCGACATGGTGCTGGTCAGCAGTCTTTTCGAAGGCTTTGGTGATGACAGTCTGACCAGCGTCGGGCAGTATCTTCCACACCTACCAACCGCTGTCGTGCTCTATGATCTGATACCTTTCATTTACCCCAAGCCCTACTTGGAGAATCCTGCCATTTCGGCTTGGTATCACAACAAAATCGACCATGTTCGGCGCGCCGATCTGCTGTTGGCTATTTCAGCGTCTTCTGGCAAAGAGGCGGCGAAATACCTTGGCATTCCCGAAGAGCAGACCGTCAATATTTCGTCGGCCATAGACATATCCTTTCGGCCCCAGCAGTATACGGCTCCGCAGGAGCAATCCCTCCGCATTCGTTACGGCTTACAAAGGCCCTTTGTCATGTATACGGGGGGGATCGACCACCGTAAGAATATCGAAGGTTTGATTGCTGCTTTCGCGCGGTTGTCGGCAGGCCTACGGCAGCATCACCAGTTGGCCGTGGTATGCGCTATTCAGCCGCACGATCGTAAGCGCCTGCAAACCCTGGCCTTAAAACAAGGGCTATCTGCCGATGACGTGATTTTTACGGGCTTCATTCCAAATGAAGACCTCTTGGCATTGTACAACCTCTGCCATTTGTTTGTGTTTCCATCCGGGCACGAGGGCTTTGGCCTGCCTGCCCTGGAGGCCATGGCCTGTGGCGCCCCCACACTGGCCTCCAATTGCAGTAGTTTGCCCGAGGTGGTGGGCTGGGACGGGGCGCTGTTTGACCCGTATGATATCAGCGACATGGCGCGTGCCATCGAAAGCGGATTGACCGACGACGGCTTTCGTCAGCAACTTCGACTCCATGGACTGGAGCAGGCGCGTAAATTCTCTTGGGATGCGAGCGCGCAACGTGCTCTGCAGGCTATGGAAGCTTGGGCGGGTACGCGCGAGGCCGCAAAAACCAAATCACCCTCCCTGCTGTTCGAACGGATAGGTCGACCACGACTGGCCTATGTGTCACCCCTGCAGGCAGCGCAAAGCGGTATTTCCGATTATAGCGCTGAACTGCTGCCGGAACTTGCCCGGCATTATCTTATCGACGTCGTCGTGGACCAGCAGGAACCAGTAACGGACCCCTGGGTGGTGGCCAACGCAACGCAGCGTAGTTTAGCTTGGTTCGAGCAACATGCCGGCGAATATGACCGTATCCTGTACCACTTTGGTAATTCCCATTTCCATCAGCACATGTTCGGGTTACTGGAGCGCCACCCCGGTGTGGTAGTGCTGCACGATTTTTTCTTGAGCGGCATCGTTGCATATATGGATTGTCAGGGCGCCAACCCTGGAATCCTAGCACGCGCCCTGCAGCGCGCCCATGGCTGGAGAGCGTTGCAACAACGGTATGCAGCCGAAGATGTGGAAGAGGTAATGTGGGAATACCCTTGCAATCTGGATGTGCTACAACAAAGTTTGGGCATCATCTGCCATTCCCACCACTCGCGCAGGTTGGCGGCCCTGTGGTATGGTGCTGCATGGGAAGACGATTGGGCGCTGGTTCCCCTTCTTCGCGCACCTGTGGTGGAAAGCCAGCGGGACGTGGCTCGAGATGCCCTAGGACTAGGTGACAATGACCTGTTGGTATGCAGCTTTGGATTGCTCGGACCCACCAAACTGAACCACCGCTTACTGGAAGCCTTTCAGGCATCTTCCCTAGTACGAAATAAACGTTGTCATCTGGTATTTGTGGGCGCATTACCGCAAACTGAGTATGGTGAGCAGATACGTCAGATGCTCCAACTCCCCGAGTTGCGGGGCCATGTGCGCATTACCGGCTGGGCAGACGAAGAAACCTATCATCGCTATCTGGCAGCATCCGACGTCGCGGTACAGTTGCGCACCCTATCGCGGGGCGAAACCTCCGCTGCCGTGCTCGACTGCATGAATCATGGTATCGCCACCATTGTCAACGACAATGGCTCTATGGCCGATTTACCAGCCGATGTCGTGCATTTGCTGCCCGATGATTTCGACACGGCAGATCTCCGTCAAGCACTGGAGTGGTTCTATAGTAATGCGCCCGCCCGCCGGATCCTTGGGGCTAGGGCCGCGCAGCACATTCGCACCCATCACAACCCCCGGCAGTGTGCGGATCAGTATGCTCAGGCCATCGAGGATTATTACGCGCGTGCTGCTCAGAACATGCTTGGCCTGACCCGTGCGGTGGGCAAGCTGGGGATGCCTACTAACCCGCAAGATTTGGCCGACTTTGCGCAACGTACTACAGAAGTCTTTTTGCCGCCCCGGCCCGCCCAGCGCCAACTCTTGGTATCCGTGAGCGAACTGGTGCAGCATGACGCCAAAACAGAAATCCATCGAGTAACACGCAGCGTCCTGCGAGCGTTGTTGGAACACCCCCCGACGGGCTTCCGTGTCGAGCCGGTGTACGCTACGCTAGAGCACGGCTACCGCTACGCGCGATGTTTTACTGCCCAGTTACTGGGCATTGCCCAAGCGCCACTTCGGGACGATCCGGTGGAAAAGCAGGCGGGTGATGTATTCTTCGGACTGGATTTGGAGCCTTTACTCCTGCCAAAGTATCAGGCTTGGTTGCAGGAGCTTCGTCACCACGGCGTTAGTGTATATTTTCTGGTGCATGACATTCTACCTTGTACACTCCCGGAATATACGACGCGAGATACAACAAAGCATTTTGCCCTTTGGCTGCAAACCGTCGCTCTGAGCGACGGTTTGCTATGCGTCTCCAGATCCGTTGCAGATGAATTAATCAATTGGTTGGATTTGTTCGGACCACACCGCTCCCTGCCACTGCAGATTGGCTGGACACATCTAGGCGCCGATTTCACCTACAAGCTGGATAGCCACCAACTCCTCGAAGCGCAGTCTGCGCAGATGCTGCACAAGCTGGGGCAAGCTCCGACCTTCTTGATGGTGGGCACGCTGGAGCCGCGTAAGCATCAGTCTCAGGCGTTGGCGGCCTTTGAACTGCTATGGCGTGCACATGTGCAGGTCAATTTGGTAATCGTCGGCAAGCAGGGCTGGATGGTGGACGAACTGGCAGAGCGGTTGCACCGCCACCCGGAGCGTGAACGCCACTTGTTCTGGCTTGAAGGCATCAGCGATGATTTGCTGGAACGGCTGTATGACACTAGCACCTGCATGATTGCAGCATCCGCTGATGAAGGCTTTGGCCTCCCGTTAATCAAGGCGGCACAACACCAGTTGCCGATCCTGGCACGAGACATTCCGGTATTTCGCGAGGTGGCAGGTGAGCACGCCAGCTATTTCACTGGTGATGCACCACAGCACTTGGCAGAAGCAGTCAATCGTTGGCTGCAGGCCAATCAAACTGGCAGCGTCCCCCAGTCTCACCATATACCCTGGCTGACTTGGCAGAAATGCACCCAGAACATGCTGGGTGTGATACTGGGTGGGAATTGGTATAGGCAGTGGCTCCCGCAAGCAGACCCACATCTGGTTGCACGCTACTGGGGCTCAGACTGGCATCTGGACAGCATGGTTGGGGAAGTGAGCGGTATCGCCCGCCAGAGCATGGGCGTGGCCGGGAACTTGCTGCATGGTCCTTACATTCCGTTGACACCGGGCAGGTATGCAGCCACTATACAAGGAACCTGCGGGTTTGGCGGCCCGGCGGGGGCCAAAGCTGACGTGGTAATGAAAGGTGGTACTGTTACGCTTGCTAGAGAAGACATCCTTGTCTGGGATGATGCGAAAACAGAACAACCTCTGGCAATTTTGCCCTTCGTTCTGGAGGATGCCTGCACTGACCTGGAAGTGCGGGTGCATGTCGGCGAGGAAAGCGATGTGCGTGTGTCGATGGTGGAAATCCTCAAATATGATGTGGCCGACCAAGCCTCCTCTACGTTGCACGCACATTGGATATCAGGACAAAAGGTCACAAGCGTAGCTTCCTTTTTTTCTGCTGAGGTGCACCGCTACTGGGCAACGCATCCGCGTTTGCATAGCCAAGTGGCTAGGAAGGTTAGTCGCGCGCTAGCGACGCAAGGCAAGCCTGGCTTTCTGTTGTACGGCCCCTATATCGGGTTACCGGCAGGAACTTACAGGGCAACTGTGTTTGGTAATGCCACCAAGTTAGATGGTGTGGATGGCGCGTGGATGGATGCTGCGGCGTCGAAAGACGGACAGGCGGGCGCACTGCAATTTGCTAAGGCCCCATTAGCAACGGACCCAGGGCGGCCTGGGCACCTTGGGGAAATCACCTTCACCTTGAATAGGTACACGGAAAACTTGGAGATTCGGGTATGGGTGGCTGGGGCCTCGGAATTGCTAGTGACCGGGATTCAGATCGAACCAGTACCCGAGGTAGCGGATGGAACCGATGTACTGCAGGTGACTCCCATTGTCGCCAACGTCATCGAGATTCGGAATAAATACAATCTAAACGCGACAGGAGCAGAACGTGCGGGGGAGCCGGGGGGCACGGAGAAGCAGCCCCTGGGAGAAGGCCAAATCAAAGAATTGGCTCTGGTAGAGGCGGGTATAGCGGATAGCATGCAGGAGCATCCCGTAACAGGCGATGCAACTGACATGGAGGCCCAAAGAGATGGTGTGAGTTACGTCGAAATAAAAAACGTAATTGAAAACTGTAGGACAAAAATAAACTACTCTGATCCTACGGTGGGTCTTCCCCCGTGTTCGGCACAAGAACCGCTAAGGAAAAATGACGATCACGCCGAAGCTAAGTACTCTCTAAACGAGGCAGGTACACCCTTTGCAATAAATCCAAAGAAAGGAGGGTTTGAAGAATTGCACGTCCAAGCGGAGGTATCGCAAGACCCAAGTCAGACAGCCGATATCGCGCGCAAGAAAAAATCTGCGGATGAAACTACAGAAAACCAGCCAATGAGTAGTGTACCTACGCGTGGCTCGCCGGTAATGGAAGAGAAGTCCGGAAAAAAACCTCCGCCCAAAAAACAAGTTCTTGCGAACCGCATAAAATTGAAAAAATAAGGATCCTAAATGCAATACTGTTTAGATAGATCGTTTTCTGTCAGAATACCTCATGTTTTGCTTCTACCTGTGGGTATGGTGATGGCACGGACCAGGGCACAACTCTTTGCAGGCGCTCGCGTGGCGGACTATCTGACGGTGGGATACCTGGCGACACGCTGCCCCATCGGCAAGGTGCGCGAGACGTTGGCGCGGTACGGGGTGGAAAGTTGGCGGCGGTGGGGACTACCGCACGAAGCATTGGTCTACTTCGTCCTGGCGATGGTGCTGTATGCCAATGTGGCCTACGAAGAAGTGCTGCGTTTGGTGGTGGAGGGGTTGCGACCGCCACTCGGGGACGAGGGGCTGGCCCAGAGCACGGTCACAGCAAGGACACCATTTCCCAGGCGCAGGCCCGCGTGGGAGCCGGTCCAGTGAAAACGCTCTATCAGGAGCAAGTTCACCCTCATGGACCGCAGGGGATGGCCGGGGTGTGGTACCGGGGCCTACGGATCATGGCTATCGACGGCTCCACGCTGAATATGCCGGTTGAGGCCCCCAATGCAGAACGGTACGGTTATCCGCCCGCTGCCAGAGGGGCATCGGTCTTTCCCAAACTCCGCTTCGTAGCCATGGCCGAATGTGGCACCCACACCTTGTGCTATGCCGCGCCGGTTCCCTATGAACAAAGTGAGCGGGAATTGGCCCGCTCGGTCATCGCGCATGCCGATGCCACCATGTTGGTCACGGCCGACCGGGGTTTTTACAGCTATGACTTCTGGAAACAGGCGAATGCCACTGGCGCCAAGCTTCTCTTTCGTCTGAGCCGCACCCTGATTCTGCCCCGGGAAGAGATCTTGCCGGACTGCTCCTATCTCAGCACCGTCGACCGAAAGCTACAGCGTCACGGGATCCGGGTACGCGTCATCGATTATGCTTTGAGGGGAATCCCGGACGCCGAGCCCAGCTATCGACTCGTTACCAATTGGCTGGATCCCACGGAATCACATGCCCTGGAATTGGCAGCCCTCTATCATCAATGCTGGACCATCGAGTCTAGTTTCGATGAGTTGAAGACCTACTTGGCGGATCGCCGCGTCGTGCTGCGCAGCAAACGCCCCGAACTGGTCGAACAGGAGTTCTATGCCCTTTCTGTTGGTCCATGCCGCTATCCGCTACCTGATGACCGAAGCCGCGACGCAAACGGGCTAGCCTGTCCAGGATCTATCCTTTATCCATGCGGTGCGCGTCCTCCACCGTCGTCTGCGCTGCCGGCGGTCGGCGCTATTCCCCCTCGGGCCAGGGCAGCCTGGCACCAGAGTCTGTTGCAGGAAATCGCCGGCGGACGAGCGGTAACCAGTCGTGGCCAACGCAACCCCCGCGGCGTACGCTCTCCATGTGCAATGTGCTCCATGCCCTGTGATGGCCATCCAAATAAACAGTATTGAGACTAGGGAGTAAAAATGCCATATAAATTATTTTCAAAGTCGTTTCCTGATTCGCCGATGGTTCCGAGTTTGCCATTATTGCCTTTTCAATATTCCACATGCAACGCTAGCGATTTCATCCACCCAGAGTTTGCAGCCATTTGTAGTAATTTAAAAATTATTCCTCGTTTTCGTAGAAAGCAATGGGAGTGGGTTTACATTATCCACCATCTTGGCAAAAATGGCCTTCTTGAAGAGGGTAAAAAAGGTCTGGTTTTCGGTGTTGGCAGTGAGCGGCTTCCTTCTTTATTTGCAAGTCGTGGTTTAATAATTACGGCGACAGACGCGCCAACAGAAATAGGTAATATTTGGCAGTGGGGGCAGCATTCTGCCGGTTTAGATAATCTTTATTATGGCGATATTGTTGACAAAGAGGTATTTAATAGAAATGTTTCTTTTAGAGTTGTGGACATGAATAATATACCAGAGGACCTTAATGGTTTTGATTTTTGTTGGTCTTCATGTTGTTTTGAGCATCTTGGGTCGTTACAGAATGGAGCAGATTTTGTGCTAAACTCAATGAATACATTGCGTCCCGGTGGGGTTGCCATACATACGACTGAATTCAACCTAAGTTCAAATACTGATACAGTTAGTGCGGGTGGAACAGTTATATATAGAAAGGTTGACATAGAAAAGCTTATTGACAAAGCTAGGTCAATGGGTTTTTGTGTGGAAGATTTAAATATTGCTCCAGATTCATATTATTTGGATAATTACGTAGATGTCCCACCCTATCAGCAACAAAATTTTCATTTGAAGCTTGAGCTTGCTGGGTATGTATCCACTTCTGTGGGACTGGTAGTTAAAAAACCACTCTTATGAGTAAGTTCTGCCCTAGGATACAAATGTATACCTGTGACCTGAATGTGCTCTGCACCTTGCTCCAGAGAGCACCGAAGCAGAATCCGGAAGCCATACAGCAGTGGTTGGAGCAGGACTATCCCCGCCTGCGCGCCCAGGCTGCCCAGGAAGGGGCGGTGATCTATTGCGGAGATGAAACGGCTGTCAAAGAGGATGCCCACTGGGTGCGCGGGTATGCGCCTCGGCGGCAAACCCCCGTATTGGCCGTACCGGCCCGCTGGACTTCCTTGCCCATGATCTCGGCGATTTCGCCCCGAGGGGAAGTGGCTTTTCAAATCGTCGAAGGTAGCATCAATGCCGAACGCTTCATCGTCTTTCTCTCTGCCCTGATAGAGAATGCATCCCGGAAAATCTATCTGGTGGTGGATAACCTGCGGGTACATCATGCCCAAGTGGTGACGGCTTGGCTGGACGATAAAAAAGACCGTATCGAGCTGGCTTTTCTGCCTCCCGATGCGCCGGAATCCAACCCGGACGAATATCTCAGTCGGGACTTCAAGACTGCGCTACGCAGCGGCCCGGTCAGCACGGACAAAACATCGCTTCTGGAAAAAGCCAAGGCTTTCATGGAAGGACTGCGCCAAACCCCGCAGAAGGTCGCCAACTACTTCTGTCATCCCGCCGCACGATATGCCATGTCGGATATTTAAGGGCCGGATTAATAATTCCATTGAGGAGAGAATCTCTAATGAATATCGACAGGCAGAATGGTTAGGCAATATCCTGAATCTCGCGGAGCATTATCGGAAACCTGTATATACCGGATCGCACAAGGCCAGAAGGGATACAGCCGGATTTCTGCTTTTGACCAATAGATAAAGGTGGCACCATGAAAACAAAAAGGTTCAGCAAGATCATCCTGCATGCTGGGGGCGACAAGACTGGCTCGACGGCAATTCAGTCGGCATTTTATGACTGCCGAGACTTACTGCATCAAAATGGTATTCATTACCCCGGTGGGAGATGGCACGCTGAGCTTGGTTCGTGCTTTTGTGATCAACCAGAAAAATATATTTTTAATGAATTGGCAGGGTACAAAGACCGCACAAGGATTCGTGAACGCGATGCCATCTACTTGTCGCGTCTACGACAGGAGATGGAGTTGTATACCGATGGATTATTAGTGTTATCCTACGAGGGATTTTCTAATCTCGATGTTTCCGCTCTACAAAAAATGAGGGATTTCATTTCCGAATATGCAGAAACCTGCGAGGTGGTGTACTACGTTAGATCGCCTCTGTCATATGCTGTCAGTTCGATGAGTCAACATGTAAAAATGGGTAAGCCCTGTTTGCGAGGCGGTGTTCCGCCAATCTCACCTTATAGTATTTTGTTGGATAGGCTTTCCAAAGTATTCGGTAAAAATACGCTTAATGTGCGTAAGTTTGAAAAAGATACATTGGTGAATGGTGATATTATACTCGATTTTTTATCAATTTTCAAACTACCTGACGATGTATCATATGCGGTAGCTAGTCATTCTTGCGATGCAAACCCCTCTTTATCAGCGGAGGCGTTTCTGATCGGACAGAGAATTATTGAGTTATTAGAAGAATGCCAAATGCCTCGTGAGATGTATATTTCGAGAATTGGTGAGTTACTGAGCAAGATTAAAGGGAGTAAGCTCACTTTAAGTGCTCAACAAGCGTCGGATGTGCGCCACGCTTCGCAGATGCACTGCGATTATCTTAAAGATGAATTCGGGATCATCTTTGCCGACGAAGAATGCTGTCAAGATGGTACATCGACACAATTATCTAAGGACGTTGTGGAGTTATTGGCAAAATTGTTGGTTGAGCAGTCATTTCCGGGAATGACGAAAAAGCGTGAAGGGGAATCAGTTGTATTGCAGGAAGGGTCTGTGGACTATCTAAGTATCAGGCCGGAAAATATGGCAACGCAAGTGGGCTTGCGGGGCTTGCGGCCATCCCTGGATACTTCGGGCCACCAAGGAATTCTATGTTATGGTCCCTATATTAAGGTATCTGCCGGATACTATAGTGTACATCTGTTAGGAGATGTTGGTAGTCGGGGTCTTGCTGGGGCATACGTAGATGTTGTTCATAAAGGCGGAAAAAGGACCGTTACTGTTCAGGCGTTGTCTATTATGCCATCGAACGATAAGGTTATAGTCAGTCCATGGAGCTTTTTTCTATTAGAAGACGTGAATGATCTGGAGATTCGTATCTGGGTTAGTGAGCAGTCAGAAATCAATTTGCGCGGGATTGTATTGCATAAAATCGACGCCATGCCGAAAAGCGAGGAGCTAACTTCCAATGGCAAATGACGCTATCGCTCATCTGAGAAATCTCGAAGCCGAATCCCTCGAAATCCTCCGCGAAGCCGTCGCCGAGGCGCGCAAGCCGGTGATGTTGTATTCCATCGGCAAGGATTCCTCGGTGATGCTGCAACTGGCGCGCAAGGCCTTTGCGCCGGGACCCCTGCCGTTTCCGCTGCTGCACGTGGACACCGGCTGGAAGTTCCGCGAGATGATCGCCCACCGCGACCGCATGGCGCGCGAGTTGGGGGCGAAACTGATCGTGCATACCAATAAAGAGGCGGTGGCGGCGGGCATCAATCCCTTCGACCACGGCGCCGGTTACACCGACATCATGAAGACCCAGGCACTGAAGCAGGTCTTGGATACGCACGGCTTCGACGTGATCTTCGGCGGCGCCCGGCGCGACGAGGAAAAGTCCCGCGCCAAAGAACGCATCTTTTCCGTGCGCGAATCCGGTCACCGATGGGAACCGAAAAACCAGCGTCCGGAGCTCTGGTCCCTCTACAATACCCGGCTGAGCCCCGGACAGACGCTGCGGGTTTTCCCCTTATCCAACTGGACCGAGGCCGACATCTGGCAATATATTGCGCAGGAAGGGATCCCCATCGTACCGTTGTACTTGGCCAAGGAGCGCCCAGTCGTGCAGCGCGACGGCCAGTGGATCATGGTGGATGACGAACGTCTGCCGCTGGCGCCGGGCGAGGTGCCTGAGATGCGCAGGGTGCGCTTCCGCACCCTGGGCTGCTATCCGCTCACTGCCGCCGTCGAAAGTGACGCCGATACCCTGGAGGCGGTGATCACTGAAACCCTGGCGGCACGCAGCTCCGAGCGCGCCGGGCGGCTGATCGACCATGACAGCACTGGCTCCATGGAACGCAAGAAGCAGGAGGGGTATTTCTGATGGACCGTCGCTTGCGTTTTCTCACCTGCGGCAGTGTGGACGATGGCAAGAGTACCCTCATCGGCCGACTGCTCTTCGACACCAAGCAAATCTTCGACGACCAGTTCCAGGCCATCGAAAAAGACTCCGCCCGCTTCGGCACCCAAGGTGCGGTGCCCGACCTGGCCTTGCTGGTGGACGGTCTGCAAGCGGAGCGTGAGCAGGGCATCACCATTGACGTGGCCTATCGCTTCTTCGCCACGCCCGAGCGCGCCTTCATCGTCGCCGATACGCCCGGGCATGAGCAATACACCCGCAACATGGCCACCGGCGCCTCCACCGCCGATGTCGCGGTGGTCCTGGTGGATGCACGTAAGGGGCTGCTGACCCAGACCCGCAGGCACACGCGCATCGTGGCGCTGATGGGGGTGCGGCGGGTGGTGTTGGCCGTCAACAAGATGGACCTGATGGACTGGAGCGAAAGCACCTTCCGCGCCATTGCCGACGAGTACGCTACCTTTGCCCAGGAACTGGGGCTCACCGCCGTGCAGGCCATTCCCCTTTCCGCGCTGACGGGTGACAACCTCACCCGGCCCAGCACCCACACCCCCTGGTACGCCGGCCCCACCCTGCTGCAGTGGCTGGAGACCGTGCCCGCCGGGCAGGAGGAAACCCACGGACCCCTGCGCCTGCCGGTGCAACTGGTGCTGCGGCCCCATGCCGAGTTTCGCGGCTATTGCGGGCGCATCGCCCAAGGCACGCTGCGCCCTGGAGACGCCGTGCGCGTGCTCCCTTCAGGCGTTAGCTCTACGGTCCAGCAGGTATTCGTTGGCGAGCAGGCGCTGCCCCAGGCCCAGGCTGGGGATTCCGTGTGCATCACCCTGGCCGACGAGCGCGACATCAGCCGCGGTGACGTGCTCTGTGCGGTCGATGCCCCGTTGGAGATGGCCGAGCAGTTCCATGCCCATCTGCTGTGGCTGCACGAGCAAGCCCTCATCCCCGGTCGCCCCTATTGGCTCCAACTGCACCACCGTACCGTATCGGCCACGGTGAGCTCCATCCGCCACCGCATCGACCCCAACAGTAGGGCGGAACTGGCCGCGCGCGAGCTGCAGATGAACGACCTCGCCGAGGTGCATCTGAACCTCGATCGCCCGCTGCCCTTCGCCCCTTATGCCGAAAACCGTCCTCTCGGCGCCTTCATCCTCATTGACCGCCTGAACAACGCCACCGTGGGCGCCGGGATGTTGGACTTCGCCCTGCACCGCGACCACAACCTGCACTGGCAGCAACTGAGCGTGAACAAAGCCGCCCGTGCGGCACTCAAGCACCAGCCTCCCCGCTGCGTGTGGTTCACCGGCCTGTCCGGGTCGGGCAAATCCACCCTGGCCAATCTGCTGGAAAAGCGCCTGCACGCCCAAGGGCACCATACCTACGTGCTGGACGGCGACAATGTGCGCCACGGACTGAACCGCGACTTGGGCTTCGCCGAGGCCGACCGGGCCGAGAACATCCGGCGTGTGGCGGAGGTAGCCCGGCTGATGGTGGATGCCGGGCTCATCGTGCTGGTGTCCTTCATCTCGCCTTACCGTGCCGAACGGGAATTCGCCCGCAGCCTCTTCGCGCCGGGGGAGTTTCTTGAGGTGTTCGTGGATACGCCCCTGGAAGAATGTGAGCGACGCGATCCCAAGGGAATCTACGCCCGCGCACGGGCTGGGCAGATCCCCAACTTTACCGGCATCAGCAGCCCTTATGAGGCGCCACTGACACCCGAGCTACGCCTCAGCACCCCCGACAGCAGTCCGGAAGCGTTGCTGGAGATAGTGTTAGAATTGTTGCAAAGCAATGGGCAGCGCGGTGAATGACGCCTTTCAGATTCCAAGAGGTGATTGCATGACTGTCAATGCCGTTGACTTGGAACAAATCATTGCCATCGCCAAAGAAGCCGGCGACGCCATCATGGAAATTTATCAACGGGATTTTAGCGTAGATTATAAGGAGGATTCGTCGCCTCTTACGGATGCCGATCGTGCCGCGCACCAGGTCATTCTCCACGGCCTTCATGCCCTTTATCCGGAGATTCCGTTTTTATCGGAAGAAGGTGATGCCATTCCTTATGAAATACGGAAACACTGGGAAGCGTTTTGGTTAGTGGATCCGCTTGATGGGACAAAAGAGTTCATCCGGAAAAATGGCGAATTCACCGTAAACATCGCACTGATCGAAAACAACAGGCCGGTGCTCGGTGTGGTTTACGCCCCGGCGCTTGATCGTATGTACTATGCAAAAGAGGGAGCAGGGGCATGGCGCCAAGATGCAAGCCAGTCGGCCCAAAAGCTTCCGTTACGTGTCAATGATAGTCAGGAACAGAAGCTGACGGTGGTGGCAAGCAAGTCCCATCGATCGTCCGAGACCGAAGCCTACATCGACGAACTTCGAAAATCCACGCAGGAACTCGAGGTCGTTTCGATCGGCAGTTCGCTCAAGATCTGCCTCGTTGCCGAGGGATATGCGGATTGTTATCCCCGCCTAGGGCCAACCATGGAATGGGATACGGCGGCAGCCCAAATCATTGCGACCGAAAGCGGCTGTAGGGTAAAAGCTGCCGCTGTCGGGCAGCAAATGGTTTATAACAAAACGGAGCTGTTAAATCCCTATTTTGTTGTTGAAGCAGCAAATGGTTGTAAACACCAAGAGGATGCCTGGATATGAGCATGAACCGACTATTGACTGCTGAATTATTCTGCCGAGCGCACTCTATACTCTCATCCCGACTGATCGTAGCGGTGTGGGTTCTCATATCCCTTGGCGGTTGTGCATCTGTTATGCCCTATAACGAATCTGGTACATCAGCACCAGCGGCAACATCCGGTTTGCCCCAGCATGTCCTTTTGCCCCAAATCAAAAGGACATATTCCACCTTTCAGCCGAAGATGCCGCCGCCTGCCCGCCACCTCTATGTGGCGAACATCAGCGCACTCCCGCCGGATCAGCAGCGACTGTTGGTGACGCTCCAAGGCATTGTCAACCGCACCCAGCCGCGTATTTATCTGATCTGGGATGGGAATGATCTATTCTGGCTGCAACAGATGCAAAAACAGGGGCAGACCGGCACGCCGATCCCGGTTAACCAGCCATTGTCGCTGGTACAGATTTTTCGCGGCGACATACAGGGCGCGGTGATTCCGGATCCGAGAGTTTACATTTCGCCGGATATCGCCGTGGATATTGCGGCGCTGGACAACCTGGTGGTGGCCACGCCCGCTCTGGCGCGGCAATTGCATTTGCCGATCAAGGTGGATTTGCGCGGGCGCTTTAAGAATGATGTGCAAGCCCTGCGGTACCTGCGGACACAACTGGCACCGCAGATGAATCCCTTTCTGTTTTTATGCCTGGCCCCCCAACTTCTGGCTGGCGGCGCGGAAGATCAGATCATTGCCGCGCGCGGTATGACGTTCTGGGTAACAGGTCCCAAGGAGCAGCGAGAACCCGGAGCAGATATGGCCGGCGAAAAGCGGCAAATAGAAAAGCTCTTTGCCGCCACACCGCTGGATGGGGTGGTGCGCGGTTTCTGGTGGAATGGCTTTGGCGTGGGTTTGGGGGAGTTAGGCGGTGTCAAACTGGCGTCAGAATTTGGCAAAGTCACGGTGGTTAGCCATCACGTACATAACCTTTCGGTATTCAGCGGCGTACGGCTGGCAGCGCTACGGCAGAAGCTCGCTCCCCCTCCGAAGCTGGATCGATCCAAGGTGTACCTCTCATTTACCATTTCCGACGGGGACAATCTGAATACGTGGCAGGATTTTTTCTGGCATTGGTTTAAAAGTCCATACCATGGCAAATTCGCGGTCGGATGGGCTATGGGACCGACACTCATAGACGTGGCGCCCACGCTGGCGCAATGGTACTACCAACATGCTGGGTCGAATAATGAATTTATAGCCGGTGTTTCCGGCGTCGGTTATATGTATCCTTCCGTCTGGGCGAACCGCCTAGACAATCGCCAAGCCGCATTCCAGCATTTTTATCACTGGACTTGGCGCTACATGCAGCGGATGGATATGAAAACCCTCCGCGTGCACCAGGCCTTAGCACGGAATAATGCAATGGCCATGCAAGACATCGCGCAGGCTGCGGCAGCACTACCGCAGGTGAAATTTTTGATGCCGGATTATAGTTATGCGGGTGAGAAGGGGTATCACCAGATTACTTATTCACTACCCAGCGGGCAGGTTGTCTTTCGGGCGGCCACCAATTGGACGCTCAATAAGCCTGAGGAAATCCCCTATCTCGTTAAACAGATTCGCGCCCATCTGGGTGCAACGCGGCCGGCATTTATCAATGTCTTCATCTTGAATTGGGTCATGGGCATGCACCGCCTCTCCCTGCTTCTCAAAGCACTCGGCCCGGATTATGTAGATGTTACCCCCTCCCAGTTGAATACGCTTTACCGTGAGGCACACCATGACGGCTAAACCGGAACTGCAGCGTGGACTGACGCAGCAATCAGAGATAATGGATCGGGGAGACGGAAAATGAAGGCAGCAGTGGGTGTTATGCGGTCAAAGAGTGTGCTCCAACTGGCGATGGCCTTTGCCATGATGGGGCTCTGCGGCTGCGCCTCTTACCTCCCTTATTCCGGTCCTCGCACCTCGTCGGTCGTGGATGCCGGGGAGAACAAGGCATTGGCTGGCATTCAGGTGGTGGATGTCAATTATGCCCTGGCGCGTCTTATTAAGGACAAGCTGGAGAAACCCGCCTTTTCGTCCCTGGCGGACTTGGCCAATGCGAACCCCAATCTGTATACGGTGGGACCAGGGGATACCCTGCAGGTATACATCTGGGAGGCGCCTCCGGCCATGCTCTTTACTTCCGTCCCCAGTTCCATGGCTACGCCGTCAGGTTCGATGATGACCACGATCCCTGAGCAAATAGTGAGCAGTGACGGTGATATCACCATGCCCTTTGCGGGTAAGATTTCTTGTTCTGGTCGGACACTGACCCAGATCGAGGCGGAGATCCGGCAAAAATTGCGAGGCCAGGCCAACGATCCGCAGGTAGTGGTGAGTTTGGTCAACAATTATTCACGGAGTGTTACCGTCGTGGGCAACGTGGCGCACAGCACTTCGGTACCCCTGGTGCCGGGCGGTGTGAACGTGCTCCAGGCCCTGGCGGCGGCGGGCGGGGTGGACAAGCCGGTGAACAAAGTCACCATGCAGATTTCCCGCGCCGGAAAGGTGGTGGATATGCCGCTGGAAAGCGTCATCAAAAATCCGCAAGAAAACATTTCATTACATGCAGGGGACATACTCACGGCCCTGTATGAACCCCTGCATGTCACCATCCTGGGGGCCACGACGCAGAGCCGGGAACTGGACTTCGAGGCGACGGGCGTCAGCCTGTCCCAGGCTTTGGCCCGTGCGGGTGGTCTGAACGGCCATGAGGCGGATGCCAAAGGCGTCTTCGTCTTCCGCTTTGAAAAACCCTCTCTGCTGCCCCAATGGCCGCATCCCGTGCAGGTGGCGCAGAACGGCCTAGTCCCGGTGGTGTTCCGCTTTGATCTCAGTAATCCGGCCACGTTGTTCGCGGCACAGACCTTCCCCATCCAGAATCATGACCTGATTTATGTGGGCACCGCCCCGATCACGGAACTTCAGAAGTTTC
>JAMCRJ010000097.1 GCA_023381645.1 Gammaproteobacteria bacterium
TCTGCCGGCCAGTATGGGCCAACTGGTGGCGGAAGTGGAAAGTCACCAGGAGGTATGGGGTTGCTGGCTGCAAAGCTGGGATATGCCCGTCACCGTCGGTGAAATCGCCCCTTTCCTCGACGAACTCTCGCGCCAGGCCCTGCACCAGGAGCGGGAGGTGATCTGGGCTCCCATGAGCAGCGCCGAGAGCGCTGTACGTCTGGTGCTGCATGGAGCGGCGCGGCCCGAGGCGCTGCGCCGCGCACTGACCACCCTTCACCTGCAAAATCTTATGCCGGGCCGCGTACTCCACTGCCAGGGCGACGATCTGGCCCTGATCCTACACGGTTCCCGCGGCCCTCTGAGCGCCGTGAATCACCGCCTCATCGAAGCCCTGGAGGGGATCACGCTGGATGTTGCTGTTTCCCCACTGTGGGACAAGGGGCATTTCCGCCTGCTGCTGACCGATATGGATTCTACGCTGATCAGCATCGAGTGCATTGATGAATTGGCCGAACACCTCGGTCTCAGACGGCAGGTCGCCGCCATCACCGAACGCTCCATGGCGGGCGAGCTGGATTTCCAGACCTCCCTGCGCGAACGGGTGCGCCTGCTGGCCGGCACTCCGGCAAGCAGTATCGACACCATCATCCGCGAACGACTGCAGCTCAGTCCCGGCGCCCGGGAACTGGTAGCCGCGGCCAAGTCCCAGGGCGTCGAGGTCGGTGTCGTATCCGGAGGCTTCACCCAGTTTACCCGCCACCTGCAGGAAGCACTGGACCTCGACTACGCCTTCGCCAACACCCTGGAAATCATCCACGGGCAAATCACCGGCCAGGTTCTCGGAGATATCGTCGATGCGGCCGCCAAAGCCGACATCCTCGACCTGCTGGCCATCGGCCTGGGCACCGACGCCGGTCATTGCATCGCCCTCGGCGATGGTGCCAACGATCTGCCCATGATCCGCAAAGCCGGCATAGGCATTGCCTACCACGCCAAAGCGGTCGTCCGTGCCCAGGCGGACTTTCAGATTCGCTACGGCGGTCTCGATACCGCCGCCGCCTATCTCGGCTGGAGCACCGCCTGAACCGCGCACCTCGACCAGCATTTTGATACTTGATATTATTTTAGACTTATTCTATTATCAGCCCATGTGCAGCACAGAACAATCTGGTGCACATCGGCAATGGTGCCGCAACTGCAGCATAAACAGGAGACTGAGATGAAACTGACCAGCATAGAAGGCCAAGGTGTTCCCCAGGCCGTGTTCCGCACCCGCGATGA
This sequence comes from Gammaproteobacteria bacterium, assembly GCA_023381645.1. The sequence continues at coordinate 1,264 of JAMCRJ010000097.1, forward strand.
TAATCAGTGGCGTGACGTCAGCACCGACGAACTTTTCCAGGGCAAGACCGTGATCGTGTTCTCCCTGCCCGGCGCCTATACCCCCACTTGTTCCTCCAGCCATCTGCCGCGCTACAATGAACTTGCGCCGACCTTTCGCGAAAATGGCGTAGATGACATCCTTTGCATGTCCGTGAATGACGCCTTTGTCATGGACGCCTGGGCCAAGGAACTGGCTGTCGAAAACATCCACCTGATTCCCGATGGCAATGGCGAATTCACGGAAGGCATGGGCATGCTGGTGGACAAGAGCGAACTTGGGTTCGGCAAGCGTTCCTGGCGCTACTCCATGCTGGTGAAGAACGGCATCATCGAGAAAATGTTCATCGAACCCGACAAACCCGGTGATCCCTTCGAGGTCTCTGACGCCGATACCATGCTCCACTATATCAACCCGGAGGCACGCGATCCCGAATTCGTCACCATCTTTACCCGCGAAGGCTGCCCACATTGTGCCCGCGCCAAAGCAATGTTGAAGGAGCACGGCATAGCCTTTGAAGAGATCAAGACAGGTATGGGTACCGGCGTCAGTTCACGGACGATTCGCGCAGTGAGCGGACGTTCGACCGTGCCGCAGATCTTTATCGGCGGCAGGCACATCGGCGGCGCAGACGACCTGGAGAAATATTTCCACGGGAAATAAGGGCACATCCCTTCGGATGGTCATCTCCAGCAGTATGCCGGGGATGACGTCCTTCTTGCCTCGTTCAACCCCGAAAAAAGGGAGCTATCATGACACAATCCTACGATCTCATCGTCATTGGTGGAGGCAGCGGCGGCATTGCCATGGCCAACCGCGCCGCCCGTTACGGGGCAGTCACCGCGCTGGTCGCCGCCGGTCCATTGGGCGGCACCTGTGTGAATGCAGGCTGCGTCCCCAAAAAAATCTACTGGAATGCCGCCCACCTTGCCGGGCAAATGAAGATGGCAGGAGAATATGGCTTCGATACCATAGAACCGCGGTTCCACTGGGAACACCTGAAGCAGCAGCGTGACACCTACATCGGGCGACTCAATGACCGCTATGCCCAAGGCCTGGATGGTAACGGCGTCTCCCTGATCCGCGGACATGCCCGTTTTTCCGGCGCGCATCGAATCCATGTCGGCGACAGCACCCTGGAAGCCGCACACATCCTGATCGCCACCGGGGGGCATCCGGTCTGGCCCGACATTCCGGGTGCAGAACTGGGCATCACCTCGGACGGATTCTTCGCGCTGGAATCGAGGCCCCGCTGTGTTGCCGTGGTGGGCGCCGGTTATATCGCCGTGGAGCTCGCCGGGGTACTCCACGCTCTCGGCAGTGACGTTTCCCTGGTCATGCGCCGCAGGCATTTCCTCAATGATTTCGATCCGATGCTGCGCGAGAGCCTGATGGACGCCATGCTCCGCCAAGGCATCAGCCTCCTCGCCCAGCGCCAGGTCCGGGAACTGGAAAAACGCGCCGATGGCTTATGCCTGCATTTTCACGATGGCGACTGCCTCGGAGGGCTGGATACCGTCATCTGGGCTATCGGCCGTCGTCCCAACAGCGCCGACCTTGGTCTGGAGTTCGCAAACATTACTGCCGACCCGCAGGGTTTCATCCCCGTGGATGCGTTTCAGAACACCGATGCACCGGGCGTCTACGCGGTCGGCGATGTCACTGCGGGCCCAGCCCTCACCCCGGTAGCCATCGCCGCCGGGCGCCGTCTCGCCGACCGCATCTTCGGCAACCAGACGGAGCGGCATCTCGACACCCTCGTGGTACCCACGGTGATCTTCAGTCATCCCCCCATCGCGACGGTCGGCCTCAGTGAGGCAGTCGCCAAGGAGCAATATGGAGAAGAGGCGGTCAAGGTCTACCAGACGACCTTCACCCCGATGTTCCGCGCTTTTGCGGCAGAACCGGAAAAAACGGCGATGAAGCTGGTCACGGTGGGCCGGGAGGAAAAGATCGTCGGTCTGCACGCCATCGGCGACGGTGTGGATGAAATGCTCCAAGGCTTTGCGGTAGCGCTGCGCATGGGGGCGACGAAACAGGACCTTGACGACACCATTGCCATCCACCCCACCAGCGCCGAGGAATTCGTCACCATGCGCTGAAGGGCCGGAGCAAAGCCGCAGCTTACTTCTTGCTATGCAACTGCCGGAGAGCTTCCGGTCCCACCGCTGTGCCACAACCGCACTGCGGGCAATCCGCAAGCAGCGGTACGACATTCCCCAGCACTTTTCGCACCTTTTCCATCCCCTCATGCATTACCATGTCGATGGCCTCCATGGTAATGGGCTCCGCCGACTTGCCCGCCGCCGGATTTACCACCAGCGACAGGGGCGCGTAGCACAGGCCGATTTCCCGCGCCAATACCGCTTCTGGAGCCCCGGTCATCCCCACCACATCGCCACCATCCCTTTCGATACGGCGGATTTCAGCAATGGTTTCCAGACGTGGCCCCTGGGTGGCCGCATAAGTGCCACCGTCGATAACGACGATGTCCGCAGATCCTGCCGCCTGCAGCAGGCGCTCACGTAGCGGTTGACAATAGGGCTCGGAAAAGTCGATATGTACCACCATGCTCTCGCCGCCTTCAAAGAAGGTGCTGGGACGCCCGCTGGTATAATCGATCAGTTGATCAGGCAGACAGAGAACGCCTGGCCGCATGGCTGCCGTGATTCCGCCCACCGCCGCCACCGCCACGACATGCGTCACCCCGACATGATGAAGCGCCCAGACGTTGGCGCGATAATTGACCCGGTGCGGGGGAATGGTATGGCCATAGCCGTGGCGCGCGATGAAAACGACTTCCTGCCCACCCAGTTGACCAAAGGTCAAGGGGCCAGATGTCTCCCCAAAGGGCGTACGGATTACCCGGCGGTGACGAATTTGCAAATTTTTGAGCCCGGTCAGGCCACTGCCACCGATAATGCCCGCCACACCCATCAGCCGTCCTCCGGCAAAACAAAAATACCCGGTGCATTCCGCCCCAGGCCGCGGGCATCCAGCCCGTACCCAAACACAAAACGATCCGGCACTTCCAACCCCACATAGTCCACTCGTACCTCGATCGCGCGGGAACGGGTTTTTCGCACCATCACCGCCGTATGAACGGCGGCAGCGCCCTCCACCACGCAATATTCCTGCAAAGCTTGCAGGGTCACGCCCTCGTCAAGGATGTCGTCCACCAGCAAAACCACCGCACCTGCCAGTGATTCCTTGGGGCGCATGCGCCACTGCAAGACACCACCATTGGTTTCGGCACCATAGCGACCGACTTGTACACAATCAAGCACCAGGGGAAAACGCAGGTGCGGCATCAACTGGCCGACCACCACGACGGCACCCGTCAGCACGCAAAGCAATACCACCGGACGATGCGGCGTCAGATGTTCCATCTCTTCATTAATGGCAACGGCCATCCGCTGGATGGCCGTCTCCACCTCTTCCGCGCTGAATAGATGCTCAGCGGGCCCTAAATGGGTGGGTGTCATAATGGCACTAGTAGGTAAAGGTGACCACGTCGTCATCCATTGCCTGCTCGATGACATAAGCGCCACCGACGATGTCCTGGATTTCGGGAATCAGGTCTTCCTTGGTGCATTCCCACAACTCAAGGGTCGGGGTGCAGACAAAGAACTTCACGCCTGCCTCATGGGCGTCCTTGATAAAGTCGTAGACACTCTTGGGGCTGCCCGGCATAACAAACATTTTCTCCGCTACACCCTTCTTGGCCAGCTCGCCGGCGCGGGCGGTCAGTACAACTTCGACCTCAAAATCCATCGCGGCAGCCACCGTCGCCTGAAAAAAGGGCGCACCCAACTCCTGGGGGTTGGAAGGATCGGTGTTCACCATAACCATCAGCAACTTGTCAGCCATGTATATCTCCTTGTGAAATTCGGCCCGCCCATCATAGCCGTCCCGATCCAGCACCGCGCCATGAAATGATTGATTACACCATAAAAAGTCGTAAGGCCCCCACAGGAGTCCTTAGTGGTCGATGTCCTGCATCTCGACACGGCGCGCCCGGCTGGCCCGGGTCAGGATATCCCGCTCCTCAGCCAGTGCGCGCTTGGCCACCTGAATGGCCTCCAGCAGGTCCTGGCGTTTGGACTCGACCAAGTCACCGCCCACATCCATCAGATGTGCAGTTTTTTCCTGGATTTCGTCAATGAGTACGCCGATGCGTTCTTCCGCCACAGACTCCATATTGCGTAGACGATCGCGGCCTTTGTCGACCGCGCGCCGCAATTCCTGGCGCGTCTCTGCGCCGCTGGCCGGGGCCAGCAGCAGGGCACCAACGGCGCCAACCAGCACTCCGATAACAAAGCCTTCCGCGTTCTTCATTGTGGTCTCCTCACTGTTTCCAGCTAATGTTTCCGGGAAAAATAACGCCACCCTGTGCGTAGCGCATGATACCACAACCCCAGTTCCCGAACCGGACGAACCAGGGTATCCGCGGTATCCATGATCTCCACACTCAGATACCTGAGTGTCGAGTCCACCCGATCCATCTGTACTCGCCCGGTCCGGGTAATATGTTTGATATCCGCGAGTGCCACCTTGGCATCGAATATCAGCGGTCCAATGTCCTGTTCGACCCTGGCCAGCAGCCTTTCCAGACGCAACT
>JAMCRJ010000036.1 GCA_023381645.1 Gammaproteobacteria bacterium
GCTATCGTCCACTGGTACAAATTTGTCACAATCCCCTTTACTTGATAGCGCACAAGAAAGGCTAACAACCTGATTAACTTGGCTCCCCGGGACAGGCTCGAACTGCCGACCTAGTGATTAACAGTCACCCGCTCTACCGACTGAGCTACCGGGGAAAAGTGCGCGTATCCTAGCCTTCTGTGCAACGTGCGTCAAGAACCGCTGCAGAACCAGAACTTCCCCTTGCCAAACTGGCACATTTGGGCTATCTACTTTTCATAGAGAAAAGAAGGGGGAAGAGGACGATGCGAAAGCAACACGTTATGTCACCTGTGGGTTCCGTGAAGCGTGGGGGCGGACTTCTGCTATTGCTGACCATGACCCTCAGCGGCTGTGCCACCATGACGCCGCCGCCAGCAGTCCGATCTTCCGATAACGCATCATCCGCTTACGACAATCGCGCGGAAACCACCATACTCGATGCCGTGCTCGTGCATACGATCGCAGAAATTGGCAAGCCCTATCAATGGGGTGGAGACAACCCTCGGACGGGATTCGATTGCAGCGGGTTCATTCAGTATGTATTACGTCGCGCCGGCGTAAACATTCCCCGAACCTCTTTTGCCCAGGCGGCCGCCTTGCCTTCGGTAAACCCCAGGCGCATTCGTCCTGGTGATCTGGTATTTTTCAACACCATGGGCCAGCCCTTCTCCCATGTCGGCATCTATATCGGCGGCGACCAGTTCGTCAGCGCCCTGAACCCCCGCCAGGGTGTGGCGGTACAAAGCTTGCGAATTCCTTACTGGGCGGAGCGTCTGGATGGTGTGCGGCGTCCCATGCCCCCTGAACTGCTGGCGATGGGGGCCCCTTGACCCGGCCACTTCAATCGAACATTTCCGGAATCCTCGTTGGTGAAAATGTCATGCATAAAAATTGGGCCTTGCTTCCGAAGACGATACTGGCGACCTGCATAGCCGCAGCCTCATCAGCCTGCGCGACCAACGTCGGCCCGGTGAATCCACCGGCTGCACCAGCGGTCACAGCACCAGCCCCACTGCCGCCGCTGCCTGCGGCACCCATGCCCGAGCAACCCAGCGCCGCGCTCACCCGGAAGGCCCGCAGTACCTGCGTCAGCAATGTGGCATTCCAGAATTTCCCGCTCCGATACCAGCAACGCCTGCAGGAAATCGCCTGCCACCTGCAGGAGCGGAATGGCCTGCCCGCCGACTATGTGATTCCTGCCCTGCAAAACGCCCGTTTCAATGCCCGCGCAGTGGAAATGATGACGCCCCCACCCCCTTCCGCCGCTCCCGCGACACCCTATCCGTGGTGGCGTTATCGGGATCGTTTTTTGCGGCAGAACCGTCTGGACCGGGGCGTACAGTTCTGGCGTGATCACGCCGCGTTACTGCAGGCCGTCAGTCAAAAATATGGGGTTTCCGGGCCGATTCTGATGGGTATCCTGAATATCGAAACGGGTTTCGGGACCTTTTTGGGCAAATTTTCCGTGCTCAACAGCAATTTGAGCCTGGCATTGGCATTACCGGGGCGGCGCCGGTTTTTTCTGCATCAAACCGCGGAAACCCTGAAGCTCGCGCAGCGGTTGGGCGTCCCTCCGGGGACACTCCAGGGTTCACCGGCGGGTGCCATGGGCATGTCCCAGTTTCTCGCCAGCAGTTACCTGCGCTACGGGGTCACATGGAATGATCCTCCCGGCGGGCCGATGCCCAACCTGTGGCACTCACCTGCCGACGTCCTCGCTTCTACTGCCAACTTCTTCCGTGGCCACGGCTGGCAGCCGGGGCAGCCGGTGTTGAGCCAAGTATCCGGCAATCGGGGAACGAACGTAGCGCCATTCCTGCGTGGCAGGCACCCGCTCGCGCAACTACGCGCCGCCGGCATCCGTCCGGAGGTGCCGTCCGGACTTCCGGGATCCACGCCCGTAGGCCTGCTGCGCCTGCAGACAGAGCATGGCCCGACCCTGTTCATCGCCTACCCGAATTTTTACGCCATCATGGGCTATAACCCGAATACCTATTACTCGGCAACGGTATGGGCCTATGCCGAGGCGATCAGGAGGATTGTCAACGGCTGATCCGAAGCCACCCCTGTGCTAATATGGTGCCTTCGGTTTCCAGAAGGCAGAGGTCCGTGTGGGTTTGGAGAAATCGGGAATGCAGTCGGTTGATCAGGTCATTCGCGCCCGTTGGGTAGTACCGGTTCGCCCGCGCACCGTGCTCCACGATCACGCGCTGGCGGTGCAGGATGGGCGTATCGTTGCCATCGGTCCCGCCGCAGAAATACTCACGCGCTACACCGCGGCCAGCATGACCCACCTCGACCAACATGTCCTGATGCCCGGACTGGTCAATGCCCATACCCATGCGGCCATGACCCTGATGCGCGGACTCGCGGATGACCTTCCGCTGATGACGTGGCTGAATGCACATATCTGGCCCGTGGAAGGTCGTTTTGTCAGCCCCGGATTTGTGGCCATAGGCACCGAACTGGCTATTGCGGAGATGCTGCGCGGCGGCACCACCACCTTCAATGACATGTATTTCTTCCCGGAAGCCGCGGCGGAAGTCGCCCAGCGCATGGGCATGCGGGCTACCATCGGACATGTCGTCATCGACTTCCCCACGGCTTACGCGGCGAACGCCGACGTCTGTCTGCAATTGGCTGCAGACTTGTTGCCACGCCTGCGCCGGATGCCCCTCATTCACCAGAGCATCGCGCCCCACGCGCCGTACACGGTGGGAGATACGGGGCTCTGCGGCGCGCGCGATCTGGCCGCCAGCGAAAAACTGCCCCTGCATATGCATGTCCACGAGACAGCGCATGAAATCGATGAGGCCATTGCCCGGGACGGCATGCGGCCGCTGGCGCGGCTGGCCCGACTGGGGCTATTGAATCAACACTTTCTTGCCGTTCACATGACCCAGTTGAATGAAGAGGACCTGGCGATCTGCCGGAACAGTGGCCTGCAGGTAGCCCACTGCCCCGAATCCAATCTGAAGTTGGCCTCCGGAATGGCACCTGTTGCCACCCTGCGCAAACAGGGCACCCGGCTGGCGATCGGTACCGATGGCGCGGCCAGCAACAACGACCTCGACATGCTGGGTGAATTGCGCACCGCAGCCTTGTTGGCGAAAGGTGTGAGTGGGGATCCCACCGCTTTCCCCGCCTGGGAGGCCTTGGAAGCTGCAACCCTGGGAGGCGCGGAAGCCATCGGCTGGGGTGCGGAAACGGGTAGCCTGGAACCCGGCAAGGCCGCCGACTGCATCGCCATTGACCTGGATCACCCGGCGACTTATCCGGTGTACGATCCGGTCTCGCAGGTGGTGTATTGTGCGGGCCGCGATCAGGTCAGCCATGTCTGGGTAAACGGTAACCCGCGTGTCGTCCAAGGACGAGCCGTGGATTGGGACACGCAGGAACTGTTCGCACGCGTTCGGGGCTGGGTAGAGCGCATTCGTGAAAAGGATAATGACAGATGAATAGTGATCAGGCTGAAGTGAACAAATTCGACGCCCTCTCCGATCAGTGGTGGGATACCGATGGGCCATTTCGTACCCTGCATGAAATCAACCCGTTGCGCCTGGATTTTGTCGCCAGAGGCTGTGGCGGGCTGGCGGGCAAAAAAGTGCTGGACGTGGGTACCGGGGGCGGGCTCCTCGCCGAAGCCATGGCGCGTCAGGGGGCGGAGGTTACCGGGATCGATCTCGCGGAGGACAGCCTGGACGTGGCGCGCGCCCATGCGGATGCCAACCATCTCCACATCGACTACCGGCAGATCGCCGTCGAGGATCTGGCCACGGAAAAACCGGAGTATTACGACGTGGTGACCTGCATGGAAATGCTGGAGCATGTGCCGGACCCTGCCGCCGTGGTGGATGCTTGCGCCCGCCTGCTCCATCCCGGCGGAGATGCCTTTTTTGCCACCCTCAATCGCGGCCCCAAAAGCTATCTGATGGCTATAGTCGGAGCCGAATACGTGCTTGGACTGCTCCCCCGCGGAACCCACGACTATCGGAAGTTCATCCGACCCAGCGAGTTGCTGGCCATGACCCACCAAAGTCATCTGCAGACCATGGCCCTCAAGGGCATGCACTTTGACCCGATCCGCCACCGCGGACGTCTGAGCGATGATGTCAGCGTCAACTACCTGAGTCAGGCGCGCAAAGCAGCACCTAATGTCTGAACAGGCGGCCGTACTTTTCGATCTCGACGGCACCCTGGTGGATACGGCTCCCGATCTCGGAGCCACAGCCAATCGGATGCGTACCGAACGCGGTTTGCCGGCCATGCCCCTGGAAATGCTCCGCCCGGTCGCTTCCCAGGGCGCCCGCGGCCTTTTGCGGGTGGCTTTTCAGGTGCATCCGGAGGACCCGGATTTTGCACCCCTGCGAGCGGAGTTTCTGGAGATTTATGCCGCCCATATCTGCGAACGGAGCACCCTTTTCCCGGGTATGGCAAAAGCACTGACGACCCTGTCGGAGCGCGGCTTGGCATGGGGCGTCGTAACCAATAAACCGGGGTTTCTGACCCTGCCTTTGCTGAGTGCGCTCAAACTGCCCGTTGCCCCCGCCGCCATCGTCAGCGGCGACACGACGACGCACGCCAAGCCTGATCCAATGCCGGTCACCCGCGCTCTCGCCGAGATGGGGGCCAGCGCGGCCCGCAGCCTCATGATCGGCGACGATCCCCGCGATATGGCAGCAGGCAGGGGCGCGGGAACTCGCTGCTGGGCAGCGGCCTGGGGCTACATCGAGGCTGGTAACGACCCGCAGCACTGGGGTGCCGACCAAATCATCCAGCGCAGTGAACAGTTAGAGTTCGCCCTTCTCCATTTCGACGCCCCCGAGTAAAACCGGATGCCCCTGGCTGCGGGTAATCTGCAGAAGCGCCGCGGTCAGTATCAGGGTCCCCCCGAACGATTCGAGGAGCGTCGGTGCTTCCCCGGCCAACCACCAGGCCGATAGTGCACCCACGACGACCTCAAAAGGCATGATCACCGCCGAAACGCTTACCGGCATCCGCGCGACACCGAATTGTACCGCCACCGTCGCCCCGGCAATCCACAGCCAGGAAAAGGCCAGCAGATAACCATAGTCCGGCAGGGATAGTGCCGGTAACCGCTGAAAAAGCGCAAAAGGCAAGGCAAGCAGCACACAGCCCCACCATACCGCAGTGGCGCGATGCATATCACCGAGTGCCGTGTCCGCACGCAGAATGACATTGCTCAGCGCGAAGGCGAGGCCCGAAGATATGGCGAGCAAGTCATTCATATCGAGGTCCGCAAAAGAAAACCCCCGGCCATTGCTGACCACCAGAGCCGACCCGGCCACTGCCAGCAGGGCCGCAAGGACGCCGCGCCAGCCGATCGCCTCCTTCAAAAAAATCCGCGCGGAAAAAATGGCCCAAACCGGCGAAAGATAAAAGAGCAGCAAAATACGGACGACCTCGCCATGCACCAACGCCAGCATGAAGGCCACATTGGTCCAGCCACCAAGCAGGAACAGTCCGACCAGAGTGCGTCCGTGCTGCCGCAACTCATGACGACGGCGCCAGGACCACAACCCGGCTGGAAGCGCCAGCAGTAGGTAAACGGTAAAAATCAGCCACGCGCCGTGCAGGCCCGCTCCATGAAAGTAGCGGAGCGGCCACCAGAGTACGCCCCATAGGCTGGAACCGAGCAGCAGGGCAATGGCGGGAAAGCTCCGGCGGAGCGCAGGGGCAGGGTGGCTGTTCTGGTGAATATCGGTGGTCCCATCTGGAAAAAGGCGATTTCAATCCCGCCGCATTGTCC